>CAZYOB010000001.1:0-74809 GCA_964648275.1 uncultured Pseudomonadales bacterium
CTTAAAAAATTGGTCCAATAAGCCCGAGCTTGTTAATACAGCTTGGGTTTTTTGGCGGCTGAATTAGCGTTTCTTGAAATTCTTGTAGGCTTCATCAAGGATTTCCTTGATGATATCTTTAGAACCTAAGCCAACTCCTAGCCCAAAGGCGATTGCCAGGGTGGCGACGAATCCCGTAAAAATAACTTCAATAAAACTTTGAGCTATGCCCATTTGACTGAGAGCTGCCAGGGCAGAAATTATCATGACAGTGTAGCTGACGAACTTACCCATGAATCTAGAGAGAGAGACATCAACCCCTCCAAGTGAACCCTTGACTACTTTTTCCAAAATACCAGCCAGAACTACTCCAATGAGAAGAATAAAGACGGCGGCGAAGAGATTGGGTAGATATCCAAAAACCGTATTTAGAAAGGCAGATACCGTAGTCAGTCCAAGTATATTCATGGAGGCCATAAAGAAAAGAATCAAAACAACCCATCTGACAATTTCTCCAATTACCTCCTCAATTTTCTGGCTGGTTTCGGCATTCTTTAGAAAGTCTTTGATAGCAGGGTTGGTAATAAGATTACCAACCTTGGTTACATTTATTAGCTTAATGGTGAACGTCTTGAGCCAGTTGGCGAGTAGAAGTCCAATGAAAAATACCAACAATGCGCCAAGGAGGGTGGGTACGAAGCCGACGATCCCAAGCATAATTTCATTTAATGCGGTAGCGAAAGAAGTCTCAATTGTAACTAGTGCGTTTGTTCTCATGACTTGATGATAAATAAATTAAGTGCTTAAGTCAAACTCATAGACTTTCAATGTAGGTGCATCAGGTCGGGATTATCTGAGTTTTTGCCGTTCTTACAAAGGTTCATGGGAAGAAGCATATACACTATGGTTAGGCGATCTTTGATACTATAGGTTGATTTATCGGGATATTGTGCTAAGATAGAGTACCCCTAACATCTGGTAGGAAGCGCCCCGAGCAATCGGGGAGGAAAGTCCGGACAGCTAAAAGGCAGGGTGGCTGTGGAAACACAGTCTTCCGGTAAGTAATTACCGGGACGCGATAGGGCCACAGAGACGATAAATGTGAAACGCCTCCGCAAGGAGGATCTCGGGAAAGTAATTTTTCGAGAGTGGTAACCCGCCCCGCTGCAATCTTCGAACTGGGATTAAGGTGCCTCTTCCGTCCCTAAAGTTAAGAGCGTAGATAGATGCTTCCTCTCGACAAAATCCGGCTTACTATGAGTTAGGGGTCCCCGAAAGGGGCTTCCTTTCAGTTGAGTAATTTTTTGGCTTATTTTTATATTCTTAAGCATCCTTGAAAGGGTCTAGTGAACAACCTTTGTTACACCGACAAGTTGATTTTATCTTTTGAGACGGATACACTGAATGTAATATGAGTGTTAGAAGTATTTCTGTAAGATTTTTATTCTTATCTCGAATAGTAACCTCCCTTGCCTTTCTTTTTCTGCTTCTGCTGTTTAAAGGGTCCAGCCCCGCTTATGCCGATTTCCTTTACGTCGTTACCGGTTCTATAAATGACAATGGAGGTATCCACAATCCAACAGACTTTACCGTCCATGTAAAAAGTGGAGATGCAGATGTGGCCGGTAGTCCCGCTCCAGGAGCAAGAGGTCCCGGCACTTTATATACACTACCTACCGGAACTTATAAAGTATCTATTGATTCTATTTCCTCGTATGCCACAAATTTTGGAGGTGATTGTGATTCAGGAGGGAACGTGACCTTATCCCCGAGCGCAGGAAAGACTTGCATCATCACCAATAACGATAGAGCTCCGAGACTAAATGTGGTAACTTCAGTCATAAATGATGGCGGTGGCAATGCAGTTGCCTCAGATTTTGTCATCCATGTCAGATCCGAAAATGTTGATGTGGCCGGTAGTCCCGCTCCAGGAGCTGGATCGCCCGGAGTTTTGTATGAAGTCTCTCCAGGATCATATACAGTAAGCTCGGAGACCAAACCCTCATATACCCAGAGTTTCAGCGGCGATTGTGATGCCAGTGGCAACATGACAATTTCTTTGGCTGATCAAAAGACGTGTAACGTGGTCAATACGTTTAACGGGGGTGTCCCGGGTTTTCCCGAAACCGGAAATGTTTTAAATGACTTTAGATTGTGCTTGGACTCAGGCAGCCTTCCGTGGATAATTACGGGACTGTCTCTTGTTTTTGCCATCTACATACTCGTTAAGAAACAAGGTCAAGTCGGAGAGAAACACGAGGATAATGATCTTTAGTTTAGAGAGAAGAGATTAATCCAGTTCGGGGATGTTGGTGTTTTTATTTAGCTTGATATGTGAAATGATGACCCTGGCTGAGAGAATCAGAGGAAGTGAAATGACAGCGACCAGTGGGCCACCAATACGATAACCAATC
This sequence comes from uncultured Pseudomonadales bacterium, assembly GCA_964648275.1. GTDB lineage: Bacteria > Patescibacteriota > Microgenomatia > UBA1400 > MFAQ01 > CAIQPO01. The sequence continues at coordinate 2,394 of CAZYOB010000001.1, forward strand.
ATCAATCCAAGGATGGTAATTAGAGGATTCAACCCGATACTTTTTTGCATGACCTTGGGAACTATGAAGTTGTTTTCAAGCTGTTGGACGATAATGGAGACGATAATTGCGGCTAAACCATGTGTGGTTGAAATCGAGAATCCAACAATGGCGGCGGGTATCGTGGCAATAGTAGGGCCAATGTTCGGAACCAGCTCGAGCAGGCCGGCAATGACACCCAGAGCAATGGTGTAAGGAAGGCCAATTATCATGTAACCTATGTAGCTGAGAACACCAACAATTAGCATTAAAGCCAATTCTCCCCTAACCCAGTATCCAATTTGTTGCTCCAATTTTTTTACAATTTCGTGATACTTGATTGCTTTTTCTTTACCGAACCAAAACTCGAGGTAGTGGTTGAGGTTATGCATCTCTTTGACGATGTAGAAGGAGATGACCATCACGGTGAAAAATGAAAGTACTCCGGAAAAAGTACCAATGGCGATTCGGTATACCTGGCCGGGGACAAGATTCAGACCATTTATTTGCTCGAGATTAATTGGATATGGATAGATCCTTTCAATGAGTGAGGGCAACTTTACTATAAAATTTTCAGTCTGTTCGATAAGCGGGAAAATAATTGAGACGGCCGAGAGAACGAGTATCGTCAAAATCGAGGTGAGAATTAGGATCGATGAGAGGGAGCGGTTAATTTGTCTCTTTTCCAGGGAATCTACAAGTGGGCATAAAGCCAAGGCTATGATGATGGAGATGAAGAGAAGGATAAAGATATCAAGGATGTTCCCCAAAAATTTAACTGCCAAAAAAGCAAATAGTGCCCAAAAAATCGTACCAAATCCTATTTCAACAGTGAGCTTGTTTTTGTTATTCATTTTTGTTTTTTTAAATCACGAGCTAATTCCTGAGCGAGCACTTCTCTATCCTTACTTTCATCATACCAAATAATCGAAGCTTGCTTCTTAAACCAGACATTTTGTCTTCGTGCATAACCGACTTCCGACTGAGTCCATAAACTGACCAGTTTTGTCTGTGTAATATCTCCATTTAAGTAAGAGGTTATTTCCTTAACTCCGAGACTGGTGAAAAGGGGTGACTTGGTTTTTGAGTAGGCTTTTCTTATGGCTTTGACCTCCTGGACAGCACCCTGCTTGATTCTTTCCCGAACTCTTTTCTCAATTAACTTCTTCTGGGTGGCTTTTGAGAGATTAAGACCAATCCAGTTAAATTGCGCGAGGGGAGGAGTGGGAGTGCTAGGCTTTTTTGACGAGAGGCATTTTTCTATGTGTCGAATTAGTCGGCGAGGGTTATTCCTATCGGAGTTGTTTAGCTGATCAAAGAGTTGGGCATTAATTTTTTTTAGTTCTCGCTGAAGACCATCCAGACTGAAGTGGGAAAGTTTATCCCGCAGTTCCTGATCAGGTGGGATGTAAATATCACTTAGATCAGATGTAAGTGCCTTAATGTACAAGCCGCTTCCTCCAACAAGAATGAGTGGGGTTCCGTTAGCTAAATTGTCTTTAATGATGGGTTTTACTTTCTTGACAAAGGAGGCAATGTTTACTTCTTCACCAGTATCAAGCAGATCCGATCCATAAATATTGGTCCCCTTCGGCAATCTCTTCGGAATATCTTTTCCGGTCAAAATACTAAGCTCTTTGTAGGCTTGTCTGGCATCCACAGAGATGATGGAGCAACGAGGAAGGAGAGAGGCGACTTTTAGAGCCAATGAGGTTTTACCTGAAGCTGTCGGCCCAACGATGACTAATACTTTTGGTTTCATTTAAGGGACAATCGGTCTGACGGAAAGATTGTCTTTATTGATTATTTTATCCAGTATTTCCCAACGCATTTTTTTTATCGCCGGTGAGACATCGTCGGGAAATAATTTGGATGATACCGTTCCTGGTCTGGGAGAGTAACGAGCGACAAAGCCAACTTTGAAACCGATTTGTTTGACCAAATTAACAGTTTCATGAAAGTCTTCATCAGTTTCAGTTGGAAAGCCAACGATAATGTCTGTACCAAAGACAGCTTCAGGTATCTTGGTTTTAATCTTAGAGACAAGTGCCAAATATGACTCTCGAGTATAACCTCGGTTCATTTTTTCAAGAATCCGATTGCTGCCCGACTGGACTGGAAGATGGATAAAACGGTCGATCTTGGGATTTTTGGCAATCTCATCTATGAGTTCGTCGTAAAAGTCCCAAGGATTGGATGTGAAGAAGCTGATCTTTTTAATTTGATCTATTTTCGAGATTTTCTGAAGCAGAATGACAAATGGTGGAGTAGATTTAGCTTTTTTGTATTGAGACTGGTTTGAAGGAAGGCTTGAAAGGTCAAGGTGTGACTCCATGTATAACTTCCTCAAAGCAATCCCTTCTTTCTCCAGGCCGTATGAATTAACGTTCTGGCCAAGAAGAGTAATTTCGGTGAAACCAATTTTAGCCAAGTTCTCCACCTCTAAGACAATGTCTGCTTCGGGACGGGACACTTCTCTCCCCCGAGAATACGGAACAATGCAGTAGGTACAAAAAGAGTTACAACCTGAAGACACTGGGACCCAAGCGTGAATCTTATCTTTTCTAATTGCCTGTTGATTAAAACCGACCTCGTTTATGGGCAGCACCTCATCTACCTCGGGAAGAAGTTCTCTTATTTGAGCCTCAGACCTGAAAAGCATGCAACCAGTGAGGATTATCTTGGGTTTACTGGAGGTTGCGAAAAATTTATTGATGTTGTTGATGAATCCCCTAACCCTATCTTCCGCCGAGCGCCTGACAGAACAGGTGTTGATGACAATTTCATCAGCTTTCTTCCAATCGTCTGTTTCAGAGAAACCACGAGCAAAGTAGTCACCCAAAATTCTTTCGGAGTCGGATTTGTTGGCCTGACAGCCAAAGGTCTTGATGTGAACTAGGGGCATTTACCAGACTTTTTTCTTGAGAGGTTTACCAACGTGGAAGTTGATTACCTTATGTCCTTTGACAACCTGTCTCTTGGTTTCGTTTCCAAAGGGAACAACTTGTTTGTCGTCAACCTTACCGATGTAGAAGGTACCGAATCCGGAAACCACAACTTTATCACCCTTCACGAGAGAAGCGATCATCTCATCAAAAAAGGTGTCTACGGTTTCTTTAACGGCCTTTTTAGTAAGGTGGACTTTTTTGGAAACAATGTTAATAAGCGAATGTTTGGTCATAATTTTTTTTGTTCACCTCCTTGAACATGGACAGGCTCAAATTTAAATTAATGTCTGATGTTACCATCAATTTGTTGATTTTATCAAGTGGCAGAGATTTAACTGGCAATCTCGGCCGCTCTGGTTTCGCGCAGGACATTGACCTTAACCGTTCCCGGGAAGGTCATTGTGTTTCTTATTTCATCGCGAATGGCAGCAGCAAGAATAGGAAGTTGCTCATCACTGGCCTTGCTAGGATTAACAATAACACGTATTTCCCTTCCGGCGGAGATGGCGTATGCGTCTTCTACCTCCGGGTGTTTCTTAGCGATGGTCTCAAGCTGAGTTATCCTCTTGGCATACTCTTCAGTATTTTCATGTCTGGCACCAGGGCGAGAGCCGGAGATGGCATCGGAAATGTAGACCAAGATTGACTCAACGTGACTGAATTCCTCGTCCTCATGATGTTGGGCGACACAGTCAATGACATTCTGAGGTAAATTGAATTTTTTCAGGTAATTAACACCGAGCTCAACATGGTTACCTTCACCCTCGATGACTTTTCCGATATCGTGCAGCAAGCAACCAAGGCGAACAGTATCAACGTTGGCTCCAACCTCGTTGGCCAGTTTTATACCAATCCTTGTTTCCTCTAGAGTGTGACTAATCATATTTTGTCCATACGAAGTGCGGAATTTGAATCTTCCCAGGATGCCGATAAGATCACGGGGCATGTTGTAGACACCGACTGCGTGGCAGAGTTTCTGTCCTTCTTGGAACATGATCTGTTCTACATCTCTGCGGGCTCTATCGAAGTATTCTTCAATACGGGCAGGGTGAATACGGCCGTCTTTAATTAATCGAATCAGGGTCACACGGGCAATCTCTCTCCTGACTGGGTCAAAGCTGGATAGTTTTACTTCATCCGGGGATTCATCCATAGAAACGTCGCAACCGGAAATTTTTTCAAAGATCCTAATGTTGCGGCCGTCTTTGCCGATGATACGTCCTTTGGTCTCTTCATCAGGGATCGGGACTGTAGAAATGGTATATTCTGCAACGTAGTCTGTAGCGCCACTTCTCATAGCGTCGACTAATATTTCTCTAGCGATATCGTCGGCCTCAAGCTTGGCCTTTTCCTCGGTTTCTTTGATGACCTTGGCAATATCTCCAGCAGATCTTTTTTCGACCTGGGAGAGTAGTTCTTTTTTAGCCTGATCCGCAGTCATGGAGGCTATTTTCTCCAGCTTGAGGGCAATGGAGTCTTCTTGGGAGGTCAGATGTTTTTTCTGTTCTTCTACTTGGTTGAGGCTATTATCCAATGAGGATTTTTGTTTTTTGACCTGATCTTCAAGAGAGATTAATCCCTGCTGTTTTTGAGCTAGGTTTTTAGCGCGAAGCTCGATTTCTTCAAGCTGAATTCTGGCGTCTTTGACGGCTTGATCTTTGATCTTGAAAGCTTCATCCTTGGCGGCAAGGATGATTTCTCTGGCTTGGGATTGTGCCTGTGATTGGGCTTGGGCGGTGACTTGGGCGACTATGGCCTTGGTGTCTACCTGTGGGGCAGCAGGAGCGGGGACAGGTGCCGGTGATGCCTGGTGAGAGGCTTTTAGTTCTACGGGGGTAATAACTTTCTTAGGCGTGGCCTGAGGCCCTGCCTTAAAGAGGTTTGATTTAAAGATTGATAAGAGTGACATGTGGTCTAGCAAAAATTACTAAGCCCACTTTCAAGAGTCCCTGGAACGCAAAACTTACCCTGCTAGGGGTACCGCTGTTATATTATTGTTTAATAGAATGACAGTCATGTGTGCGTAAAAGAGGTTGTTCCTGATTATGGTATCTGTATTTTAGTCTTCTTGGGTTGCAGAGTCAAATCTATTTAGGATGGCAGCACCGTTGAAACCTCTCTGAAAGAGCTTGTTTGTCTGGATCCTGGGGTCATATCGGTTGATTTTTTTCAGATAGTGGCTGATGGCCTCCTTCTGTTGAGGCAGGTCAGCCTCGGTCAGGATAGCCTCCTGAGCGGTCTCCCGGTCTACACCAAGCCTGATTAGCTTGAGAAGGATAATCCGGGGCCCCCAGCCTTTTCTGAGCTCTTTCCTGACATAGCCTGCGGCCAAGTAACGGTCGTCAAGAAACTTGTTTGATGCGAGTTCGGAAATTATAGCTTCTATGACTTCTTCGGCGGCAACGAAACCCATTTTTTGAGCACGTTCTTGAAGTTTCTGCCTTAATTTTCCGGAAAAATATGGCCGCATGCCCAGAATGCGAGCAGCGTAGCTCACCAAAGACTGTCTAACCTCAGACGGCTGGCTTGTCCGGGGCATGAACTTTTTCCATTACCTGAGCACGAATTTTGTCCATGAGCTCGGGTCTTTCAGCTAAATATGCTTTGGCCGACTCACGACCTTGAGCAATGGTCTGACCTTCATACTTAAGGAAAGCGCCGGCTTTGTCTATAACTCCATAGGTTATGGCAGTGTCTAAGAGGTCACCCAGACGGCTGATTCCACCGACATTGAGGATATCAACCTCGGTTGATTTAAATGGTGGGGCGACTTTGTTTTTGACAATTTTTGCTCGATGTCGTGATCCAATAATCTCTTCCCCCTCCTGAATATTACCAATCTTGCGCATGTCGATGCGGACAGAGGCGTAGAACTTAAGAGCTTTGCCACCGGTGGTAACTTCAGGATTGCCGAACATAACACCGATTTTTTCGCGAAGCTGGTTAGTGAAGATTACAATACATTTTGATTTGGAAATAGCACCGGTAATTTTTCGAAGGGCCTGACTCATCAACCGAGCCTGGAGACCCATGGACGAATCTCCCATTTCGCCTTCTATCTCGGATTTTGGGACAAGAGCGGCGACAGAGTCAATAACAACAACATCGACACCACCGGAACGGATTAAAGTTTCGGCGATTTCTAAAGCCTGTTCACCGTTGTCCGGCTGGGAAAGCAATAAATTATCCAGATCCACTCCGATTGATTGAGCTCTAGCAGGATCCATGGCGTGTTCTGCATCAATAAATGCTGCTACACCGCCATTTTTTTGAGCTTCAGCAATCACATGAAGAGCCACTGTTGTTTTTCCAGAGGCTTCGGGACCATAGATCTCAACAATACGCCCTTTGGGGAAACCGCCCACTCCTAGGGCGAGATCAAGACTGAGAGCTCCACTACTGATGACTGGGATTTTTTCTGATACTTTATCCACTCCCATGCGCATGATTGCACCTTCTCCGAACTGTTTTTGAATTTGCTGCATGGCAATTTTTACGGCTGTTAGTCGGGCGCTGTTGTCAGTAATCTGGGTAACCTTAACCTCTTCTTTTTTAGCTTTTTTAGCCATTCTTTTACTTTTAATTTTTAAGCTCTCAAAGCCATTATGGAGGTTTCGGGTTATTTTTGTCAATACCCAGTGTCCTACGCATTCGTGCCTGTGGTAAAATAGGCTTACTTCGGGGTATAGTATAGCGGCTAGTATCTGCGCCTGGGGGGCGCAGGGTCCCAGTTCAATTCTGGGTACCCCGACCAAAACAAAAGAACTTCCTTTGGGAAGTTTTTTTACGCTGGGTTACATTTTCCGGCCTTCAGGATTGTGATCACTCAAACAAGTCGACTAGCGCTGCCCAGTATTTTCCTTCACACGGAATTGAACCATTCGGCGGATCAGGCTTAGAGGAAGTGCTCTGTCCTTGGGAAATTGAATTGCTCCCTTGGACGTTATGTATTGAGTGAGTTCGTTTTTGAAAGCTTCTATTGCCGATGGGGTGGGATAGAAACCAATGTGACCTTTGAAAGCTGCAAAATGAACTAAATTGCCGTTAAGTACGAAGGTGGGCATTTGGTACTTAATAGTTTCTTTAGCCTGCGGAGCTTCCTCCGCAATGACCTCTCTGATAGCATGCAGGGATTCCCTGACATCCGCCTGACTAGATTCGATATATTCGTCAATCGTTTTGATAGGCGAATTGGATAGGTCCATGGATTATTTGGTTTTTTCCGGGAGGAAGCTGGTGAACAGTGCCCCGAGACCGGTGAAGAATGCAATAAGAGCGATAAGCCATCCCAGGACAGGAATCGATGCAATTAGTCCCAGAGTAAAAGTGCCCGCTAGAGCTGATAGGAATGGGGTGGGTGTTTTTTTATTGACCAGTTTAAGAAAGTTCCACCCAATTACTATGGAGGTATAGACCGAGGCAACGATCAAAGCTACAAAATAGACAAAAAGAGTCACGAACGCCAAAGGTATGCCGAGGAGTGTCATTATTAGGAGAATGAAGACGAGAGGAAAAGTAACAAACACAGCTAAGCCAATGAAACCGCTAAGAACCGGTTTTTCCTGAATTCGATTGATCACTTTTTCGGTACGGGATTTGTCAAAATATATTAGTACCGAAGCAATAATAAAGAAAGCCAGGGCACCAAAAATAACTTTAGATAAAAGTGACATTGGTGATAAAGATTCAGATTTCTCCGGAGCAGACTTATCTTCATAGATCAAGTCATGCCTTCTGACCTGACCGACAACCGATTGTGAACTGATGGAGGCAGCCCGATCTTTTTCGGTGTAGTAGTCTAGATCACCCCTGATCCTGGCGGTGTCAGAAATGTTGAGATTGGCAGCGTTCACCGTGGCATTTCTAAACAAGGACCCTGAAACAGTAACTGTTTCACCAGCTCCGGCTAGATCACGTCCTGCAGTTCCAGAGAGGTCAACGGACTGCACTCCGAAGAATATATCGCCTTTGACGGCTGCTAATTTTTTAAGGGTTAACGTTTGAGCGAGAGCATTTAGGTTACGGTTTACCGTTCCAGATACTTCTACCGTTTGACCAGCTACCCGTACGTTACCGTCCACGAGACCGTTGATTTTTATGTCCTGGACGACACACAGGACATCTCCTTTAATGGAGCCATTAATGGTTATCGACTGGCCGGCACAAAAAAGATCTCCAGTAATATCTGAATCGATAATGATTTGCTCCCCCGAGATAAAAAGTGACTCGTCCAAATTTTCTCCCTTAGGTAGGTTTAAATTAGTTCCCGATTTAAACTGGACTGCTTGAACCGGAGAGGAGATCAATAATAGAAAAATAAAGGCAAAAAATAAAGAAAATAATCTTACAAATTTATTCATAATTACACTATACACCCACTGATTTTTTAAGATTTTTTGAGACAAGATCCAGATAAAGATGACGAAGACTTTCATCCATGGTGACGTCAGGAATTAATTTGAGTGAATATTCAATTCCATTTGAACCAAGATTGTATTTTTCTATAAGTAGGTTTAGATTGTGGTCACCTGAGGGAGTGGAGATTTTGGCTACTCCCCTGGAAGTGTCGGATGGATCATCCTTGTCTATAAGCGGGTTTTTTCCGGCAAAATTTGGATTGGACTCTATCTTCTTATCTTCATCATTAAAACGGAAACCGGTTTCGACCGATTCTCCGTCACTATTAATACCAAGCAAAATTCTCATTTGGTCGGTCGATAGTTGCCGTAGAACGATCTCTCCAGTTTTGAATGATTCAAGTTTAGCTTCGAGTGCTGAGGCAAGTTCGAAAGCACCTTCGTTGGATGGAAAGTGTTCTACCTGGTTGGCTTTTTCTGCAGATGCGATTGGAGGTGACAGTGCTTCCATTAGATAAATCTTATTTCAAAGTAACTGAATTGACAAATCGGGGCTGACCAAAATCGAATATCCTGACAGGAAGATCTTGTGAGGTAAGATAGTTTTTACCTGAAAAAAACATCTTAACCACTAATCCTTCTTGAGTTTTATCAGACCATGCCTGGTCAAAAATGAGATTCCCCAGAGAGTAGTAGATTGGTTTGCCGAGATAGATTTCTTTTTCCTGGACCCAATGAGGATGATGGCCAATGATGACATCCGCTCCAGAATCCACGCTTAGATGGGCAATCCTTTTTTGTGTGGCATTTGATTTTGGGGAATATTCCGATCCCCAGTGAAAAGTTGCGACTAGGATATCAACCTGATCATCAAGTTCTTTAATCTGTAACGAAAGTGACGATTCGTCTATTTTATCTATGGCGTTAAAACCGAGAAAGCCAAACTTAATACCCTTCATTTCCTTGATCGCAGGCTCAAAACCTATGGGAGTTATGTTGTTTTGCCTTAGGGTAGAGATGGTATAGTCGACGCCTTCCTGACCACGATTCCTAATGTGATTATTAGCTAGGTTGGCTATGTCAATGCCGGCCATTTTTAACCCTTCCAAATGTTCCGGAGGAGCGCAAAATATCATTCCGAAATCTGTCGGGGTGCAGTCCGAAAAGAACGGTGCCTCCAGATTAATCAAGGAGATATCGGCCGAGCTAAATTCTTGGGCGATATTTTTAAACGCCCATGTGTAGTCCTTATTTTTTATACTTCTGGTATTAACAGATCTGCCCAACATAACGTCTCCTCCAGCGATAAAGGTTATCATCTGGGAGGCGCTAGCGGTCCTTGGTTTATTATTAAGGGTTGGCTGTGAAATTATTTCCGGAAGTGGAGAGATCAACTTTGAGAAGGAACCGCTGCCGAGATAGGGAGTGACCAAGACGATGGCAATAAAAATGAGGAAGATTGGTTTCATCTCTCATTTTAGTGTACCTTTGAGAGTGCAGAATTTGCAAACATTTTCCTATGCAGAGGTGAAAGTCCGTAATTCTTAAGAGCATATAAATGTTCTCTGGTACCGTAACCAGAGTTGTTTGCCCAGTTGTATTGTGGATGTACTTTATGATATTCCGTCATGGCCAAGTCTCTTTCAACTTTCGCTAAAATGCTGGCAAGCATAATCTGTGGATACAGATCATCACCACGGACGACACTTTCCATTTTGGGATCGTCAAATCTGATATTGCCATCAATCAGATACTTATCCGCGGTCATTTTTAAGGTCAACCTGAGGAACACTTCTTTGTTTGCCCAGGTGATTCCTCTAGTGTTGATATCATCAACACCGATTGATTCCGTCAGATAAATTATCGGAAGACCCTCCCTTACCTCATAAATCTTCAGGCGTTGAATTTCAGTCATTTTTTTACTATCCCTGAGAGGAGCAGGTAGCAGAGAAACAATTTTTTTGGCTGACTTGAGAAAAATTACACCTCCCGCGACCAATGGCCCGGCGAGCGAGCCGCGTCCACATTCATCCAATCCACAAATTACCATGAGTGGATTATACAGATTCAAAAAGCGCCCCCACGGAGCGCTTCTTGAAATTTTTTGATAAAAAATTAACGTTTCGGAGATTGTTTCTTGGCGCGGGCACGTCCACCTTGGCCGGCTTTACGAGTTTCTTTCATACGAGGATCGCGAGTCAGAAGTCCCTTGGCTCTGAGCAATGCTTTGTATTTATCGGCGTCTATCTTGATAAGGGCACGGGCAATGCCGTGGACCATAGCGTCGGCTTGAGACATCATGCCTGAGCCTGCCACCTTAACACTACCGGTGTATTGACCGAGAGTTTCGGTGATGGCGAAAGGAAGCTGATAGATCTTCTTGAGTGTTTCACCCTTGAAATAGCCGGAAACCGGTTTTCCATTGACTACTAGTTCCTGCTTGCCTGGCCAAAGTCTGACGCGGGCAACGGCGGTTTTTCTTCTACCAACGGCAGAAATGTAGTCCTTGGGCATGGCGAGGACTCCTTTTTTTACCGGAACTGTCTTGACTGGTTTAACGGCGATCTTTGATTTTTTTGTGAGTTTTTGAGCCATAGTTTATTTTGTTTCTTTGTTTAATCCCAGTTCGACAGAGTAAGGATGAGTGGCGTCGGGGTAGACCTTGAGACGACGGAGGCGAGTCTGTTGGTGTTTATTCTTGGGAAGCATACCTTTGACTGCCTTTTCAATGACTTTGCGAGGATCTTTGGCGAGAAGTTGTTCGAAACTGAGCTCCTTGAGGCCACCGGGGAAACCGGAGTGAGAATAGTATTTTTTGTCGGTAACTTTTTTACCGGTAACGTGAATTTTGGCTGCGTTGATAGCAACGACGAAGTCACCATTGTCCAAGTGACCCCCCGAAAGAGGCTTTCCCTTACCAATGAGAAGTTGGGCGATTTCGGTAGAAACACGACCCAGGGTTTTACCATCAAGATCAACTAGGTGCCAAGAATGCTTAACGTCTGTGGGTTTTATAGTAAGAGTTTTCATAAGATTTATTTGGCTTTTTTAACTGACTTTTCTTTCTTGGCGGCCTTCTTATCTTCCTTCACAGGTTTGACAGTCTCTGGCATGGGAACAACCAACTTGAGAATGGCAAGTGCGGTTGCATCACCACGGCGGACTTCTGTCTTTTGGATAGTGGTGAAACCACTAGTCCTATCAGAAAGAGCCGGAGTAATGGTATCAACCAGTCTGTTCCCGGAAGCGGGGTTACCCAAGGTGGCGATGACATTGCGTCTTGAACTAAGAGTCCCCTGCTTGGCTTTGGTCACCAACTTGTCAAAGAGACGTTTGATGATCTTGGCTTTGGTCACGGTCGTAGTAAGGTAACCATTCTTGATAAGTTCTTTTAACTGATTCCTGAAAAGAGCTTTTCTGTGGTTCGCGTCACGATTTAGTTTTGGCAGACGAGATTGATGTTTTACAGCCATAGTAAGTATTACGCAATAGTAATGCCCTTCTCAGCGGCTTTTTCGACGACCTGAGCGGCAGATTTCTCACCAAGATTTTTCACCTTGTGGAGATCTGAAAGAGAGAGGGATTTGAGATCTGATAACTTGACAATATCGGCTTTTTTGAGAGCGTTCAGCACTCTAGTAGGAAGATCAAGATCATCGACATAACCTCCAGTTGCCAGAGTGGAAGCTTTGGGCTTGACCTCGATAAGATAGGCTTCTTCCGAGTTTACATATGCGGAATAATCAGTGAGAAGGCGAGAAGCTTCCTTGAAGGCGTCAAGTGGGGTTATGGATCCGTCGGTGACAAGTTGTAATTTGATCTTGTCGAAAGCGGTACTGCGGCCCACACGAGTGGCTTCGATGGTATAGCTTGCACTGATAACCGGAGAGAAAGAAGAATCCAGAGGGATGACGCCGATCTCTTCAGAGGTGTGTTCTTCAGCGGGCACGTAACCCATACCTCGGGCGACTGTGATAACGGCATTGATCTTGGCCTTGGGAGACGTGAGATGGCAAAGAACTTTGTCGGGATTAGTGACGGTGACGCCAGTGGGGCAATCTAGATCCGAAGCCTTGATTTCTTTTTCGCCTGAAACATGAAGTTTGACGTTTTTAATTTCGTCAGTATCGATGGCGAAATTAACGGTCTTGAGATTTAGGATGAGGTCCAAGATATCTTCCCTGAGACCGGAGAGAGTTGAAAATTGGTGAGGAACACCATCGACCTTAATGCTGGTAGCAGATCCGCCCTCGAGAGAAGTGAGGAGGATACGGCGAAGGGAGTTACCCAGGGTGTGACCGAAGTTTTGGGGAAGAGGTTCAATAATGATCTGAGCTGCGTTAACACCAGTATCTTTAGTGGTGACCTTAAAGTTTGGTTGTAACATTTTAGAATTTATACTAATTATTAAAATTTTTATCTTGAGTAGAACTCGATAATAAGATTCTCCTTGATGTCGGAACCGATTTCGTCACGAGTAGGAAGACGGTCAATTTTTCCAACAGTTGCTTTGCGGGATAACCACTTGGCGGGAAGATTCTTTTCGTTAAGGTTGTCAGCAACAAAGTTCATCTTAGCTCCCTCAGGAGTTAGAGATATTACTTCGCCGGGTTTGGTGAGGTAGCTGCAGATATCAACTTTTTTGTCATTAACTTTGAGATGACCGTGGGTAACAAGTTGACGGGCAAGAGAGCGGCTGATGGTGAATCCAAGGCGATAGACGACGTTGTCCAAGCGGGACTCGAGTGTCTGCATAAGAACTTCACCTGTATTTTGAGGTGACTTGAGAGACATAACGTAGTATCTGTGGAATTGGCCTTCGAGAATGCCGTAGAGACGTTTGGCTTTTTGTTTTTCTCTGAGTTGAATTCCGTAACCGGAGATACGTCCACGGGATCTCTTTTTTCCGTGCTGACCGGGAACCTGAGCGCCTCTTTTTTCAATGGGACATTTGGGGGTAAAACAGCGGGCACCCTTGAGATAGAGCTTAACGCCTTCACGGCGACAGAGTCTGCATTTGGGATCGATGTATTTTGCCATAGTGTATTTTTCTTAGTGTAAGTAAATGTTAGACTCTCCTGGTTTTTCTGGGACGGCAGCCATTGTGAGGGATAGGAGTGGTGTCGGCAAGAAGGTTAATATCGAGACCTGAGGTCTTTAGGACGCGGATAGAAGCGTCTTTACCGGGACCGGGTCCTTTAAGGAAGACTTCAAGAGTGTTGAGGCCCAGAGATTTGGCTTTGCGGAGGCCTTCTTCAACGATGGTGGTAGCAGCGAAAGGGGTTGAGCGCTTGGCGCCTTTGAAACCACAAGTTCCAGCCGAGCTCCAGCAAACGACGTTGCCTGTCATGTCAGTAAAAGAGACATAGGTGGTATTGAAGGTGGATTTGACGTACATCTTTCCCTGACCGCCTTTGAAATGAGCGGTTGAGGCCTTTTTGGTTTTTTTGATGGTTTTTTCTTTAGGTGCTGGCATGTTAGTTTATTTCTTGACTGGTGAAGTTTCTAGTTTGGCTGCAGCTTCTTTACTTAGGGCACCGATAGTCTTTCTCTTGCCTTTACGGGTTCGAGCATTAGTGCGTGTGCGTTGGCCGCGGACGGGAAGTCCCATGGTGTGACGGAGACCCCTATATGCCTGACTTCTTTTGAGAGTTTCGATGTTGTCACGGACCATTTTTCTTAGCTCACCCTCTGTTGGAACTGATTCAACAATAGCCTGGATGGTCTTAAGTTCGTCAGCGGTCAAGTTTTTAGTCTTGATGCTGGGATCCACTTTAGCCTGTTTAAGGATGTCTTTGGCGATCTTTTTTCCGACACCAAAGATATAGGTGAGGGATATATCGATTCTTTTTTCGTTTGGTACGTCTACTCCTGCAAGTCTTGGCATATATTCAATAAGTAATTAGCCCTGGCGCTGTTTATGGCGAGGGGTGGTGCAAATAACGAACACCTTACCGTGGCGTTTAATAATTTTGCAATTTTTGCATCTAGGGCGGACTGATGATTGAACCCGCATGCTTATATATTTAAGTGTTAGTAATTGATTTTGGACATTGGAAAACAGGAGAAGATGGATCAGCTCTGACGGAATACAATCCTGCCTTTGGTGGTGTCGTATGGGCTCATATCGAGCTTAACTTTGTCACCCGGCATGACTTTTATGCGATATAGACGCATTTTTCCGGCGAGATGGGCCAAGATTTCTCTGCCATCTTCGAGGGTTACCCTGAATTGTGTGTTTGGTAAGGCCTCGGAGACGACTCCGTTTACCTCAGTCATCTGGTTTTTAGCCATATTAAGTTGTGCAAGTGGTATTGTACCAGAGACAGGCTCAAATTGCCAGTTAGCCCTGGGCACGACCACGTAGGGGATATTGTACATCAATTATGTGAGGAATGTACACCAATCTCTAGTTTGCCTGGGTGAGAATTATGGGGCCGTCTTGGCTGATATAGACTGTTTCCTCAAACATGCCTGTGACCGAGCCATCCTGGGTAGAAAGAGTCCAGCCATCGCTATCCTCAACCAGGCTAGGTCGCCCCATGGCATACATTATCTCGATGGCAATGGTCTGGTTTTCATGAAGAATGTTTTTCTTGGTGTGAGGGTCCGCGAAGCAGGGAATGTACGGTTCCATGTGAAGTTCTTTGCCTATACCGTGGCCAGTCAGGTCTCTGATGACCGAATATCCGGCAGGCTCAACCGTGTCCTGCATAGCCAAGCTAATATCGAAGATCGTGTTCCCAGGGCGGGCCGCCACAATGGCACGGGAGAGGGCTAGCTGGCCGATCTTAAGGAATTCAGTAGTTTTGTTATCAACAGGCTCAACTTGAATCGTTAGAGATGAATCGAGGTGATAACCATTATGGAATAACCCCATGTCTACCTTGACAACATCTCCGGATTTAAAGGGAATGTCATTGGGAATGCCATGAACCATTCCTGAGTTGACGTTGATACAAGTGGCATTGAAGTATCCTGGAACCATTTTAAAAGAAGGTCTATCACCGCCTTTGACGATAAGATCATCAATCACTTGGTCGATTTCCCGTGGAGTGACTCCGGCTTTTATTTTCGAGGAGATGAGGGACTTGATGTGCCCTAAGCGTTTACCGCCCTCAACCATGGCGGTGAGTTTGTTCATGAGACATATTTTACATCTTCGAGCTTGCTGACGATATCCCGAAAAACCGTATCGATGTCCGGGGTACCATTAACCTCGATGACTTTGCCTTGCTGGCGATAGAAGTCTATGACGGGAACTGTTTCATTCTGATAGAGCTCAAGGCGTTTTTGCATGGCTTCGTCGTTGTCATCAGTGCGATGCTCGATTTCAGCCCGTTTACGCATTCTGTTAAGGCTTTCCTCATGTGAAAGGGTGAGCAGGACAACCTTATCCAGCTTAACCCCCACTCTCTTAAAAACTTTTTCCAGCTCCTGGGCTTGAAATAGATTTCTGGGGGTGCCGTCAAGAATGAAACCATTTTTTTGATTGAGTGGAGTCTTTTCAAGAACAGAAAAAAGTTCGGAGTCAGATATCAGTTCACCGGTGTTGATTTTTTCCTGGAGTGCCCTGCCGAAGGGGCTGTTTGACGCAACCTCCTGCCTGATCAGTTCTCCGGTCGAAATGTGATTGAGATTGTATTTATCGGCCAACAGTTTGGCTTGAGTGCCCTTGCCCGACCCTTGAGGTCCCAATATTATTAAGTTCATCTTTAACTTAAAAACTTTTCGTAGTGGTGCATGTAGAGTTGCGAGTTGATCGACTTCAGAATTTCCAGGACTACCGAAACAACGATAAGAACCCCGGTACCACCAATGGCTAGCGCGGACACTCCAGTGATGCCGGAAACAATGGCCGGCATGACGGCGACCAGTCCGAGGAAAAATGCGCCGACAAGAGTGATGCGGTTAAGAACAAAATTAAGGTACTTGATCGTATCAGGACCGGGACGGACTCCAGGAATGAAGCTGCCCGACTGTCTGAGGTCTTTAGCGATTTTTTCCGGATTAAAGACAACTGCGGTGTAAAAGTAGGTAAAGGCAACGACGAAGAAGAAGTAAAGTGCATTGTATAAGAAACTATTGGGGTTGAGTGAGTTGCTGAGATTGGTAGCAAGTTGAGCCAGTTGAGGTTGCTGAACACCCGATAGAACCCGAGCGAGAAGTCCGGGAATCATCATGAAAGAAACTGCGAAGATGATCGGAATGACACCGGCTTGGTTCAATCTGAGGGGGAGATGGTTTTTGACGGCAGCTGTGTAGGAGGTGAGCCCTCTTCTAGCCGACTGAATGGGAACTTCTCTGGTGGCTTCACTAGCGCGGACAATGGCGTAAATGACAGCAAGAGAGGCAGCAAGAAAGATGCCGTACTGGATAAACATGGATTGATCGGCTGTGGTAAATAATTGGACGGCGGTGACGGGCAGACGGCTAATAATGCCGACAAAGATCAGTAAGCTAATCCCATTACCAAGGCCGTAGTCATTAAGTTGTTCTCCCAACCAGACCATAAGAGCAGTGCCAGCCGAGAGGGTAAAGACTATGCTAGCCAATTGAAGAGGATCGGAGGTGGTAGTGAGTCCCTGACGAGAAAGTAAGAAGAGTAGACCGACGGCTTGCATAAAACAGAGAGGAACAGTGAGAAGTCTGGTGTACTGGTTGATCTTCTGACGACCGTAGTCCCCTTCTTTCTGGAGTTCTTCGATTTTGGGAATAACCATACCCAACATTTGGATAATGATGGAGGCGTTGATGTATGGGTTCAACCCTAGGGCCATGATGGAAAAATTGCCCAAGGTTCCACCGGAAAAGACGTCCAAAAGTGAGAGGAAGGCAGATTGATCGAAAATATTTTTTAAGGAAGCAAGGTTGATCCCCGGGGCTGGGATGTGGGCAACGAAACGGATAATAGCGATAATAAGAGCCGTAAAGATAAGACGGTTTCGAAGATCCTTAATCTTCAGAAGTCCGCGAAAAGGAGCTAATAAATTTTCCATGTGTTTATATTCTAGCAGGGAATTATGCGTACAGTCGGTCTTGATTACAGATTTTGGCCCCTACATTCCCAGAGGTCTGTTATCCCGTCTCTGTTGTAATCGTATGTGACCCATGCTATCGGGCAGTAAAAGTATTTACCACTTTCATTAGTGACGCATTTATACCCATTCCTGACCTTCTCGGGGGTAACGTAGGAAACAAGACTACTATTAGGACAGGTGGTCGTGGACCAATCTGAAACGGTAGGAACTGTCTTTGTGGGAGTAGGAGCATCTTTGCTCTTAACAAATGAACAGATCGGGATATTGGTGGACTTACCGGTCTTGGAGTCCTTGCGTTTCTCCGTCCTTGTCTTTTCGCAAATTCCGCCCCCAATCCTATCGCCTACTGAGGCATTCTTACATTTGCTGTCGGATTTGGCTGGGTGGCAACTTTTTGATGCAGCTGAAGAACTAATGTCGAGAGATGGGGAGGTAAAAGCGACTATGGCAGCCGAAAGACCGAGAACCAATAATGCTACCGGGAGAAACCTTTTAAGGTTAAGTTTGCTGACCGAAAAGCTCTTTTTCTTGGACATAATAAAAATATACCATATCGACCGTTGTCTTTAAATACAAAAAAGCGGCAATGAGCCGCTCCTTTGTACTGCTATATTTTTTGTATTATTTGGCGAATGAATATTTTCCTCCGGCTTTCTCAATGAGTTTGACAGCTCCTGCAGTGGCCAAGACGGCAATCTCCAGAGGCTTTTCAATCTTGCCAGTGGCAACGATCTTGAAACCTCTTTTGGATTCTTTCTCGTTGAGTTTCAGACTTTCCGAAAGAAGTTTGGCATCAACAACGGTGTTATCGGCAAACTTGCTCAAGAAATCAAGATTAACGACAATGGGCTGAGAGTATATGGACTGGAAACGGTGCTTACCTTTGATGAAAGGGGTACGTCTAACGATTGGAAGCTGTCCACCTTCAAACCAGGCTGGGATGGTACCACGGGTCTTCTGGCCCTTTTGACCACGACCGACAGTGTGACCGCCAACTCCGGAACCAAAACCGCGACCAAGGCGTTTTTTGCTCTTAAGGGTAGATTTGGGTAAACTTGCAAGTAACATAGTCTTTATTTAATTTTGAGCAACTTGTATTTTTTGTCGAGAAGCTCGATGTGCTTAAGGGCTTTGAAGGTAGCGCGGGCATTGGTGGTCTTGTTGTTCGATCCGAGGGATTTACAGACGATGTCGGTAATACCAGCGGCTTCGACGACTGCGCGAACGGCAGAACCGGCAATGATACCAGTACCCTTGGGAGCGGGTCTAAGAAGAACTTCTGCGGCGCCAAATTTGGATTTGGTTTCGTAGGGAATAGTGCCTTCTTTGATAGGAACCATGACCAGGTCACGATTACCAAGGCGGATGGACTTCTTGATGGCATCGGCGACGTTAGGGGCTTTGGCGAGACCAAGACCGACCTTACCTTTTTTGTCTCCAGTAACAACGAGAGCGGAAAAGGCCACCTGACTACCACCTTGAGTTTTCTTGCTGACACGACGGATTTGAAGTACCTGCTCAAAACCTTCCGGTTGAGGGCGAGGACTATTTCGGTTGGGGGTTTGTGAATAAGCCATATTTTTTAGAATTTAATTCCTGATTGACGAACGGCTTCCGCAAGAGCCTTGACGCGGCCATGAAATCTGTATGATCCGCGATCAAAGACGACCTCGGTAACTTTTTTCTCCTTGGCCAGTTCGGCTATTTTTGTACCGACCTGAGTGGCGATTTCAACGTTAGTGCCTTTGGCATCTTTGATTGACTGAGATGAGAAACCGGCCAAAACTTTGCCTGTTTTTTCGATGATCTGAGCAGAAATGTGTTGATTCGAACGAGAAACTACGAGCCTGGGTTTGAGCGACACTGCGAGAAGTGACCTTCTAATGCGATGCTGCCTCTTGATTTTAGGGGTAAGATTTTTTTCTATCATATTCTTTTAGGCGGCTGATTTAGTGGCGGTCTTGCCCTGTTTCTTGATAACCACTTCGTCTGTGTAACGGATGCCCTTGCCCTTGTAAGGCTCAGGTTTCTTGATGGCTCTGATGTTAGCAGCTACTTGTCCGACCAATTGTTTGTCGATGCCGGAGATGTTGATCTTATCCTGGCCTTCAACAACCACACTGACTCCGTCTACTTTTTTGAAGATGACGGGATGGCTGTAACCAACAGAAAGAGAGATACCTTCGGGGTGAGCGGCAACACGATATCCTGTACCAACCAGTTGGAGTTGTTTGCTAAATCCGTCCACGACTCCGGTGGCGGCGTTTTGGGCGAGGCGGCGGATTAGTCCATGTAAAGCTTTGACTGCTGGGATTTCGGAGGTGCGGACAAAGTTTAAGACGTTATCTTTTTCCTCAACCTTGATGGTTTCGGGAAGGGTGACTTCCAGAGAACCTTTGGGGCCAGTGAATTTTAGAATCCCATCAACCTTCTCGTATTTTACCGAGTCTGGCAGGTGAAGGGGTTTGCGTCCTATGCGGCTCATATAATTTTTTTAAATAATGGTGTTTACCAAACTTGACAAATAATTTCTCCTCCGAGGTGGTTCTTCGAGGCTTGCTTACCGGCCATAAGGCCTTTAGAAGTGGAAACGATGGTAAGACCAGCTCCGGAAAGAGTAAGGGGGATCTCGTTGTAGGCTTTGTGAATTCTGACACTGGGTTTACTGACTCTCTTAATGCCGGCGATGGCAGGGAGATCTTTTTCGAAGTAACGGAGAGTAACGGTCAATTTTGAGACCGGTTTCTCTTCGATAACTGTAAAGTCAGAGACAAAACCTGCTTCTTTGAGAATCTTGACGATCTCAAGGCGGGTCTTCGAGACGTTGACAGTGATGGTTTCCCTCTTTGCGAGGTAACCGTTTCTTATAGCAGTAAGGAAGTCGGCGATAGTATCCATATTATTTGCTCATTTTGTAAACTCCGGGGAGTTCACCTTTGTGGACTAATTTTCTAAAACAGTGACGGCAGATGCCAAAGAGACGAATATATCCCCTGGGACGACCGCAAAGTTTGCAGCGATTGTGGTCTCGGGTCGAATGACCTTTGAGCTTTTTTGTTTTAGCGATTTTGCTTGTTTTAGCCACGATAGTTTGGTTTTAGTAATTTAGGCTGTCTTTGTAAAAGGCATTCCAAGAGAGGTGAGAAGCTTTTCGGCCTGAGCGGAATCATCAGCAGAAGTGGAAATTGTCATTTCTAGCCCTTGAATCCTGCCAATTTTATCATATTCGATCTCAGGGAACACGATCTGTTCGGAAAGTCCGAGAGTATAGTTGCCGTTTTTGTCGAAGGTGGTGCGGGAGACTCCCTGGAAATCTTTGATACGAGGAAGAACTATGCCAATCAATTTCTGGAAAAAATCATACATGCGGTCTCCCCTGAGAGTGGTTTTCAGACCGACAACATCACCCTCTCTTAGATTGAAAGCGGCGATGGACTTCTTAGAGCGGGTTTCCATAGGTGTTTGTCCGGTAATGGTGGAAAGCCAACCCTTGGTCTTGTCTAAGAATTCCTTGTCCGTCTTAAAGTCTTTGGAGCTGGTATTGACGGTGATCTTAACCATCTTAGGAACAGCTTCAATGCTCTTGAGTCCAAGCTCTTTTTGAAGAGCGGGGCGGATTTCTTTCTGGTATTGGTCTTTTAGTGTTTGGGTCATTTGCTTTTCTTAGTGGTAGTAGTGGCGTTTATAACCTGGCGGCAGCGATGACAGACTCTGACCTTGGGTTCCTGGGAGGCATCAAAGCCAACTCTGGTAGGTTTGCCACAGGATGGGCAGACGAGGGCAACGCTGGCAACTGAGAGTGCACGAGGAAGGGTGAGGATCTGACCGGCTTCATTACCCTTGGGTTTGATGTGTTTCTTATAGAGGTTAATACCTTCGACGAGTACTTTGTGTGCTTTTGGATCGACCTCAAGGACCTTACCGGTCCGACCTTTGTCCTTACCAGCAGTAACTTGAATGGTGTCGTTGACTTTAAACTTGTACATATTCTTTTATTTTTATATGACCTCGGGAGCAAGAGAGGCTATCTTGGCGAAACCAGCTTCTTTTACCTCGCGGGCAACTGGTCCAAAAATACGGGTTCCAAGAGGTTGCTTTGAGCTAATGGAGTCAATAATAACGGCGGCGTTGTCATCGAATCTGACATAAGTACCATCCGGACGGCGTGTTTCTTTGCGAGTACGGACAATAACGGCTTTGACCACCTGTTTGTCCTTGACCGCTCCGTTGGTATCGGCACCTTCGACAGCGGCTGTGACGATATCACCGATGTGACCGAATCTGCGGCGAGAACCTCCATGAACCAAAATCACTTTAATAAGCTTGGCTCCTGAATTGTCGGCAATGTTAAGTACGGATCTTAGCTGGATCATAGGACTTTAGTGATTTGCCAGGCTTTGTTTTTGCTAATGGGTTTGGTCTCTTCCATAAGAACGGTATCGCCGGCTTTGGCACCGATCTCGTTGTGGGCAAGGTATGATTTGGTGACTTTTGAGCGTTTTAGGTATTTGGGGTGAACTTTGAACCTGGTAACGATCACGGTCGCACTCTTGGTCATTTTGTCACTCTTGACTACGCCTTGTAGATGTTTCTTCATAGACTTTTTGATTTAGTTAGCAACTGAGCAATTTCTTTTTTAAGCTTTTTATGAGCATTGGTGTTTTTTTCCTGCCCGGCTTTTATGGATAGCTTAACCGAGACCAATTTGGTCTTAAGTTCAGCCAGATTTGTTTGGAGATCGCTTTTAGTCATTGTTTTTTTCGATAAATTTGGTTTTAACAGAAAGCTTGTGACTGGCGAGGCGGATAGCTTCGGAGGCGATTTCACGAGATACTCCGGAGATTTCCATGAGGATCTGGCCGGGTTTGACTACGGCAACGTAACCTGAGATATCGGCTTTTCCGGAACCCATACGAGCACCAGCAACTTTGTTGGTGATAGGTTTGTGGGGGAAGACTCTGAGGAAGAATTTACCTACACGCTTGGTGTGGTGAGTGATGGTACGCCTGGCCGACTCAATTTCGGCAGCAGAGAGCCAACCACATTCCTGGGTTTTGATACCGAAGTCTCCGTAGGAAAGAGTATTGCTTCGGGTGGCAATTCCGGACATTGTGCCTCGGAACTCTTTTCTATATTTTCGTCTTGCGGGTTGTAGCATGTTAGTAATTTATTTAGCTAATACGTCTCCGGTGTAGATCCAGACTTTGACACCAACATATCCGGACCTTGTCAGTGCAGGGAGTTCGGCATAATCTATATTGGCTCTTAAAGTTTGGGTGGGAACGCGACCTTGCTTAAAAGACTCTTGTCTGGCAATTTCTGCTCCGTCAATCCTTCCGGAAAACATTATTTTAACACCTTTTGCCCCTGCAGCCATGACTTTCTCAATTGCCTGGTTGGCAGCGCGGCGGAAAGGATAGCGGTGAGCGAGTTGGTTGGCAAGGCGATCGGCGATGATGGCGGAGCTGAGATCGGGGATCTTGATCTCCATGGGGTGAAGGTTGACCTTGATGGCGCTCTTGGTCTTATATATACCGAGAAGTTTTTCAACTTCTTTTTTGAGAGCTTCAAGGGAAGACCCTCCACGGCCGATAACAACACCGGGACGGGAAACGTACATGAAGATGTCGACTGTGTTGATAGAACGCTTGATCTCAATAGTGGTGATGCCGGCAAGCTTCAGTTTTTCCTCCAAGAACCTGCGGATCTTGTTATCCTCAATGACAAATTTGGAATAGTTTTGCTCTGTGGCAAACCAAACCGATTTTGTCGGGAATATGACTCCGGTACGGAAGCTGGTAGGATGGACTTTTTTACCCATGTTTATTTAGTTTTCTTAGTTGTTTTAACAGCCTTAGTTTTGGCAGCTACCTTTGGCTCTTCAACTTTCTCTGCTTTGGGAGCAGCGACTTTGGGAGCCTGGATGGCGGGAGCTTCTTGAATTCTAAGGTTCAGAGTAAGGTGGGAGGCGATGCGCTCGTAAGGCTTGGTGCGACCACGACCACCGATGTGAGCGCGTTTGAGTGTGCGGCCCTTGGTGGCGAAGGCAGAATCAATGACCAATGAGTCTGGAGAGGCCGAGTGAAGAGAAACAGCATTGCCGATAGCTTGTTTGATGAGCTTGGCGACCGGATCTGCAGCTCTTTGGGGAGTGAGGGTCAGTTGTTTGAGTACCAGAGTGGCACGACGGCCGACGATTGCCTCGAGAAGCAAGTTAGCTTTTCTGGGAGAAACCAGAACGTGTTGGGCGCGAGCAACGATGATTGTAGGATTAGTTTTAGCCATATTATTTTAGGTCTTGCTTAGAAGTCTCTTAACCATACGTCCGTGGCCACGGAAGGTACGAGTGGGAGAGAATTCACCCAAGCGGTGACCAACCATGTCTTCGGTAACAAAAACTTCTTTAAATATCTTGCCGTTGTGAACAAGGAAGGTGTAGCCGACGAATTCAGGAGGAATCTGACTATTTCTGGCCCAGGTCTTGATACCTTCTTTTTTTCCGGCAGCCTTAAGACGCTCAACTTTTTGGATGAGCCTCTCGTTTACGTATGGTCCTTTTTTAGAGCTTCTAGACATATTGATTTATTTATTTTTTGCCACGACGTTTGATAATGAGGTGGTTGCTGTGTTTCTTTTTATTTCTGGTGCGGACACCCATGACGCGTTTACCGTAGACAGATTTAGGCGATTTGAGACCGATTCCGGATCTTCCTTCACCTCCACCGTGTGGATGAGAGCGGGGATCCTGGGCGACACCACGAACGGTTGGGCGGCGGCCCATGTGTCTGGCACGACCGGCTGAACCAATTTGTTCTTCTTTGTGATGTTCCTGTCCAAGAGCACCGACGGTAGCCTTGGCGGCGGGATTGAAAGAGCGGATCTCACCAGACGGGAGTTTGACCAAAATTTTATCCTCTTCTTTCGATTGGACGACGGCGAAGTTACCGGCCGAACGAACCATTTGAGCGCCTTTACCCGGCATGATTTCTAAGTTGTGGATCTGGACACCAATGGGGATGTTCCTTAAGGGAAGGCAGTTGCCTGTTTTTATTTCAGCGGCTTCGGAAGATTGAATAAGATCACCAATCTTGAGTCCCTGAGGAGCAAGGATGTAGTCTTTGAGTCCATTCTGGTATGCAAGAAGAGCTATCTCGACTGTGCGGTTTGGATCGTACTGAATGGAAATGACTTTGGCAGGAACCGAGGTGTTTCGTTTCCAATCGATGTGTCTTAACTGTCTCTTTTCGCGGCCACCCTGGTGACGGACTGTGATCTTTCCGGAGGAGTTCCTACCAGAAGACTTGGGGTTAATTCGTTTTAGACGTTTTGGTACTGCGACTTTCATATGTTTTTATGAATTGAGAGCGGAGAAGATCTCGATCTTCTGACCTTTCTTGATTTGAACTATGGCTTTCTTGGTAACCGGAAGGTTGACATATTTACCCGTTTTCATAGAGCGGACGGTGCGAGAGGCTTTTTTGACGGTGCTGACATTAAGAACATCA
This sequence comes from uncultured Pseudomonadales bacterium, assembly GCA_964648275.1. Lineage (GTDB taxonomy): Bacteria > Patescibacteriota > Microgenomatia > UBA1400 > MFAQ01 > CAIQPO01. The sequence continues at coordinate 27,263 of CAZYOB010000001.1, forward strand.
ACTTTGAAAAGGTCTTTGACGGCCTGCTTGATCTGGTTTTTGTTGGCTTGAGGGTCAACTCTGAATACATACTTGTCCAGAGCTGCCAATCCGTAGCTCTTTTCAGTAATGACAGGTTTAATAATGGTATTTTGATGAATAAGTGGAGTAGACATATTATTTAGTGGTTGCTTTCTTAACTAGGCTGACCTTTTTACCCAAGTAGTCAAGAGCTGTGGCGGTGAGGATGACCTTACCGCTTTGGGCGACTTTGTAAGCGTTCAGACGATTAGCTGCAAGAAGAGTGAGTCCTTTGACGTTACTGAGGGATTTGAGTAGCTCTGGAGTGTCTCCGAAATGAACCAGAGAGGTTTTCTGCTTGTCATAACCTTCAGGAAGGAGCTTGATGGCCTTCTTGGTGGATTTGTCTTTGAGTTCTTTGCTATCCAAAAGAGAAAGTCTATCTTCGGCGCGATAGAGAGTGAGAATGCCTGCCAGAGCTTTAAGTTTCATCTTCTGATTGAAAGATTTAAGGGGTGTAGCAAGACCGGTGGGACCGAAGACAACACCACCTCCAACGAAGATGGGAGCCGACTTGGCGCCGTGACGGGCGTTACCAGTACCTTTTTGTTTGTAGATCTTGCGAGTGGAAGCAGTGACTTCTCCACGAGTTTTTACCTTGGCAACTCCACGGTGAGAGTTAGCTTGGTAGATGTAAATGGCTTGAGAAATCAAAGAAGGAGAGACTTCGACATTGAAGACACTAAAATCAGGAGCGATTGAAGTAGTAGCGGTGGTTTTTTTGGTAGGCATGAGTATTAGGCTTTTTTGGTAACAGTTAAACGCACGAGTGTACCTCTGGAACCAGGAAGGGGACCGGTGACGGCCAGTTTTCCAGTGGCGGCATCAAATGAGTGAATGGTCAAGTTACTGATATAGATATTTTCTGAACCCATGTGGCCGGCCATTTTTTTACCTTTAAGAACGCGGCCAGGGGTGGTGCCTCTGCCGATAGAACCTGGGGCACGAGCTCTGTCTGACTGACCGTGAGTGCGGGGACCGCCGTGGAAACCGTAGCGTTTCATAACACCGGCAGTGCCTTTTCCTTTGGAAACAGAAGTGACTGAAACGGTCGATCCGACGGTTAAAACCTCGGCCAAGTTAATTTCTGATTTGGCTTCGGCTGTTTCTTCGGTGCGAACTTCACGAATATTCTTAGGGGTAAAGTCTAGACCAACCTTTTTAAGGAAGTTGGCTAAGGGCTTGTTAGCAGTCTTTTTACGGGAATCAACACCAAGTATTTGGGCGGTGTAACCGTCTTTTTCTTGTGTTTTATTGCCAAGAACCACATGACGACCTACCGTAAGCACGGTAAGAGGAACTCTTTTACCTTCGGCGAAGGTTTGAGTCATGTCTGTCTTGACTGCGTATATTTTATTAATCATGTTTTTTCAGAAAAACGTCCCCGGATTTCCGGGGGACCCGAAAATCAGAATTGGAGTTTTGTTTTAGTAATTTAATGTTTGCATAGCGCGACCTACATTTTGATCTCAATGCCGACACCGGCAGGTAGATCCAAATGCTGGAGGGAGTCAATGGTTTTATTAGTAGGAGAAACTATATCGATGAGTCTCTTGTGAGTGAGAACAGCGTACTGTTCACGGGAGTCCTTGTCGGTGTGAGGTGAAGCGAGAACGACAATGGTCTTTTTTTTGGTGGGCAGAGGTACAGGACCAACCACGTTGGCTCCAGAGACTAGCGCGGCTTGAATGATTTTCTTGGCCGCCTCGTCAATGACGCGGTGATCAAATGACTTTAATTTAACACGAATACGTGGTTGGTCCTGCATATGAAGTTTTTACAAAGTGCTAATTTTTTGAGACTTGGTTAGTCTTAGGCGATGATCTTGGTAATTACACCGGCACCGACGGTCAGACCACCTTCGCGGATAGCGAAGCGTTGGCCATCTTCCATGGCGATGGGGGCGATAAGTTCGACAGACATCTTGGCGTTGTCACCAGGCATGATCATCTCTACACCTTCGGGGAGTTTTACCTCACCGGTAACATCAGTGGTGCGGATAAAGAACTGAGGTTTGTATCCTGTGAAAAGAGGAGTGTGGCGACCACCTTCATCTTTACCGAGGATGTAACCTTCAGCTTCGAATTTGGTGTGAGGAGTGATCGAGTTGGCCTTGGCTAATACCTGTCCTCTTTGAACATCGTCTTTTTCAATACCACGAAGGAGAAGACCGACGTTGTCACCAGCCTGACCCTGTTCGAGCTGTTGGTGGAACATTTCTACACCGGTAACAACTGATTTGGCGGTAGCTTTAAGACCAACGATCTCAATTTCGTCACCGATCTTGACTACACCTCTCTCGATACGACCAGTTACGACTGTTCCACGACCCTTGATCGAGAAAACGTCTTCAACGGGCATGAGGAAGGGTTTGTCGAGGTCACGGACCGGATCTGGGATCCATTCGTCAACTGTGTCCATGAGCTTCATAATGCCTTCTTGAGCGGCTTTGTCGCCTTCAAGGGCCTTAAGAGCGGAAACACGGATGATAGGAGTATCTTCTTCGAACTTGTATTTCTTGAGAAGTTCACGGATTTCCATTTCGACCAACTCGAGAAGTTCGGGGTCGGAAACGGCATCGACTTTGTTCAAGGCAACTACGATACGAGGAACGTTGACCTGGTGAGCAAGAAGAAGATGCTCTTTGGTCTGGGGCATAGGACCGTCAGTGGCAGCAACGACCAAGATAGCACCGTCCATCTGAGCGGCACCGGTAATCATGTTCTTGATGTAGTCACGGTGACCAGGACAGTCAATGTGAGCGTAGTGGCGTTTTTTGGTCTCGTAAGGGACGTGAGAGATTTGAATCGTAACACCACGAGCTCTCTCTTCGGGAGAGGAGTCGATTTTGTCGAATGCGAGGGCCTCGGCTAATCCTTGAGATGCAAGGGTGGTGGTAATAGCGGCAGTAAGAGTGGTCTTACCGTGGTCGACGTGACCAATGGTACCGATATTTACGTGAGGCTTTGTGCGAGAAAATGTAGCCATATTTGTTTAATTATTATTTAATTACTAATTTTATTTTTAGCGTTTGCGATTATATCAGATTTTAAGCTAGTTGGCAGGAGTTTTCAACAACTTGGCAGCAAAACTCTGGGGAAGCTCTTGATAATGTGAGGGCTCCATGTAATAGCTGGCGCGTCCGGCGGTAAGCGATCTGATTGCGGTAGCGTAAGCGGAAAGCTCAGATAGAGGAACCTGGGCGGTGATAACACGGGCATTACCTCTTTGAGCGGTACCGGCGATTTGAGCGCGTCTGGCGGAAAGATCTCCGATAATGTCACCCATGTTGCCTTCAGGAGTGGTGACTTCCACTTTCATGATAGGCTCGAGGATCACGGGACCGGCTTTCTTGACAGCATCCTGGAGAGCCATTGAACCGGCAATTTTAAATGACATTTCTGAAGAGTCAACTTCATGGAAAGAACCGTCGACGACTGCAACATCGAGATCAACCATTTGGAAACCGGCGATGATACCGTTGTCGAGAGCTTCTCGAACACCCTTTTCGATAGGACCAATGAATTCACGAGGAATGGAACCACCGACGATCTTGTTGGTGAAGGTAAATCCTTCGCCGCGGGCTTTGGGGGTAACGATGAGAATAGCGTGTCCGTATTGACCGCGACCTCCGGACTGGCGGATATATTTACCTTCTCCGCGAGCTTCTTTGGTAACAGTTTCACGATAAGCGACCTGGGGAGCACCAGTGGTGGCTTCGACCTTAAATTCTCGTTTCAGACGATCAACTAAGATTTCGAGGTGGAGTTCTCCCATACCGGCGATGACTGTCTGGCCGGTTTCGTGATCAGTTTTAATTTTAAAGGTTGGATCTTCTTCAGCAAGGCGACCAAGGGCGATGTCTAGTTTTTCCTGGTCGGCTTTTGTTTTAGGCTCGATAGCAAGGGAGATAACCGGGTCCGGGAAGTTGATCGACTCGAGAATGATGGGCTTAGTCTCTTCACAAAGGGTGTCACCGGTCTTGGTGGCTTTCAGTCCAACTACACCGACGATTTCTCCGGCACCTGCTTGAGGGATTTCTTCTCTGGAGTTGGCATGCATGAGCATCAGGCGACCAACGCGCTCACGTTCATCTTTGCCCGGGTTGTAGATATATGAACCGGAAACGATCTTTCCCGAGTAGATGCGAACATAGGTAAGCTTACCAACATGAGGATCGGCTTGGATTTTGAAAGCCAGTCCTGCAAAAGGTTCTGCCGGATCGGGTTTTCTGATCTCTTCTTCCTGAGTCTTGGGATTGAGGCCGCGAGTAACGTCTTTGTCGAGAGGTGAGGGAAGGAAATCGACAACAGCATCGAGGAGTGGCTGGACACCTTTGTTCCTAAGTGAGGATCCGGGAAAGACGGGAACAATTTCATTCTTGATGGTGGCCTGACGGAGAGCATCTTTCAGCTCTTTCATGGTCGGCTCTTCACCGGCAAAGAATTTGTCCATCAATTTTTCTTCGGTCTCAACGATAGCTTCAATGAGCTGGGCTCTTTCGGCTTCACACAAATCTTTCATGTCTTCAGGAAAACCTTCCAAAACATCATAGTGAGCACCGGTCTCATCACCTCTCCAGATCAGTTGCTTGCGTTCCAGTAACAGGACGATACCTTTGAATGTGTTTTCAACTCCGATAGGCAAGGCCATGGTAGCGGTTTTAGCTCCGAGTTTATTGTGGACATCATCGAGGGTGGCTTGGAAATCGGCTCCCAAAACGTCCATTTTGTTTACAAGGGCGATGCGGGGAACTTTATATTTGTCTGCTTGGCGCCAAACAGTTTCGGTTTGTGATTGAACGCCTGATCCTGCATCGAGAACGATGATGCCACCGTCGAGCACACGGAGGGAGCGCTCAACTTCGGCAGTAAAATCAACGTGTCCGGGAGTGTCAATGATGTTGAAACGGCAAGTTTCTTTGATGTTTGTATCTTCAAGGGCGGGTGTCCAGAAAGTGGTGGTAGCAGCAGAGACGATAGTGATACCACGCTCTCTTTCCTGGTCCATCCAGTCCATCTGAGTGTCACCTTCATCGATGTCACCAATTTTGTAGGTCTTACCGGTATAGAACAGAATTCGTTCAGTGGTGGTGGTTTTCCCTGCATCAATGTGCGCAATGACACCGATGTTTCTTACCTTGTCCAAGGGAACGGTTTTTTGTGCTGCAGCCATGTTTTTTTATGTTTTATGTCTTTGTAACTCTTTGGCGAAAGAAACCTGCCCAGTGAAGGACAGAGTTCAAACAGAGCTAATTTTATCACAGATGTGCCTATTTTTGTTAGACGGATGGAAGTTGCCGAGGAACGGTTGTTGGGATATAAAGAAAGCTCCCCGGATAAAGGGAGCTTAACGGCTCAGGAAGATGATTTTAATATTCGGTCGCCTGAGATAGAGAAAGTGCCGATGATCAAGATGCGGATCAACCAGGCAAGAACAGCCACTACGATGGGGATGATTCTGAGCATATCGGGGCCAGCCCCCAGACTGGGGTGGTTCAAAATGGCGATGGAAATTCCCCACCAGGTAATCATGGCGTTCATAGTGGCAGCCAATAGCCATGCGCCGAGCAGGTACCAGATTGCATCCGAATCATCAGTGCCTGTCTGAGGAATAAATAACCGAGCGAGGCCGGCAAAATCAATTCCACAGAAGGCAATCGCGAGAATAGTTGCCCAGCGGAGGTCAAAAAAGCTTAAATTGCCAAGCAGGTCGGTTAAGGCATAATCAGTAACGGAGTAATTGAAGACTTCAAAAGCCAGAAGAGAGAAAATGAGGACAAACCCGAAGAGAAGTGGTGAATTTAGTTTCACTAAAACCTCCAATGTTATGGTGCACACCAAAAGGTGTTTTGTATAGGATATATTTTACGCTCCATCCAAAGGCATGTCAATGATATAGGATGAATCACGGCCGGTAAACTTCGTCATGGGTACCAATATGGATGAGGACAATCTCGTCACCTTTGATGTCAAAGATGATTCTGGTGGCCATGTCTATAGAGATGGACCACTCGGAATTGTTTCCCAGCTTGTGAGTACGCAAAGAGGGGTGATCGGGGTCGGAGAGTAATTCCTTTAGGGATTTTATAAGCTTTTCTTTTAGCTCTGGATGAGACGAAACAAAATTCTTTATATCATCTTCAAAGTTGGGGGTTATCACCAAGCGGTACATGTTAAAAAGTGGTGAAGTATTGGTCAATTTGTTCCGGGGTAGAGATGACCTTATTTTCAATTTTAGCTTGTGAAAAAATTTCTTTCAGGTTTGCATCGGATACACCCGGGGAGTAATGCAAGGTCTGGAGTCCAAAATCCCTGGCCGATTCGATAATATCCGACCGGTCATCGATGAGCAGAACTTCATTTATTTGGAGACCAGTAGTGATTGATCGTGCCTGAGAAAAGGCCTCATTCCAAAATTCCGGGGATGGTTTGGGGGTGGAGGAAGTCGAGTTAACGATCAGGTCGGCAAGGGAAGAGACGCCATGAGGATCATTGTCCTGGCTTAGGGAAGTGTTGGTAGTAATGATTATTTTAAGATGATGGATTTGTTTAATCTCCTCCAGATTAGCGATGAGAGAGGCATTCCGAGACCCACCAAGATCAAGGACACCCTGCACATCAAGGAAAATCGTTTTGATTGGCACAGCCTAAGTGTAACAAAAACCCCTCCGTAAGGAGGGGGAATTTCTTTAGCTATTATAGGTGAAATACATTGCGAAAGCCCATAAAAGTAACAATAGGATCCCAAGACCAAAATAGGACAGCATGTGGTAGTAAATACCCCTATCTACCACCACTTTCAGAGCAGTTTCTGAATGAATTTTTAGGTCAACGAAGCTTCCTTCGACAATCTGCCATTCGCCGAGTGTGGCCTGACCTTCATGGGAGAAGCCATCGGTGGTCTGGAGGGCAACTATTTCAGAGTTACCGGTGAATAAGAAAATATCATCACTGGTAGCTGAAACCTCATAGTTTGCCGACTTTACCGACGGGGAAAGAGCAGCTACCGCGTAGGATTCGCCTTCATTAAGATCATATAACTGCAAATCGTAACCGGAAATCTCCTGGGGAGTGCCACCGATGAGAACGACAAGAACAATATATCCAACCAGGAATACCACAGAAACGAATAGAGCAATAATACTTCGACCTTCCATATGAGCACCTTCCTTTTGGGTTAATGTGCAAGATGCCCATATTATATAGGCTCTAGCAATATTAAGTCAATTGAGATTAGTCTACGAAGGTGAGGGCGAAGCCAGTTTTTCCGGCTCTGCCTGTACGGCCGATACGGTGAACGTAGTCATCGTAAGAACCGGGTTGATCGAAGTTGATGACGTGGGTGATGTCTTTAACATCAATTCCGCGAGCAGCGACGTCGGTGGCTACCAAGACTTTAAGCTGATCTGTCTTGAACTTTCTGAGCACATTTTCGCGTTGGTTCTGGCGTTTATTGCCGTGGATGGCATCGGCGCTAAAACCTCTTTTTTGGAGAGAGACAGAAATTTCTTCGACTCCATACTTGGTACGACCAAAAATGAGGACTTTCTTAAATTCCTCTTTGGACAGGAGGTCAGTTAAGACATCCATTTTTTGGTCCTTGTAACCGGAAGTACGGATGATGTTTTGTTCAACATTATGTGAAGAAGGACCGGTTTTAACCGAAATCTTGACCGGATTGTTCATGAACTGCATGGCAATGCCCTCGACACGATTGTCGATGGTGGCAGAGAAGAGAAGGGTTTGTCTAACTTTTGGAACAAAAGACAGAAGAGTGGTGATGTCATTGATGAAACCCATGTCAAGCATTCTATCGACCTCGTCGAGGACCACAGTCGCGGTACTGCCAAGATTAAGAGCTCTGCGGTTGTAGAGGTCTTTAAGACGGCCAGGGGTACCAATATAGATATGGGGCCTGCGTCTTAAATCTTCAATCTGGCGACGAATGTCGGAACCACCGATGAGGATACAGGTATAGATAGGAAGACCGGTGGAAAGTGAGCGAATTTCGTCACGAATTTGGACCGCCAACTCGCGGGTAGGAGCAATAATAAGGGCAGTTTGATTATCATTGGCAATCATCTTTTGGAGGATGGGAAGAACGAAGGCGGCGGTTTTCCCGGTACCAGTGTCAGCTAAACCCAGCACATCAGACCCGTTTAAGGCGGGAATTAAAGCTTTATCCTGAATAGGAGTAGGCTGGGTAAAACCTTTTTGGATGAGGTTCTCAAGTAGCTTGCCGTGAAGCCCAAGGTCCTGAAATGAATTTTCGATGTTGACCTCGGCAGCCTCTGCGGGAGTAGCCGGCTTGATGAATAACCTAGGATCCAGGTTTTTTGGTTGGAATCTGTTCCTTCTGGGGGCAAAAGATCCATGCTGACGGTTGCCGGGGCGAGCGCCACGACCACCAAAACGAGTTGGTTTAAACATATTTTTTGTTGGGGGAAGAAAAAACTTCCCGGATTGTCCTAAAGGAAAACTCAAGATAGACAACCGGAAAGGGGGGTCTACGCGAGCCAGACTAACTGCCTGGCCTAAGAACAATATGGGGTATTATAACACACCATTTACCAGACTGTACAACCCACAAAAACCCCTCCTGGTAGGAGGGGGGGTAACGAGTTCACTCAGAAGGTGGGGTCTGGGTGGCATACGGGTCGTAATGGACCGGAGTTGGTGTCAGACGAGGCTCTCTATAGAGGCCAGGAGTGTTTCCTTTCACCGAGGCAGGAATATTCCATTCGTAACGGCCCTGCATGTAAAGCTGGCCACAGTTTAAGGAAATGTAGGCACACCCGTAAAGTTGTCCTACAAACTTTGCATCGTCAGAAACATAGCTTAAGACCACATCTCCATCGCTTTCAGTGCTGGCATTTGCCTGGGGAACACCGTCGACATATAACATGTCCTCAGGTAAATCTCCGAGATTGATCACACCTTCGAAACGAGCCTGATCTCGGGTAGAACAGCCGTAAACGAGTAAGGCGAACAAAATGAAAAGAAGAACAAAAAAACCAGTTTTATAGTTCACGGTCCCTCCAGCAAGTTAGGGTGAAAAAATCAAGAAATATTATCACATCTTATAGTATTTCTTAACAGTGAAAGAGTAAACAAAAACCTCCCTCCGTAGAGGGAGGAAACGTTATTACTCCGATCTTGACTGTTCGTAACGATGGTCTTCTCTAAGGACGATGTACTTTGCCTCAATTAACTTTCCGTTTTCAATGATAAATTCAAGATTGATCTCACCGAAGATGGTAATAGTATCGTCTTTGTCGACCCAAAACCCAGTGTCATAATCGTGATCCCATGATCCATCATGTTCGATCACAAGACCCGGTCCCGTGATGGAAAACTGACACAGTGCTCCTTTGGTTTCCTCTATCTTGGTAATAACTGCCTCGATCACCGAGAGTTTAGATCTATGTAAAAATGTGACAGAGGTAGATTTCTCAATTCCTGACAAGAAATCAGAGACACTAGTACCCCATCTTACCGAGTAAGTGCCATCATCCTCATGCATGATATGGCAGAATGTTTGACCTTTATCTTTGGCATACAGAATCTGAGACATGGGAGACTCCTTTTTTGCCTATTTAACGTGCTATTGACTTCTGTGGGACTGATGGTATCCCTTTGGGATATAGAATGTCAATTGAGGATAATCTTTGTGCCTGTTTTTACCAAAAATCCCGCTTCAACGCGGGATTTCTTGGTGAATTAATAATTCAATTTACCATCTAAAGTGAGCAAAGGCTTTGTTGGCTTCGGCCATCTTGTGGGTGTCCAGCTTCTTCTTGACGGCTGCACCCTGATTCTCGTGAGCTTCGGTGATCTCAGCGGCGAGTTTGTCGGCGAAAGTCCTGTAGGGGTTGTTCGATCTGGCTTTAGCACCGTTGAGGATCCAGCGAATTGCAAGAGAGTCACGGCGTTCCGGGCGTATAGGGGTAGGAACCTGATAGGAAGCACCACCGACACGTCTGGAGCGAACTTCAATAGTAGGCTTGACGTTGTCGACAGCTTCGGCAAGATATTCAATGCCGCTCTTACCCGATTGTTCAGCGACGATATCAATAGCCCGATAAACGATCTTTTCGGCGACACTCTTTCTACCGTCCTGCATGACACCATTAACGATCTTGGCGACCAAAGGACTGCCGTAGACCGGGTCGAGAACGACGGGTTTAATAGGGGTTTTTCTTGATCTCATATTCTTTATTTAGCTGAAGGGCGTTTTTGACCGTATTTACTTCTGCTGGTGCGGCGTTTGTCGACACCACCGGCATCCAATTTACCTCTGATAATGTGGTATTTAACACCAGGGAGATCTCTAACGCGTCCGGCTCTGACAAGAACGATAGAGTGCTCAGCCAAGTTGTGACCTTCACCCATAATATAGGCAGTGACTTCCTGTTTGTTACTGAGCCTGACTCTGGCGACCTTACGAAGAGCAGAGTTAGGTTTTTTAGGAGTCATGGTCTTGACCTGCAAGCAGACACCCGCTTTTTGAGGGTTCATAGTAGACACCATTCTGCGCTTAATCGAATTAAAACTTTTGCGAAGAGCAGTGGCTTTAATTTTTTTAGGAACAGGCTTGCGTCCTTTTTTGATTAGCTGATTAATTGTAGGCATATTTCAGATGTGTATTTTATCAGATATTTTCGATCTTGGCACGCTCTTTGCTGGTCGGGACCAAACGGCCGATAATAACGTTCTCTTTCATACCAATCAGGTGATCGATTCTTCCCTGGACGGCAGAGTCGGTCAAGACGCTGGTGGTGTCCTGGAAGGAAGCGGCTGACAGCCATGAATCAGTGTGAAGAGCAGCCCTTATAGTACCCAGAATGAGGCTGGTGGCAGTGGCAGGTTCTCCACCTTGAGCGATGGCGGCCTCATTGGCCATTTCGTACGAACCACGGGAGATAACATCTCCTGCGACCAGTGATGTATCGCCGACATTATCGATGCGGACGTAATCACACATCTTGCGGACGATGACCTCAAAGTGTTTGTCATGGATACCGATGCCCTGAGATTCATAGATACCCTGGATCTCGTGAATTAGGTATATCTGAGAGGCTCTGAGGCCCTTGATTCTGAGGAGGGACTTAATATCAACGCCACCTGTAGCAAGTTGGGTTCCAACTGCGACCAAGCCACCATCTTCAACCTTAAGAGGCATGGCGAGGGGGATGAGATATTCTTTGCGATCTTCTTTGCCACTCTTGCCTGTTGGGGTAATGGTAACCAGATTGCCGTTGTCGGTTTCGGTAACTTTAACCTTACCGGAGACCTCAGCGAGAGGAGCTACCAGCTTGGGAGTACGAACCTCGAACAGTTCTGTAACACGGGGAAGACCTTGGGTAACGTCGACACCGGCGACACCTCCAGAGTGCTTGGTACGCATTGTTAGCTGAGTACCAGGTTCACCGATGGATTGCGCAGCGAGGACACCGGCAGGATCACCGATTTTGGCCAGATCGTTGGTAGCCAGGTTGTGGCCGTAACACTTGGCACAAAGACCGAATCTGAGTTTACAGGTGAGTGGGGATCTAACTTCGACCTCTTTTACTCCGGCGGCTTCAATGGCAACTGCGAGTTCTTCGGAAATCATGTCACCAGCATCAACCATGACTTTTTTGGTCTCAGGGTTGATGACCTTTTTGACGGTGAAACGGTGAGCAATACGTTTTCCAAAGGCCTTGCTTCTTTCGGCTTCAGAACTGATGGTGATGAAATCATCGGTACCACAGTCTTCGGCTCTAACGATGGCGTCATGGCTAACGTCGACCAAGCGGCGGGTTAGATAACCTGCATCGGCGGTACGAAGAGCGGTATCTGTCAGACCTTTTCTTGAACCACGAACAGAGGTGACGTATTCGAAGATCGAAAGACCTTCACGGAAGTTACCTTTAGTCGGAAGCTCAACGAAGTTACCTAGAGGATCAACGTTGATACCACGCATGGCGGAGAGCTGCTTGACGGTGTTCTTGGTAATACGTCCCATGCCAGTGTCGATGATAAGACGAATAGGATTGGTGGGGGCGAAAGTATTCCAAGTTTTCTCAGCCAAGTCGTCGGCAGTGTCCATCCACATTTGGATAGTAAGTTTTCTGCGTTCTTCGTCGGTTATAAGTCCAAGTCTGAAGTTTTCTTCGATCTCTTTAGCTTTTTGGTTTCCTTCTTCAATGACAACATCTTTATCGGGATACATTTCGTTATCGGAGATAGCAAACGAGAGACCGGAGACGGTAGCGTAGTCAAAACCGATGTCCTTAACAGCGTCGATGAGTTTAACAACTCGCTTAACCTCGAGCTCTTTGATGGCTCTGTGGAAAAGAGCAGAAATCTCTTTTCTGGGAAGATTCTTGTTGATGAACTCCCATTCTGCAGGAAGGATATTGTTGAAAAGAATGCGGCCCACTGTGGTCCTGGTGAGCTCTTTGGAGTCAGTGTCCAAGCGGACATCGACAGCCTGGCGAACCTTTACATTACCGGTCTGGTAAGCAGTAATTGCTTCTGCAGGAGTGCCAAAAGGCATGTTGTAGGGAGCAAGGTTTTCGTCAAGTGAGGTGAGGTAGTAAACACCAATAGCCATTTCTTTGGAGTCAGGAATTGAAGCAGGGCTTCCCTGAGAAGGCTTAAGAAGGTTGTACTGGGGAAGCATGTGTTTCTTGGCTTCACGGATGGACTTTTTTGTAAGAGGTACATGGACAGCCATTTGGTCACCATCGAAGTCAGCGTTGAAACCACCACAGACTACCGGGTGAAGACGAATAGCAGCACCGTCGATCAGTTTTGGCCAGAATGCCTGGATGGAGAGTTTATGGAGCGTAGGAGCACGGTTTAGGAGAACCGGATGCTTTTTGGTGATATTTTCCAAGATATCGTAGACCTCAGGTTGACGTTTTTCGATAATGGCTTTAGCAGCTTTGACGTTAGGGGCCATATCCTGTTTGATGAGCTCGTGAAGAACGAAGGGTTTGAACATCTCAAGAGCCATGTCTTTAGGAAGACCACACTGATTGAGTTTTAGTTCAGGACCGACGACGATAACGGAACGACCGGAGTAGTCAACACGTTTTCCAAGAAGGTTCTGGCGGAAACGACCTTGTTTTCCCCTGAGCATATCAGAAAGGGATTTAAGAGTCTTGCCTGCGCGGGATCTGCGACTAGAGCGGGCTTGTGAGGAGTCAATAAGTGAGTCTACAGCCTCCTGAAGCATGCGTTTTTCGTTTCTCAAGATGATCTCGGGGGCTCCGAGGTCGATGAGATGCTTCAAACGGTTGTTGCGGTTGATGACTCTTCTGTAGAGATCATTGAGGTCCGATGCAGCGAAACGTCCACCAGAAAGCTGAACCATGGGACGGAGATCAGGAGGAATAACAGGAAGGACACGAAGGATCATCCATTCAGGACGGATCTTGGCGTCGAGTAGTCCACGGGCAACCTGCAATCTCTTGGTAGCCTTGATTCTCTTGGCTTCAGAGTTGGAATTCATGTCTTCTTTCAGAGTTGCGACCAAGTCGTCGAGATTAATCTGCTGAAGAGCTGTGAGTAAAGATTCCGAACCCATGCCTGCGTCAACCCAGTCAGCGATGTTGTATTCCTGAAGTTTGCCGTATTCGGCATCAGCTAGAAGGGAGTTGACTCTTACACGATCGACAAGGGACTCTAGTTTGTTGTAGATTTCTTCGGTAACGGCAAGCTCGAGAACCATCTGCTCTCTCAGCTGGGCGATCTTTTGTTTAGTATCGACCTTGAGATTTTCGGCTTTCATTTCAAACTCATCTTTGACCTTTATTTTCTTTTTGAGGTCCTTGAGTTCGACAAGGCCTTTGTCCTTGAGTTCTTCGATCTGTTTGTCAAAGCTGGCTCTGACCTCAACAAGCTTGGCTTCTCTTTGTTCGAGAATGTTTTGCTTGGCGGCTTCTCTACCCTCTTCGTTAATCCTCATGACGAGGTATTTGGAGAAGTAGATAACGGAAGTGAGGGCCTTGGGAGAAATATCTAGTAAAAGACTTAGTTTGCTGGGGGCGCCTTTGAAGAACCAAACGTGAGAGACGGGAGCAGCCAGGTCGATATGACCCATGCGTTCACGTCTGACACGGCTAAGGGTAACTTCAACACCACATTTGTCACAAACAATGCCCTTAAATCTAACTCTTTTATATTTTCCGCAGTAACATTCCCAGTCTTTGGTAGGGCCGAAGATGCGCTCGCAGAAAAGTCCGTCCTTTTCAGGTTTTTGAGTACGATAGTTAATTGTTTCCGGTTTGGTTATCTGTCCGTGAGACCATTTCTTGATCTCGTCTGGTGAGGCGAGTCTTATCTGGAGTCCGGTAAAGTCGACGATGTTATTCATTTTTTCAGTTAGTTTGTTTTAATTACTGATATCAGCTTCAACTTCTTCTTGCTGTTTGAAGCCGCCGGCTTCGGCACCTTCTTCTTCAAGATCCTCTTCTTCATATTCGTCGGCAGGAACCATTTTCTCTTCTTCAGGAGCCAGAGGAATGGTTTCTTCAGAGATGACGGCGGCAATTTCCGGTTTGACCGGAGCCTCGACAACCTCCTCTGAAACTATATTTCCAGTAGGAATGACGGCTAATGAAAGCGAGTTTAGTTCCTTGACCAAGACCTTGAAGGACTCGGGGACAGAAGACATGGGGATCTCTTCACCCTTGACGATGGCTTCGAAGGCTTTGGAGCGACCAACCACGTCGTCGGACTTGAGGGTAAGCATTTCCTGGAGGGTGTAGGCAGCCTTGTGAGCTTCGAGAGCCCAGACTTCCATTTCTCCCAAACGCTGGCCACCCATTTGAGCTTTACCACCTAGAGGCTGTTGAGTCACTAGGGAGTAAGGTCCAATTGAACGTGCATGGGTCTTGTCCTCAACCATGTGGTTGAGTTTGATGATGTAGCCGACACCAACGGCAGTTTCTTGTTCAAACGGAAGACCGGTGCGACCATCGTAGAGCTGAGTCTTGCCGGTGATGGGAAGGCCTGCTTCTGCGAGAAGTTTCTCGATTCTTTCTTCTTCAACGTTCTCGAAGACAGGGACGGCAATTTTCTTACCGAGTTTGGTGGCAGCGTAACCAAGCTGTGCTTCAATGAGCTGACCAAGGTTCATACGAGCAAGAACTGAAAGAGGAGAAATAATGATGTCAACCGGGCTACCGTCAGGGAGGTAAGGCATATCAGCGACCGAAACTATCTTAGAAATGACACCTTTGTTTCCATGACGACCGGAAACTTTGTCACCGACAGTAATCTTTCTCAACTGAGCAACCCTGATTTTGATCTGTTTAATGACACCGGAATCGAGTTCATCTCCTCCCTCACGATCAAGGATTTGAACCGAAATGACGGTTCCTTGTTCACCATGAGGCATTCTGAGAGAAGTGTCTCTGACTTCACGAGCTTTCTCACCGAAGATAGCTCTTAAGAGACGTTCCTCTGCAGTCAGCTCTGTCTCACCTTTAGGAGCGATTTTACCGACTAGGATGTCGTTGGGGCCGACGGCAGAACCAATGGCGATGACTCCATCGGGACCAAGGTTCCTGAGATCGGTTTCGGCGACGTTGGGGATATCACGGGTGAGTTCTTCTGCACCAAGCTTAGTATCCATGACGTCACAGACGTGCTCGTGGATGGAGATACTGGAGAGCAGATCTTCTTTGACACAACGATCGGAGATGACAACGGCGTCTTCATAACCCAAGCCTTCAAAAGCAGCGTAAGCAATGGTAAGGTTTTGACCAAGAGCCAATTCACCGTTTTCTGCAGCCGGACCATTGATAATCAAGTCACCTTTTTTGATTTTGTCTCCTACGTTGACCATGGGGGTCTGGTTGTAGCAGGTATCTTGTGAGGTACCGTAGTATTTTCTGAGGTTGTAGGTTTCGATGCCTTTGTTGACCTCAACAAATCCATAATCGAAAGGTGAGATCTCGGAGGCAGCGGTTTTGGCTTCCTCCGCACTCAGTTTGATATCGATGTGAGCGGCGTCTGAGGCGACAACTTCACCGGAATGGCGGGCACGGACGACCCAACCCATGGATTCGGCAACGGTGTCTTCCATACCTGTACCAACTACGGGAGATGAGGGTTTTACTAAGGGCAGCGCCTGAGTAAGATGGTGAGTACCCATGAGGGCACGAGTACCTTCATCCTGTTGAATGAAAGGAATGAGGGCAGCACTGGTACCGATCACCTGACGGGGAACAACATCGATATATTGAACTAGCGTAGAGTCGGCTTCGATGAATTTGCCCTGGTAGCGGACGGGGACCCATTTCTGAGTGATAATATCACCTTCACGGTCGACACCTGCATGAGTGATGTAGGCATCTTCTTCGTCGTCAGCGGCAAGGTAAACAACCTCGTCGGAGATACGCATGACGGTCTCATTGCCTTTAACCTCTTTAGTGACCTTAAGGTAGGGAGCTTCGAGAAAGCCGTAAGGATTAACACGGGTATAAAGGGCAAGGTAGGTGACCAAACCGATGTTCGGTCCTTCAGGGGAACGAACCGGACAGGTACGGGAGTATTGAGAGGAGTGAATATCACGCATGGAGAAGGAAGCGCGTTCGCGGGTGATACCACCTGGACCCATAACGGAGATACGTCTAAGATTGTCAATTTCAGAAAGAGGATTGACCTGGTCAAGGATTGAGGAAAGTCTATTTCTGCGGAAGAATTCGGTAATCGAGGAAATGATCGGGCGAGGATTGACGAAGGCGGCGGGGGTAGGAAGTTCATCCGGCTTGGCCAGAGACATTTTCTCTTTGATGGAGCGCTCGAGACGGAGAAGACCTACTTTGAAAGCAGTCTGGTTGACGAGCTCACCGACACAACGAATACGACGATTGGCGAGATGATCAATATCATCGACCTTACCCTTGCCGTTTTGGAGGCTGATGAGATATTTTATGGAACCGATGACATCATCGATAGAAAGAGTGACGTGCTGTTTATCAATAGGGGTATTAGTACCGAGCTTGCGGTTAAGTTTATAGCGGCCTACCAGCCCAAGGTTGTAGCGGCGGGAATCAAAGAACATTTGGTGGAGAAGGGCTTTGGCATTATCCAAAACAGCAGGTTCACCGGGGCGGATCTTTTGGTAGAACTCGAGGAGAGCCTCTTCGGTGTTGGTGGTGGTGTCTTTTAGAAGGGTGGTGGCGACGTATTGGTGATCTTTATTGGTGTCAACGTCGGAGAAAAGCTCCTGAATTTGAGCATTTTCCGAGAAACCAAGAGCTCTGACGAGCGTGGTGGCAGAAACTTTGCGATGACGATCAATCCTAACCGAGAGATGGTCGTTGCGGGAGACGATAACTTCAAGCCAGGAACCGCGCATAGGACGGATCTCAGCCTGGTGAAGGGCACGGCCGGAGTGTGGGTCGACTTCACGAGTGAAGTAAACACCTGGAGAGCGGACTACCTGATTAACAACTACGCGCTCGACGCCGTTGATGATAAAGGTACCGGTATTAGTCATCATGGGGATGTCCCCGAGGAAAATTTCTTGCTGTTGAGTAGCTTTTGAGTGGAGATTGGTGAGTTTTACGGTAGCCCAAAGGGGAGCTTCGAAAGTAACACCTTTTTCGATGGCAACTTTAGGAGTAATTTTGGGCAAGCCGACACGAGAGGAAAGGAATTCGAATTCGAAAACTTTACCGGTGAAGTCCTTTATGGGATTAAGCTCTGTTAGAGATTCACTGATGCCCTCTTCGAGGAATTGTTTGTACGAGTCGATCTGTATTTTTGTAAGATCTGATTGTTCTAATTTTGGGGTGATCTTTCCCCAGTTTTCGCGATTGATTGGTTTAATCATCCTTATTTTTTTGTGTTTATGGGCAGAAATTATAACAATGCGCAAACGTACAAAAACCTGACCAGAAATGGCCAAGTTATATAGCAGTGTTGATAGTATAACTTAGGATGCCTGATTATGTCAACAGGGTGGAGGCTGGGAGAATAATTGACTTTTGAAAGATTATAAGATAATATCCAAAGATCAAAGTAAATCAAACCTTATTTCATTTGGAGAAAAAGGTATGAAGCACATTTTAAAGAAAGCCGTACTCCGTTTTGTCTTCCTTCTTTTCTTTTCCCTACTGGCAGAACTGGTCATACTCCCCTTATTGCTGACCACATTGTTTAGCTCGCTGTTCCCGTCCTACGTCAGCTTTTTTACCGATTGGAGTCCAGTTTGGATCGCAATGGTGGCCGGTAGCTTAGCTACTTCTCTCGTTCTTAGTTTTTCGGCAGTTGTTGGTGCAGTCTGGAGAGGGAAAGCTATCGTCAACGCCATGTCCACCTCCGGTGTTAATTTCGATGAAGCCCTCATCATCATTAATATGAATTATCGATATGGTGAAGATCCCAAAGACTGGAATGTTTCACATTTCACTAAAGATCTGTGGACATATAGAGCAAGAGGGCATTTTAACTAACTCGGTTTTACCGGCCTAACAAGGCCGGTTTTTTATTGGCAGTCTTTTTTGAGATAGACACAAACGTTTTCATTGTGGTCTTCGACGGTTTTGGCGAAGTGGATCTTGCCGGAAAGATCGTGGATATAAAACCAATTGGGTGTGATTAGAGGAGAGGAGGCGGCTGACAAACTGTCCCTACCGGGGTTGGAAATCGGTGCGGGAGGTAGCCCGGGGTTCTCGTAGGTATTGTAGGGAGACTTAAACTGAATATCTGCTCGGGAAAGATTTTTAGGCCACCAATCACAATCAACCTTTTTACACCGGGCGGTACCTAGAGCATACTGGACCGTGGCGTCTACTTGGAGGGGCCACCCAGCCTTGAGTCGATTATTGAGCACTCCGGCGACTTCAGGCATTTCGCCGGCATTAGCAGCCTCTCTTTCAAGAAGTGAGGCAAGAATTAATATCTCAGGTTCTTTATCGGAGCCGATCTTAAGATCGGAAATCACTCTTTTATAATTATCGTTGAGACGAGAGACAACAGTTTGGGTATCAGCCTTGGGGTCGAAATCATAGGTATCAGGGAACAGTTTTCCCTCAAGGGTAGCAGTGAGGCTTAAAAATGTATTGGTGTCAAATCTTGATTCAGGATTATTCTCTTTGAGGGATTTTTGGACAATGAGGGCAATTTCCTGGCGACGCAGCCCTTCGGGAATGGTCACGCGGACCTGACGAGCATAGGCTCTGGTGAGTTTTTGAGCAATGGTTGGAGCGTCCATCGAAGGTGAGAGCCTAAAAAAACCAGCTTGAATCTTACTGGCTATGCCAAGACGGACAACCGTTAGTTTAAAGGCTGCCCTTGAACGAATAAGCTTATTCCGACTAAGGTTGTTGATTATTTGATCCAAATTCTCACCCGAGACCACTTCAAAGTCCTGCTCAGGAGTGGAGTGAACTGTAACAGGTCGAATAGAGTTGAAGTACCAACCAAGAAAGCCGACGAGAAGTATGGAAAGGACAATAAATAAACGTTTGAACACGGTTTGAATTTAAACTTCGCTTAGAAGAGCTCTTCTGTAAGTGTTTTTTCCGGGATCGTAGATGAAGATGCGGCCGCACTTACAGGTGACCTGTTCTGAACCATTAACCTTGGATGACGGCTGGTGTTGGCCGTTGCTTAAGGCTGTCCCACAACCGACGCAGGAACCTCTTGAGAGAAGCCAAGCTTGGACTGGGGCAATGATGTTTTTGAACATATGGTTATTGTCACTCAGAGGGTCGGTAATTGCAACCCGTTAAACTGAATCTAAATAGTCCTGAAGGATGAGGGCGGCGGCGGTCTGGTGTTCGAGAGTTTTTATCTCATGACCGCGCTTGCCACTTTCCTTCATTTTCGAGCGGGCTTCTTTGGAACTGAGATCCTCATTAAAAAGAATAATTTGACCGGAAAAAATCCGAGGTAGCTTTTCCGCCAAGTCCTGGGCTGTCTTTACCAAAGGACCATAATCGGGAGTACCAATGACTATAGTTTGAGGATTCAAACGGGCAATAAATGGTGCCAGGCGACCAATAAGAATGTTTAGATCCCTTTCAAAAATAGTGTCGAGAGGTTCGGCGAGAATTCCCTCGTGAGAAATGGCAATACCGGTGTGAGCTGTTCCCGGATCAAGGCATAGAATAACTGGCATAGTGGTTTAATTTTTGACTAATTCGGCTTCAACAATCAACCGTCTGAGGGTTGTGCCCGGAGGAACACAAGTAACGACTTTAATTGTCTTTTGTGAATAATCCTGACGCAATACCCAAAGCTCGTTGGGCTTTACTTCGAAAGTTTTCGAAACACGGTAAGTATATTCTATGCCGTCATAGGCAACGAAGATGTCCGAGCCCACCTTAAGCTTAGGTAAAGTGGAAAAAATCGATTTGTAGTTTTTGGGGTCGAAAAATTGAGGTAGAGTTGAGTGACCGAAGATCACCGGAGATCCAATCTGGCCGGGAAGGGCGGTCTGGGGATAATGGACGAGAGCTTTGGTGAGGTCCTCGCTTTTCAAACTGACTGAGGCACTTTCGATGCCGAGAGAAGGAATGGAGAGTGAGTATGATTTGGGGGCGGCAGACGGGTCTGTGGTGACATTTTCTTGAGAGACGAAAAGGTCATTCTGAATACTCCCCGGGAACCAATTACTGGCCTTTGTAAAGTCGGCAGATCCCGAGACCAGGGATGGACCGGAGTTTTCTTCTGCTTGGGAGACATATGAAGCAGGAGAGAGTAAACCAGAATCCGTAAATGACCCTAGGATATTTACTCCCTGGAAATCAAAGCTGACGATGGGATAGATGACAAAGGCCACAAGAGCCAAGCCGAGAGCGGAAATTAGCGTAGGTAGCGCTTTCACATATCGAGGGATGAATTTCCCTGGATGGGGATCCTGCGGTGTGGCCTTGCGGTAACCGTAAAGCATGGCTATTGCGGAATGACTTCTACTTCGATATTGTTGAGGGGCAAGAATTTGGTGGACAAGAAAGGTATGTAGGGTGATGTAATTGCCTTGGATTCTGAAAACCCACTAATGTTTTGGAGGAGTACTTTTGCGTTGGGGAGAGTCTTGCCCTTGATCATATCCGAGTACTGCTTTTGATCAATTTGCTGATAGAGAGTGGCGTTGACGGTGGCTTTGGCGATGTAAGAATCCCCTTTTTGAGTGGGATTCTCTATTTTGATATCGGTAGAAGCCTGATCAAAGGTTAATCCCGAGGGAGTTTGCGATTGAAGCTCATTTTTAACCAATTCGAAAAGTGCCTGCTTAGAATACACAAGTAGGTCAACCGATCCGGCCAGGTCGAGACCGACGGTGCCGGCCTCTTCACCAACATCTTTGGTAAATTTCTTTTGGGTGAAGTGAAGATCGTTCAGCGGAAGGGCACCGTTGTTGGGGTCTTGTGAGCTGAGCTGTTGACTGGTTTGTTCTTTAATTTTGTCAGTGGCTACTCCGAGAACTTTTTCCTGATCTTTTTTGTCTACGGCCTTAACGGTACGGGAAGTCCCACCGGTAAAGTCTGCTTCGGCGACTGCATAAATGATGGTCTTTGAGTAGTTATCCACTATAAAGGTCGTGCTCTTTGAAAGGTTGTGTTCTGCCCCGATCTTGGAAGCACTAACCGATACGGCTTCTTTTTTACCAAACTCTTCTTTTCCGCTGATCAAATCGGCGCTTTTTGACGCAATGGTGACAGCTTCACTGATAACAAAATTTGATTTTCCCGTTTCTGCGGCGAGAACAGCGCCTGATTTCAGGGAAATCGGAGCGCTGGAACGATTGAAAATGGTGACCTTGCCAGAAGCACTTTCTCCGACGGTGGTTTCTCCTGTGGTAGCGACCTCTTCCTTGGCACTACCGCTGACAGTTTCTTTTTGGGCAATGAGAGTCGGCAGATCAGGTTGAGCCACTTGGGCGATGGCAATTTCAATTTCTCGAGTAAATTTTTCCGGATTAACAAAGACCTTTATCTTGGCCGAACCGAGGAAAAAGTAATATGCAGGAATGCCGATGAGGGCAAATAGAGCCAATGCTGCAAGAGCAAGCGGCATCTTCTTGGAAGAGGAGGGAAATTTATTCGCCAAACTATGAGTAAAACTAGGAATCAATTTTTTGAGGTTTAGTTTTGGTCGAGGTTTGGAGGGCATTGAGGAGTCGTCTCCGACGGCGAAACGGGCTTCGTCATCGACTACAGAGGGCATCTCATTGATCTGAATATCCGAATCGGTCTCTTGGACAGGAATAATCTCCTTTTCTTCCGGAATTTCATCCGGGGGTGGGGTTTCTTCAAAAGTGAATCCCAGATTTTCAAGGTCAGCGACCGGTTTGTTGTCAGGAATATAGATATTGGCAGTATCCGACTTGATTTTTTCAGATCTTTCTTCTGTTTCAACCGGGGGTGTTTTAACTTCCAGCCCCAGATGTTGGGCGGCTTCGGTGCCGCCGGCCAGAGCAACTGCTCTGACACTTAAATCTACCGGCAATATTTCTACCTTGGGCATGTGGATAAAAGGAAGCCGTTCCTGCCAGGGATAGGAAAGAATTTGCTGCTGTTCATCTTCGAGAGCACCACCATCGGTAAGAAGGAAGCGAGCAGGAAGAGATTCAAACTCCATACGAGCGAGGCCCTCTTCGACATCCCTGGCCAAATCACCGGAAACTCCCACCTCTTCAGTGGCTTCAACTTTCCCCAATTTAACGACTGAAACGACAACTTTTGTGTTGTAGATCTCCAGGAGAATGGCAGTTGGAGGAATGCCTTCTTTTTGTTTAAGGAAGTGGGCGATGGCTTGAGTGGTGGGGACAACTCCGATGGGAGTGAGTTTTAACTCATTGACTATTTTGCTGATTAAATTGCGTTTGGTTGGATGAATTCCCTCATCTCCCAACCATGACTCAGGTAAACCAAAGATAATGCGATGAGGTTCAGGCTTAATGTTCTTGACTGCTTCGGTAATTGACGCATCGACACCGTTAATGAGAGATTCCTCGTCTTCCCACATCTCAAACGATCCCTGTCCGATGACCTGAGGTTCTCCGTCCAGAAGTTCCCAACAAACAGATTTAATGAGTGATTCGTGAATTTCGACAGCAAGGAAGTATTCAGCAGGGGGTTCTTTTTTATTACTTCCAAATATATTTTTTAGATTCATGTCGGGCGGCCCCTAATTAGGAGCAGGTTATTCAAACTGCAAGTAGAGACGCCGGAGCGATGCCCCCAGCGATTCTTGCTTGACTATTTTTATCTTAGCAAGTTCCCCGGTATTAGTCACGTGCGGTCCACCACAGAATTCTTTAGAAAAGAAGTTAGGAGGAGAGCCGATGGTGTAAACGCTGACGATGTCAGGATATTTTTGACCGAAGAACGCCAATGCCCCTTCGGATAAAGCTTCTTCCCGAGGTTTTTCTTCGCGAGTGACGGAAAGTTTTTCCGAAATTTTTTGGTTTATTAAATCCTGAACTGCGGCGATTTGTTCGTCGGTAAGTTTTTCGGGGTGAGAAAAATCAAATCTCAGCCTCTCCGAGGTAATGTTGCTGCCCTTTTGCTGAACGTGGGTCCCCAGTATTTGTCTTAGGGACGTGTGAAGAAGGTGGGTAGCGGTGTGATAGGCAGTGACTGTTTCCGATTTATCCGCGAGACCACCTTTAAACATGCCAGCTGAGGTAGAACGCGACAGATCCCTATGTTTCTCGAACTCTTCTTTGAATTGGTCGATGTTGATAGTTCTGCCCATCTGAGAAAGAATTTCAACTGTTATTTCCAGAGGAAAGCCCAGGTTTTGATAAAGGTCGAAGGCTCCCTTTCCATCAATATCGGGATTTTTTTCCAATTCACGAAGACCTTTTTCCAGGGATTGGGAAAATTTGCCGATCTCAGTGTTGACAGTATCTTTTATGAACCGGGTATCTTCTTCCGGCTCAAAATAGACTCCTGTGTAGATACCAATAATGACATCGATCAGATCGGAAAGTCTGTCAAGACCGGAGCGAGAACCGGTGAGATAGTAAAACTTGACTGCGGCGCGACGTAATAGTCGACGGAGTACATAACCCTGAGTCTTGTTACCAGGGATAACTCCATCTTTTATCAGGAAAGTTGCTGCAGTGAGATGGTCGGCCAACACTCTCATCGCAGGACGATTGTTTTCTTCGGAATATTTCTTGTCGGTAATAAGTTCCAATTTCGAGATGATAGGTGAGAGAATCGAGGTTTTAAATACATCGGGGTCCATAAGTGTAGCTGCCGATAGACGGACCAGACCACCACCGAAGTCAATATTTTTCGCCGGAAGTTCTTTGAGAGAGCCGTCATCCTGTTTGAGATACTGCATGAAAACGGAGTTGCCTATCTCGATGAAGCGCCCGCAATCACAGTTGGGATGGCAGGGCTCATCCTTCCATTTAGAATTCTCATGGAACTTGAAATCCGTTCCAAAATCGTAGAATACCTCACTGTCAGGACCACCAGGTTCACCTGAGGGCATTTGTTCAGGAGTACCTGAGCGTGACCACCAATTCTTATTGGCGGGATATGGAAAAATTCTTTCCCCTTCTTTGGCCTCTATTCCGTTTCGAGAAAAAAGTTCCTGCCAGAGAGTGATAGCTTCTGTATCTTTATCGACTCCTGATCCGCCAGCAAAGACAGAGACATAAAGTCTGGAAGGGTCAAGGCTCAAGCCTTCATTTTTATCGGTGAGAAATGTGTAAAACCATTCAAGTTGATCTTTTTTGAAATAGTCTCCCAGAGACCAGTTACCAAGCATTTCAAAAAAAGTGGTGTGGCGGTTATCACCCACTTCCTCAATATCCTGGGAACGGAAACATTTTTGACTGTCGACAAGACGGGTCCCAAGAGGGTGTTTTTCACCGAGGAGGTAGGGCATCATTGGTTGCATGCCGGCACTGGTGAAAAGTGTAGTTGCATCTCCTTCGGGAACGAGTGAGGTTGATGGCACAACGACATGACCTCTGTTAACAAAAAAGTCGAGATATTTTTTTCTAATGTCGTTGATGTCCATTTGAATACAAATTATATCCTAGTGACAGAGTAATAAGTGTAAGCGCGTGGAGTTATTTTGAGGGGTAAAAATATTCCGGTCGACGAGAAGTATCCGGGGGTGGAGGTGGTGGAGCTTCGTCCTTGGAATAAGCGTGGTGAGGAGTCTCTTCAGGAGTGCTTAAAGGAGGTGAAAAATCGGGTACATTTTCTTTGGAGTCCGTTTGACCAAGATGTCTGATATTTTCCGGCAGTGAATCCATGATCTCCTTCATTAATTTTTTCCCTTCGTCTGTGCCAAGCAGCAGAGCCCCAAGAACGCCAACGGTAAGTCCAAACAGAAACGAGTTGTCGTGATGGTCCGGGTTAGAGGCCTTCGGATTCATAAGGTTCAACGTCAACTGGAGGTGTGGGTCTCCTCTTGCCTAATAACTGTGAGACAGATTCAACTATCTTTCCCGATTGTTTGATCCCTTCAATGATGGCAATAAGACCGGCGGCAGGTTGGGATAATTTTTGAAGAGTTGTCTCAACCGTGTCGAGAGTATTGTTGAGTTTGGTAAGAGTATATTTGACTTCTTTGAGAATGGAAATTAGTTGGATACCGATGATGGTGGCCAGGACGGTGAGAAGGGCGGTAGAAATAAGAGAAACTATTTGTGCCAGTGTCATATATTCAATAATAGCAGTTCTTACTGACTAACGACGGTTATGGGGATGCGAACGATGGAAGTCCTGCCAAAACGATTGGTAGCTTGAATGGAAAGTGTGGTCTCCCCGACAGGCAGAGTATATCGAACCAAGAAGTGTCCTGAAGTGTCTGGTTTTGCCCGAGTGTCATCATCAATTCTTACTACCGAATCAACTGTAGTAAGACCTTCTATTTCCAGTGGAGAGATGAGGACGCTATTGGGTGATGGTCTTTGGATTTGTAGCATTGGCGGGGTAAGTATCGCCCGAAACTGAAAACCTAAATAGATTAAAAACACCAATAGAGCGATGCCAAAGAGGGTGATCTGTGAGTTAAGAAAAGAAAAAGATAATGGCCGATGGCGTTTGTTCTGCTTGATCTTTCCCGACTGTGGTTGTCGATAGTCTCTTCTAAAAACAGCTACCAGTTCGTCTGGGTTTTTATCAAGTCTGATGGCTAGATTCCTTATAAAGCCCTTGGCAAAAGTCTCCGATGGGAGTTTATCAAAGGCATCCTCCTCGAGGGCGGAAATATATTTGATGTCTATTTTGGTGAGGGAAGAAAGCTGTTCGAGGGAAAAGCTTTTAGCTTCACGAGCGGTTTTGAGGATCTGCCCGACTGTCTTCATATAATTTATTCCGACTGAGTTTGGGCAAGGTATTCTTCAAAACTATTAATAAGGATCTCGTGGGGTTTGTTGCCCACAGATTGGGAGATAATACCCCGCTCTTGAAGCTGATCAATAATGCGTGCCGCACGAGCGTAACCAATTTCCAGACGTCGCTGGAGAAGTGAGGCAGAGGCTTTTTGGGCCGAGACACATAGTCTGGCGGCTTCTTCGAATTTTTCGTCGACATCTCCCATATCCTGTCCGGTGGAGCTAAAGCTGCCAGGGGTAGCGACTGTCTTGGTGACTGTTTCGTCATGCACTGCAGGGACACCTGTTTGTCGAATAAAGTGGATGAGAGTGGTAATTTCTTTGTCCGAAACGAAAGCTCCCTGAATACGTTTAGGCTTGGCAAAGTCAGGGGGAATAAAAAGCATATCACCCTTGCCCAGGAGTTTTTCTGCACCGGGGCTGTCGATGATGACACGGCTATCGATCATAGAAGTAACCTGGAAAGCAATACGGGCGGGAATGTTTGCCTTGATGAGACCGGTAAGGACATTCACCGAAGGTCTCTGGGTGGCGAGAACCAAGTGAACACCTGTAGCACGGGCCATTTGGGCAAGACGGACAATTTTTTCTTCGACTTCATTGGCATTTCTACTCATCATAATATCGGCCATTTCGTCAATGATGATGATGATATAGGGCATCGAACTAAACCCGCTCATCTCGTGATAGCCGGCAATATTTTTGACACCAACCTCCTGGAAGATGCGGTAGCGTTTTTCCATCTCCGCCACTGCCCAGCCAAGTGCATTAACAACCTTCTCAACGTCGGTGATCACGGGAGTGAGTAGATGAGGAATGTCTTGGTAGGGTGTAAGCTCGACACGTTTCGGATCAACCATAATGAATTTCACTTCCTCGGGGGAGGCGCGGAAAAGAATCGAGGAGATGAAACTATTAATGAGGACTGATTTACCCGAACCAGTGGTACCGGCGATGAGTACGTGAGGCATTTTGGAGAGTTCGATAACACAAGGTGCACCGGAAACATCAAGACCGAGAGAGCATAGAGTCTTGGATTTGTTTTTCTGCATGGCGTCGGAGGCAAGCATTTGTCTGAGTGAAACAAATTCCAAAGAACGATTGGGGATTTCGATACCAACAAGGTCTCGGCCGGGGATGGGGGCTTCGATACGGATCTGACCTTGGGGTGCGGAGAGAGCAAGGGCGAGATCCGACTGAAGAGCATTGATCTTGCTGACCTTGGTACCCATAGCGATACGGAGTGCATATTGGGTAACTGCCGGGCCGTAGTTAACTTCAATCACTTTGGCAGCGATGCTGAAGGAGCTGAGAGTGTCCTGAATAATTTCAACATTCTTATTGATATCTCCCCTGTCCGCTTTACCAAGTTTTTGATCGGAAAGAAGATTAAGAGGTGGATATTGCCAAACTACATCTGAAGCGCCTTCAGGTCGGTTGGAGGTAATGGTGGAAAGAGAGGCTGATTCTTTTAGGGCAGGTTTAACAGGTTCCGGCGTTGAGGGTGGTGGATTAATGGATAGCTGTTCGTCGTGTGTGTTGATCTTTATTCCGGCCGTTTTTCCCTGGAAAACAACTTCCTGTCTTTTACCTAGCGAGACACCTTTGAATTTACCCGAGGCGGATTGCAGCTTGTCCATAAAACTTTGGAAAAGAACTATCAGGTCCTCGATCGAGGTTTCAAAAAGAATGAAGAGGCCAATGAGGGTTCCTATTAGATAGAAAAGGATCCCTCCGGCAGTGGAGATGAGTGTGGAAACAGAGACAAAAATTTGTTCACCAACTTGTCCCGATTTAGTCAACCCGGCGAGAGAAATAAGGGTGATGACGGATCCCAGTAATACATGGGGGGAAGCGATGGCAAGTTTTGCACTGGTCAACATTAGCCCACCAACAACAAAAACAAAGGGGAGTAGCATAAAAGTCCAGCCTAAAAAGAGGGAACCAGTCTCATAAATTTTAGTAAGATAAATCCCCTGTTGAGAAAATGAAACAGCAATCAAACCTCCAATCCCGATGACCAGTATGGCCAGGATTGAGTTCATGGTATCTTTTTTGATGTTTACCTTAAATGGTTTATTACGACGACCTTTCTTGCGAGCCATAAGCACTTAACATTATAGATTATTTCTCCTACGTTCGGCACGGAGTAAATAAATCAAAACCCGACTTTAACTAATGCAGGACATGACTATACTTCCACGATGATAGCGATGACCATGGGGCGTCGCTGGGTTTGGTCAAAGGCGAATTTTTCCAGATGAGCTTCGATCTTTTTTCTAATGAATCCCCAGTCGGTAGCGATACCTTTTTGATCTTTAAGGCATTTATAGACTTCTTTCCGGGCATCGTTTATCAGGTCTTTTGATTCTTTCTGATAGACAAAGCCGCGGGAGATTATGTCGATATCTCCAGTAACTTGCGAATTGTCTTTTCTAAGAGGTACGATGGCGATCAGAATACCGTCTTCGGCCATGACCTGGCGGTCGCGAAGAACAACAGTACCAACGTCACCAATACCTAAACCGTCAACATAGATGTTTTTGGTTTCAAATTTCGGTCCTTCTTTGACGACGTGGTTTTCCAGAAGCACGGATTGTCCTTCTGAAAGAACGAATACCTTACCGGGGTCGTAGTTCATATCTTTGGCCAGATCCTTGTAAAGCATCATATGGCGCAAGTCTCCACCGATGGGGATAATGCTTTTTGGCCTTGTAAGTCTTGCGAGAAGAGCGATATCTCCACGATAGCCATGTCCGGAAACATGAAGATTTTCTGAAGTGCCTGAATAGATAACATCGATACTGTTTTTGTACAAAGTATCCATTAGATCAAAAATGTCGGCGTCGTTACCCGTACCGGGAATAGCATTGGAGCTAATGATAACCTTGTCACCTTTTTTCAGTCGAACCATCCGGTGCTCGTCGTTTGCTAACCTATGCATTGCTGAACCGGCCTGTCCCTGGGAACCGGAAACAATCAAGGTCACTTGTCCAGGAGGAAGGGCGGCTACCTGTTGAGGTTTAATGAGAACACCTGGAGGAATTTTCAAAAATCCAGTCTTCAGGGCAGCTTCAATGTTTTGCTCTACGGAACGACCAATCACTGCAACACGACGGTGATATTTAACCGAGGCGTCAATGGCAATTTTAAACCTGGAAATTGAAGAAGACATGCCGGTAAAAACAAATTTACCGACTGTGTTTCTAACTTCATTATCAATGGCGTTTACCAAGGTCCTTTCCGAGGGACAATAGCCGGATTTCTCGATACCAAGACAGTCAGTGAGTAGCAGATCGACGCCGGTAGTTCCAGCAGCGGCCATACCACCAAGGTCCGGTGGCAAATTATCTATTGGGGTTAGATCAAACTTATAGTCGGATCCGTGATAGACAGTGCCCGCCGGGGTAGTGATATATAGATGATAGGAGTTGGGAACTGAGTGAGTCGAGTGAATTAGCTGAATATGGAAAGGTCCCAGATTCAGCGAACCTTCAACCGGGGTCAGACGATTGGTTATACCAAACTCGCGGACTCTAATTTCGGCCATTGCTATGGCGAGTTTTCCTCCAAAAACTTGAACGTCTTTAAGGCGTGGCAGAATATATGGCAGACCTCCGATATGGTCCATGTGAGGATGAGTAAGGACTATGCCTAACAAGTTTTTGCCTGCTTTCTCGAGATAACTGATATCGGGGATGACCGAGTCAACGCCTAAGGCGCTGTCTTCGGGAAAGCCCATGCCGCAATCGACAACGAGCTGGTCGTCGCCGTATTCATAGACGTACATGTTTTTTGTAGCCGAACCGACGCCTCCGAGGGGGATGATTTTTAGTGGAATCATAAAATTTAGATAATAAATGTCTACTGTGATTGTAATCCAATTTGGGAAATTGTAGACTTTCTGATAATAAATGTCTCCCAAAAGCGTTCTCGTTTTATAGTCGTTTTTAGATCCCTCATTTAGCGACTAATTTGTCTACTGAAACAGGATGATGCATGGAAAACACATTTATCGGTGAATCGACCCAGGAACAAGAAGTAACTGAACCATGAACTTGAGGGTGATTATACACGACGGAGGTCAATCAAGCCAATTATTGTTCGAATTAGGCACAAAGATAAATCAAAGAGTGTGAATTGCTGAGCCTCGTTTATACTATAAAGGATGGAAAAAGAGAGGGCGGTCAGAATTTTTAATTTGTCAGAAGATGTCTGGCCTTTTATTGAATCAATGGGAGACGAGAGGGCAAAAAGACTGGAAATAGAAGAGAATGCCGACTTGTCCGACCGTGATCTGTATTCAATGGCCGAGGAATTTGAATTTACCTTTATCTCACCCAGAGAGATCAGCGCCGAATTCATCGATTATTTCAAGAAATTGTGCATGGTCAGAGAGCTGGAGATCTTGGTACCGAAGACACATAGCGGTCAACTGTGCGAGGACGCTCTAAATGATAAACGGGTGATGAAAAGATTGGTTGAGCTAGGAAAAACCCACAAAAGATTGAGCTTGTCCTCATATTCAACAACGGCAAGTTTTTTGAAATTAGTGGAGAAATTAATAGAGAAGGGAGTGGAAGTAGTCACCCCCGCAGCACCGGAAGAAGAAAACGCCTGGACAGTCAATTTCTATGGAAGTAAGTCAGGAATCAGACAGCTGACGCAAATAAACGGGGCGATACGGTCTGACCTCAAAATGCCCAATGGAGTGATCAGTTCAGGGGTCACCGACACAGCAAGGATTGCTGCGAATAAGTATGTTAAAGAAGGCGGAGTGGTAATCAAGGCAAACAAAGGTCATTCAGGGATGGGAGTATTGATCTTCCGCAAAGGAGATCTGCCAAAAAAGTACGAGGTATGTGAAAAAAAGATCTTCGATATATTAAAGATGGATGCATATTGGGAAAAGTTCCCTGTGGTGGTAGAGTCGCTGGTTGCACCAAATCCCAGAATTGGTGGAGGATTCCCAAACGCAGAATTTTTAATCAAAAAAAACGGAGAGGTGAAGTTTTTGTATAGCTGTGGAATGAGAGTAGACAGACAGGGTGTTTTTGGAGGAGTTGAAATCAGTGAAGATGTTTTGCCGAAGAGAGTGGCATCTAGAATAACCGACATTGGTTATTTAATCGGTGAGCAGTATGCCAAGGATGGTTACCGGGGTTTTTATGACGTCGATTTTATTGCCGAGCGGGGCGGAGAGGTATATGTCAGTGAGTCGAATGTGAGAGTAACCGGAGGAACCCATGTATATCAGGCCGCGATTGAGTTAGCCGGGCGGAATTTTACCAAAAAATCCTGTGTACTTTCCGACAATATGTATAAGATCCCGAGAAAGAAAAAATATGCTTTCGGAGAATTGAAAAAATTGATGTCGCCGATCCTATATTCCAGAAAAACCAAGGAGGGAGTGGTGATCGCGTCGGAAAGTCTGCTTTCCAAGGGAAAATTGGCTTACATCATTATTGGAAAAAACAAACGAAGGGCAGAAATGATCGAGGAAGAGATGAAAAAGATATTACTCAAGTGATCACCACTTAGGTAAGAATTGTTTGATGTTTTCCTGAGTGAGATGAACAGTGAAAGTCTGGTCGGTAACTACAAGGAAGGCTACTTTCCTGACAATACCTTCAATAGTGCGGCCAAGGGTACGGATACCTGAGTCATAACCTAAGGGACGGATTATCTGTGGCCAGAGAGCAGGGTCGATGGTGATGACCGATGGGTCCATACCAGCCTCCCTGAGTGCTTTGGGGAGAAGAAATTCCTGAGCAATGTGGGTTTTCTCGTCGTCGGTGTATGAGGGCATTTGAATCGGTTCAAGACGGTCCATAACGGCTGTGGCCAGGTTGCCGGTGTTGTTAGCAGTGGCAATGAACAGGACTTCAGACAGATCAACCGGGTAATCAATGAAGTGGTCCAAGAAACGATTGTTTTGAGTCGGGTCCAATAGCTCGACTAATACTCCCATAATGTCCATACGAGCTTCTTCGGTAACACGGTCAATTTCATCCAGAAGGATGATCGGGTTTTTAACTCCAGAATCACAGAGGGCACGAACAACATAACCAGGTTCAGCTTCAATATGAAGTCGGGACTGACCACGAAGATCTCTGGCGGATCCAAGACCACCGAAAGGAATACGGGCGATAGGCCGACCAAGAGCATCTGAAAGAGCATAGGCAAAGGTAGTTTTTCCGGTACCAACCAAACCGACGAGACAAATGATAGGTGCTCGAGCGACTCCGAGATTCTTTGAAGATCTAAGCTTCAAGACAGACATGTATTCAATAATGCGGTCCTTGACCATGTCCATACCATAATGACTCTTGTCCATTGAGGCGCGAATGGCGGTCAGATCGATGGGTCGCTCCACTCTTTTCGTCCAAGGAACTTTAATAATCCAGTCCAGATAATGACCAATCTTCTCGAATTCTTCCGAATAGAACCCTTGAGAGAACATGCGCTCGAGACGAGCTATCTGATTCTGAATATCTTCTTTCAATTCAGGAGGAATCTCAACCGAGTTGAGCTTGCTGTTTAAGACCTCGAGGTCTCTGGCTGCGGCCGTAGTTGAGGATTTGGCAGGATCGTCCATTAGATTCATTATAAACAAAAAAACGGGTAGCTGGGCTACCCGTTCAAGGTCTTACTTGGAGACCGAGGATTCAGAGAAGATCAAGGATAATTAGCGATCATATACCCGAATCCAAAGAGCAAGATGCCGAAGATTGAGACAAAGATGATACACAAAAACCAATCAGAGGCACTTTGGTGGATTGTGATACTGACTGGGTTCTCAGAAACAATGTTGTAGTCTGTTCCGAAACCATCTTGAACAGTCCATCGGTTTCCATCCAAACTTCCCTTTCCGGAAAAGTTGTCTCCCGTGATAGGCTGCCCATCTACATAGGTATTGCCTGAAGAAATTCGAAAATAACCTACTCCGGAGGCAGAGATTTGGTAGGAGTCAGCGCCGGAAACTTCAACCCAATCACCCTCTCCGGCCGTAAAATTCAAAAATGTGCCTGCTTGAGTATGCGGATTGAGAGTTAAATAGCAAACAAAGACTGCAGTAAGAACAAGCAGGAAACCCCAAATGAACAAACCTTTATTCATAATCTCTCCTTGTTACTGTGTTACTGTTGGTAAAGTACGATGAGGAATTATACTACAGGATTAATTACGTACTGGTGTGCATGAATAAGGACCTCAAAACCTGCCTAACCAGGTTTCGATAGCTGTTCACGGGAAATACACACCAGTAAAGTCTGTTAAGTTTGGGAACAGTCCGATTCAAATTGTCTTAGCGATTGTCGCGGAAGCGTTTGAAGGGAGGTCTACCTCCACCTCCACCGCCTTGGAATCGACGTTCACCGCCGCCTTCACCTTCTCTGCGTGGTTGAGGAGGAACAGGTCTTTCACCCTCTTTGAGAGTGGTGAGGTTAACCCTGCCCAGGTCATCGACATCGCGAACGCGGACTTCAAGTTTGTCTCCAACCTTGAGAGCTTTAAAAGCTTCAGGATAGATTTGAGAGATGTGAACCAGACCATCTTTACCAGGAAGGATGTTGACGAAGGCTCCAAAAGCTTCAATACGGGCAACCGAACCTTGGTAAGTAGCTCCGATTTCAGCTTCGGCTACGAGGCTGTCAATGTAAGCCCTGGCTCCATCCACCTTGGCTTGGTCGATACCGGCTACAGTAATAGTGCCGTCTTCCTCAACATTGACTTCTACTTCGAAATCTTCCTGAATACCACGGATGACCTTGCCACCCGAACCAATAACATCTCCAATGCGATCTTCGGGAACTTTGGTGCTGACTATTTTGGGTGCGTATTGAGACAGAGCAGAGCGAGGCTCCTTGATGACAGCAATCATCTTTTCCAAGATGGTCAGTCTGCCACTTTTTGCTTGGGTAATAGCTTCACCCAAGACTTCAGCGTTGATACCAGTGACTTTAACATCCATTTGGAGAGCGGTGATACCATCGGCCGTTCCAGAAACTTTGAAATCCATATCACCCAAATGATCCTCCAGACCACAAATGTCGGTTAGGGTAATATTTTTTTCACCTTCACTGATAAGGCCCATGGCCACACCAGCAACAGGTTTCTTGATGGGGACACCGGCGTCCATAAGAGCCAATGTTGATCCACAAACAGAACCTTGGGAGGTTGAGCCGTTTGAACTGAGAACTTCGGATACAACACGGATAGCGTAGGGGAATTCTTGCTGATCAGGAAGAACTGGGATAAGGGCTTTCTCTGCGAGAGCACCGTGACCGATTTCTCTTCTGCCTGTACCAGGTCTACCAACTTCACCCGAGGCGTAACCCGGCATATTGTAGTGATGCATATAGCGTTTGGTGGCTTCACCTTTCATACCATCAATGGTCTGTTCTCTGGCGGGAGAGGCTAGGGTGACGACCGAGAGTACGTGAGTGAGACCTCTTTGGAAGAAACCTGAACCGTGGGTGCGGGGAAGAAGTCCGACTTCAACGTTTATCTGGCGAACCTCATCCAATTTACGGCCATCCGGACGGTCCGATTTGTCCAAAATTTGCCTGCGGGCAAGGTTACGAAGAAGCTCGTCGGCAATGGCATAAATATCATTAGGATTGAATTCGGGGTGAGCTAGGGCAATATCCGCGACAAGTTGTGACATTTGAGTGCCGGTTTTGAGAGCCTCATTTTTGAGGATCTCGGAGAGATCACCGAGTTCTTTTTCCACAATTTCACGGACTTCACCGGGAATCTCTTTGGGAGTAAGGGAGATTTTTTCCTTACCATGTTCTTTAGCGAAATCTGCGATGGCTTGGGCAACCTGATCGGAGAAACCCTGAGCAAATTTTAGAGCTTCGATCATTTTTTCTTCGGAAACTTCTTTTGCACCAGATTCGACCATGGCGATGCCACCCTTGGGACCGGAAACTACCAGGTCTAGAGCAGACAGAGCTTTTTGTTCGTTGGTGGGGTTAACAATAAATTCTCCTTCAGGAGTCATACCTACACGGACGGCACCGACGGGGCCGAGCCATGGGTAGTGAGAAATAGATGCAGCTGCGGAAGCGGCGATGACGGCCAAGATCTCCGGCTCTTCGACTCCATCAATGGAGAGAGGAGAGATCATGATCTGGACATCATTCCTTGAGGATTGATCGAAAAGAGGGCGAAGGGATCTGTCGACCAAACGACCGGTGAGAACTTCATTCTCAGAGGGTCGACCTTCTCTTTTTACGAATCTGCTGGAGCTGATTACGCCTCCGGCGTAAAGCTTCTCCTGATATTCGATGGAAAGAGGAAAGTAATCGATACCTTCTCTAACTTTGCTGGCGGTAAACGCTGCCAGAACCATGGTATCGCCACAGCGGACTGTGACTGCTCCTGATGCCTGGGCGCCAAAACGGCCAGTTTCTATAGTAATGTTTTTACCATTAAGGTTAATGGTGGTGGTGGGATAGGTCATGCCTTTTCCTTTCGTTGTGCGGCGCGAAGCTTGGATCTTGAGAAGAAAACAGAAAATACCCTCGCCTCTCCTGAGACGGATATGCTCTATTTACTCCTCAAGCT
Source organism: uncultured Pseudomonadales bacterium (assembly GCA_964648275.1). Lineage (GTDB taxonomy): Bacteria > Patescibacteriota > Microgenomatia > UBA1400 > MFAQ01 > CAIQPO01. Next base: position 63,221 of record CAZYOB010000001.1, read on the forward strand.
TATTTAGCCGAGTCGCGCAGTTGACTGCTGATTTTTAATGTTTTTGTAATATCTAAATAGTCGGTAGGATTGGATTTTCCAAGGTAGTTTAGGAGGCGGCGTCTCTTAGAGATGATCTTGAGAAGGCCACGGCGTGAGTGGTTGTCCTTTTTGTGGACCTTGAGATGGTTGGTCAATTCGTCGATCTGAGAAGTAAGAAGGGCGATCTGGACGCGAGGAGAACCAGTGTCTTTTTCACTGGCGGCGAATTTTTTAATGATGTCGATTTTTGTATCTGATTTTAGAGCCATATTCAGGTGGTATTGTAACAGAAGTGGGTAAATTTTACCACAAGATATCAAAAAAGCCCCGGGTATTAGCCGGGGCCGGGTGGTTACGTTTTAGAGAGGTTGGACCGAAGCGATGACGTTATCCAGCACCATGCGTAAATGCGCCTCGATACTCGCTTCCATTTTCAGCCATTGAGCCATTGTCGAAAGGATGACAATATCCAGCTCCTGCTCCATCACCAGCTGAGGCAGTGCCTTAAAAGGCTCGCCGCAGATGATGACAAAGAAGCCTCCGAGTACGATCTGGAAACCGCGTTCCTGTTTGTAAACGATTAGTATCTTGGAGGGCTTGCCGTTTTTCAAAGGGTCAGAACTGAAGTAAACATAGGGGTACCAAATTCCAGACTGTTCGTTTTGAGAGAAGCCAACCGAATACTCAGCGCTTTTGTGGAGTCGCGGAGTCATTTCCTCGAACCGGATGGCGGCTTCCTCGAGCTCGTAGTCGAATATTTTGCTCATGACAACCTCCTTAAGTTATCAATAAAATAATTTAAGGTTCAATCGGGATATTATGGGCTATTGGAGGCTAATAGTCAAGATTACTGCTGAAGTAGGTTAAGGTAGGCCGACTTACTTCCACCTAGAGTAAAGTTCTTTTCATCGACTGTTTTTATACCTGAGAATGACATCGCCGTTTTTTCTATTGAAGATAAGAACTGAGCATGACCACAACTGCTATTGGCGCCTGATTTGACGGCTTCGAGGGCAGCGGGTCGGTTGAAGTCGAGATAGACGATACCATTTTTGACGTTCACCGATTTCAGAAGATCGGTGGTGGTTGAGGAAAAAACCGATCTATATCCGAATGCCTGCTCTTGTTCGGTTGGACCTTGGAACAGGAGATCGAGGGCGGTTCTAAGAGGAACGTTGGTGACAGAAATTTGTCTTTTTACAGGAAAAACCGCGGAGCAGCTGGCAGCATTGGAGTTGAAAAGGATATTGTCGAAGTAAAGCGTAAGGATGACTTTTCCATCTGTTGGAGTAGGGTCCGGTATCCCTGAGGGAGTGGGTGTGGGAGTAACTGTGACAACAGGTCGTGTGGTAACAGGCTTGGGAGAAAATCTTCCAAGGGTAAACCCTAAACCGAAACCCAAAATTAGAGTTGCCAAACAAGCAAGAAAACAGTGAAAAAGAGGGAGGCGATAAACGGCCATGACTTAATAATACTATTTCGCAGACGGGTCTTCACCGACACGAAAGATCTTGGGCTTTTTCCAGTCAGAAGGAACTGGTCCCGTTTCTTCTTCAGAAGTATCATCGGAAGCGACAGGTAGGGCGAGAGGAGATTCGAAGAAAGGTGGTTGAGAGAATTTCGGGAAGTGAGCCTGTTGATTTGGAAGGTGACCACCAGATTTCATCAAGAAGGAGAGGCTGGAGAATGTATCAGCCGTAATTTTGCTTGAAGAAAGACTTTGGGTGCTTTCAAAAATTCCGAAAATCAGGTTATTGGCTGCGTCTTGGGAGGGAGTGATACCAGCTTTCTCGAGAAGCATGGAGACGAGCTCGGCATATGAGGGGATAAATAAATGGAGTTGGTTATCGGTAAAGGACGATGGCCTGGGAGAAATGTTAAGACTGAGAATATTTGCCTCGTCAAGAAAGGTTTTTTCTTCAGAGTAGATGGCACCCAACTCTTCCAGAGAGTTGACACCGATAACAACGACAAGGTCAGCTTCGGCACCTGAATAGGAAAATTTGGCGCAAGAGACGTCGGGGATGGGTGCACTCTCTTTGGGTTTGATGACAAGATAAAACTTGCCGTCCTCCCGGACGTCGTAGTCGACCTTATCGAGATAATCTTCTTTATAGTCAAAGGAAATTATAAGATTACGGCTACCTACAGTATCGCTGATTTTTTCTACACCCTGGATCTTTGAATTGACATGAATCTGACTGGGACAGCCAATCTGGGATTCTTTATTTGCATGCTCCAGAGATTGATGAAGACTGAGGGCACCAACAACCTGATCTTCCGTGGGTTCGGGTGGAAGGAGGACCAGAATTTTTTTGGCCTCTGTTAAGTTTTTTTGGGCAGTGGCGAATTGGTTTTGGTCATTCATACTTTAGCTTCCAGGCTTTGGAAAATGATTATATCACCAGGTTTGAAATCCAAAAGAGGGTCAATAACGACTCCAAATTCCTGATCTTTTTTTACCTCTTCGACATCTTTTCCTCCGGCTTTGACTGATGTAGCAACCGAACCATTAATTAAATCCCCTTTGTTGATCTTCCCCGAAGTACAAATGCACCCATAGACGATGGTGCCAGCGAAGTTAAAGACTTTCATTACTTTAGCCTGCCCAGTTTCAATCAATTTTGGAGCTTGTGACTCGGTAAGGGTTTGTTTTAGTTCCTTTAGATAATCAAAGAGTTGGTAGATGATGCGGAAGTTTGAAAACTTGACGTGCTCAACTTCGGCAAGTTTGGCTACCGAAGAAGGGATTTTGGTATTGAAACCAATAATTTCTGCCTTACCGGCGACGGCATTCTGAACATCGGTTTCCGAAACCATACCAACTGCTGCCTGAAGAACATTGGCTTCATCTTTTATAGAAGCGATGATGGCCTCCAGAGATCCTTGAACATCTGCTTTGAGGATGATGTTAGGGCGCTCGACGCTTACTTCCAAAGCGGAAACCCCGGCGACTGCACCGGGAGTCTGTTGTAGAGGAGTGGAGGTAATAATGTCACCAACGTTAGGGACTTGACTAAAGCCGATGATCTGAATAGGGGTGGAGGGAGGGGCAACTTCCAGAGAGCGACCGGCGTAATCAATCATGGAACGGATTTTCCCGTAGTTTTCGATGCCATCGAAAAGATTGTCGTTTTTGTGATAGGTCCCCTGTTTGACAAGCAGGGTTGCCAGAGGTCCTTTTTGGGAATGAAGAGAAGATTCGATGACCAAGGCCGTCGCCGGAGTGGCATGTGCATTGTCGGTGAGTTCTTCCAGCTCGGATAATAGCAGAATCACTTCAAGCAGATCTTCGATACCCTGTCCGGTCTTGGCGGAGATTTGAACCATGGGAACATTCCCACCATAACCTTCGACATAGACACCGTTATTGGCAAGATCAGCCTTTATTCTCTCGGGATTAGCATCTGGCAGATCGATTTTGTTCATGGCAACCACGAAGGGAATACCCGCCTTGCGGATATGATCAATACTCTCTCTGGTTTGAGGCATGACAGAGTCATCGGCGGCGACGATTAAGATGGCCACATCGGCGGCGTGACCTCCACGGGCCCTCATGGCAGAAAAGGCTGCGTGACCGGGAGTGTCGATAAAGGTGATCTTTTTGCCCTGATGTTCGATTTGGTAAGCACCGATAGCCTGGGTAATACCACCGATTTCTCCGGCAGCCACTTCAGCATGGCGGATACGGTCAAGTAGAGAAGTCTTACCGTGGTCAACGTGTCCAAGAATGGTCACGACAGGAGGGCGCGTGCGCGTAGCATCGGACATATGTTGTTGAGTTAATTTTTATTTCGCCTCAGGTGCTCTGAAGGCGGCGAGCTGAGCAAGGATCTTCTCAAGAGTCTTGGGTCCAATACCTTTGACTCCTTCAAGTTGGCCAGAAAGATCTTCAATCTTAGTTAGGTTGGCTTCTACGAGAAGATTGCGGGTTTTAGTGTCCAGACCGAGCTGATCAATCTCAAATTCCTCTTCACCGGTAGCGACGATGGCTGTGTCGGGTGAGGCCTGATCGGCAACGATTCTGAGTTTGGTGTTGGTCAATCTGGCAGCGAGCTTTACGTTCTGACCCCCACGACCGATGGCGAGAGACAATTGATCGGAAGGAACAGTAACGGTGGTTTCACCGGAGTTCTGATCAAACTGGATAGTGAGTCCTTCTGCCGGAGCGAGAGCGGATTTAATGAATTTTTCTTTATCTTCGGCATATTGGATAATGTCGATCTTTTCGTTGTTAAGTTCGTTGATGACAGCCTGAACACGAACACCTTTTTGACCGACACAGGATCCTACAGGGTCTACACCTGGTTGAGTCGATTCGACTGCAACCTTGGAGCGACTTCCCGCCTCCCTGGCGATGGCACGGATGACGACGGAGCCGGCACTAACTTCAGGAACTTCACGAGAGAAGAGACCTTCAAGCAGTTTGGGGTCGGTGCGAGAGACAATTATCTGACGACCTTTTAAGCCTTCGGCAATCTCTTTTAGGTAGACGGATAAACGGGAATTAAGTCTGTAGAATTCGGTTTTTACCTGCTCTTCTGGAGGCATGACAGCGAGACCGCGGCCAAGATCAATAACCACTGCGCGACCATCCATTCTCTGGACCATACCGGTCATGACTTCACCTAGATGCTCTTCGTAGTCGGCGAGAACTGCGTCGCGCTCGGCTTCACGAATGGTTTGCATAATGACTTGTTTGGCTGCTTGAGCTGCGATGCGACCAAATCCGGGAGGAGTAATTTCTTTGCGTTCTTTTTTGGTGGAACCTTCTTCGCCAACGAAAACTCGAAAAGCACCGTTGTCCTGATCAACTTCTGCAGTAATGACTTTTCCTTCTTCCTCTTCAAATTTTAAGGCTTGTTCAGGAAAATCTTTTTTAAATGAAGTGACAAGGGCATTATTTATGGCATCAAGCACTACCTGAACGGGTATACCTCTCTCAGAGCAAATCTGATTGATGGCGGCGGCAAACTCAGTACGGGCCGTAAGGGTTTGGTTATCCATTTTTAATATAATTTATGTTTTTTTAATAAAATGGGCGGAACCTAGCCCGCCACAAAATCTCTAACTCAGTCGTATTATAGCATGATACAATTCGCTCGTGAAATACGTTGAATCCAGGCTCTGTGAAAAATGCCCCGTCGGGGCAGAATCCCCTAACTGGGGAATTGAGGGTGAAAATGGGATCCGATTTGTGGCTGTTTTGGAGTCCTCTGACTGGAGAGCCCTGAGAACTGACTACATGACCGAGTTGTTTAAAACCAGGAGCGGAAGGGCAGTGGCGGAGGTTTTAGGAAAGAATCTGGAATATACACTAATAACTAATTCCGCCAAATGTTTATATCAGGGAGGGTTCAAGAAACCTACCAGACAAATGTATGAGCAATGTTCCGAAAACGTGAGAGCACAGATAGATGAGATTCAACCGGAATTGGTGATCTGTTTCGGGGAAAAGGCTGCTGAAGCAGTGACTGGACAGAGATTTGCCGATGTAGTCGGACAAGTGGTGGGGAATGTGGTGATTGTCCATCACCCAAGGGTCATGACAAGAGTAGAAAAGACTTTAATTAAAGAAATATTAGGGATCAATCCTGCTCAAACTTCTTAAGCAGCTCTTTTTGTTTTCCCGAGAGATGAGTAGGTAGTTTGATAACGAACCGGATATAGAAATCACCGTGGCGGTTCGACTGAAGATGTTTAACGCCTTTCCCCGTAAGGCGAAGGGCCGTCTCAGGTTGAGTGCCAGGACGGACTTTTACTTTTAAATTTCCATCAAGCGTGGGTACTTCGGTATCACCACCCAAAATGGCGAGAGTAAAGGAAATTTCGTGATTGACGATAACGTCGTAGCCTTCTCTTTTGAAAGTTTTATCCGTTCCAATATCGAAGCTGACATCAAAATCCGAATATCTGATCCTGGTCCCGTTATCAGTACCGGCCGGAACATTGACCTCGTGTTGCTTCCCCTGGTGGATGATGGTTTTTTTAGTTCCCTTGACGGCTTCCATGAAAGAAATCTTGAGAGAGTAATGAGGCTTGGCCTGACGACGCTGGCCTCCATAGGCAGAACCACCAAAGAAAGTGGAAAAGATGTCGAAAGGGTCGGAAAATCCCCCGCCTCCGCCAAAGAGATCTTCAAAATTGATATTGCCGCCGGAGGAGTAAAAACCGCCAAAGGGATTGCCCGATGCTTGTTGCCCAAAAGGATTAAAGCCGGTGCCGCCTCCAAAGGCAGCGTGACCAAACTGATCGTACTTGGCACGTTTGTTGGTGTCAGAGAGGACTTCATAAGCCTCATTGATCTCTTTGAATTTTTCCCCGGCTTCTTTGGATTTGTTCCTGTCAGGATGCCATTCGAGTGCCAGTTTTCGATAGGCCGACTTAAGCTCTGCCGCGGTAGCGGATTTTTTGACGCCTAAAATATCGTAGTAGTCTCGGGTGGTGGCCATTGGGTTGTGGACAGGTCTTGATTATATTTAGCTTACAACTTCGCCTTCCTCTGCTTTGGATTTGTCATCGGGATCGGCAGATTTTTCTTCCGCCTGAGGAGCTTCTTCACTTTTTTGGCCTTCTTGAGCAGCTTTGTAAAGTGCTTCAGCGTGTTTCTGCATGATCTCGGTGGCTTTCTTTAGCTCAGTATCGAGGGCTTCTATAGTAGAGTCGTCCTTTTTGACTTCGGCTTCCAGGGCTTCAAGGGCCTTCTCCATTTCTTCCTTGGCCTCGCCAGTGAATTTGTCACCAGCGTCTTTAAGGACCTTTCTTGTCTGAATGATCAAAGTATCGGCCTCATTTCTCTTATCGACCAATTCTTTTTTCTTTTTGTCATCTTCGGCGTATTTCTCTGCCTCTTGTTTCATCTTCTCTACTTCTTCATCAGAAAGATTGGTGGCATTCTTGATGGTGATCTTTTGCTCTTTACCGGTAGCCTTGTCTTTGGCAGAGACATTGAGAATTCCATTGGCATCAATATCAAAGGTAACTTCGATCTGAGGGACGCCACGAGGAGCGGCGGGAATACCATCGAGGATGAAAGATCCAAGAGTCTTGTTGTCTGCGGCCATCGGACGCTCACCTTGAAGAATGTGGATCTCTACCTGAGGTTGGTTATCGGAGGCGGTGGAGAAGGTCTGAGATTTGCTGGAAGGAACGGTAGTGTTGCGTTCTATCAGAGGAGTCATGACGGAGCCCATGGTTTCGATACCAAGAGTGAGTGGGGTGACATCAAGAAGAAGGACATCTTTGACGTCGCCGGAAATGACTCCGCCCTGAATAGCTGCACCGAGGGCAACTGCTTCATCCGGATTAACCGATTTGTTGGGTTCTTTGCCGAAGAATTCTTTGACAACCTGCTGAACCTTGGGCATGCGGGTCATTCCACCAACGAGGATTACTTCTGCCAATTGAGATTTTTCAATCTTGGCGTCGGAAAGTGCCTTCTTGCAAGGTTCTATTGTTTTTTGGATAAGATCAGCTACCAATTCCTCAAGCTTGGCTCTGGTCAATTTCATGGTGAGGTGAAGGGGTTGGCCATCGGCTTGGGGGATGAAAGGTTGATTGATCTCTGTTTCGGTCGCGGATGAGAGTTCTATCTTGGCTTTTTCAGCAGAGTCTTTGATACGTTGAAGCGCTTGTTTGTCTTTGGAAAGATCCACTCCGGATTCTTTTTTGAATTCGGCGACGATGTAATCAATGATGCGGTGATCAAAGTCATCTCCACCGAGGAAAGTATCACCATTGGTAGATTTAACTTCGAAAACACCGTCACCCAGCTCGAGGATGGAGACATCGAAGGTCCCACCACCCAAGTCATAAACAACAATGGTTTCATTTTTTCCTTTATCCAGACCGTATGCCAGCGCGGCGGCAGTGGGTTCATTGACGATCCTTTGGACGTTGAGTCCGGCTATTTCCCCTGCTTGTTTGGTAGCCTGGCGTTGAGAGTCGTCGAAGTACGCCGGAACGGTGATGACAGCGTCGGTGACGGGAGTGCCGAGATATGCCTCAGCGTCGGCTTTGGCTTTTTGAAGTATCTTGGCGGAGATTTCCTGAGGAGTGTAATTCTTGTCACCTACTTTAATCACGGCAGAACCATCTTTGTTTTCAACAATTTCATACGAGACCATTTCCTTAGTCTTTTGAGATTGTTTGCCGGAATATTTTTGGCCCATTAAACGCTTGACGGAGTGGATGGTGTTGGACGCATTGAGGATCATCTGGCGCTTGGCAACATCACCAACCAGATTTTTTACAGGTTCTACGATCGAAGGGAAGATATTCCTTCCTTCAGCCGTAGGAATTATTTTGGCAGAGCCACCTTCCATAACTGCGATGGCGCTGTTGGTGGTGCCGAGATCGATACCGATTATTTTTCCCATATTATTTTTTGTGTTAAATAATTATTAAATCCGTAAAATATTATTTTCCCTCGCCGGAGCCGACTTTAACTTTAGCAGGGCGAAGAACATTGTCATAAAGGTAATAACCTTTAGTTATAGTTTCAACAACTTGGTCTTTTTTTCCGGGGACCACTTCGGTGCAGTCCATGAGGAGAGGATCAAACTGTCCATGATCCGTCTCGATCTCTTTTAACCCCTCTTGTGAGAGAGTGGTGAAGAATTGATCGATGACCATCGACAGACCTTTGTCCTGGAGGTGTTTTTGGGCCAGCTCAAGAGAGTCCAGATCGGCGAGAAGTTTTTCTATGAGTATGGCATTGGCCATTTTTACCAACTGGCTTTGGCCTTCTTTGTGGCGACGCTCCTGGTTTTGGTAGTCCGCCAAGACGCGCTTGTATTTTTCTTCAAGCTCGATGATCTTCTCTTCGTGCTTTTTTTGAGTTTTTTTTACCATTCTTGAGCAATCTGATTAATTAAATTGGCGACAAATCTGACCATGGGGATGTTCCGGTCATACTCCTGACGAGAGGGACCGATTATACCCAAGCTACCGCGACGATCACCAATATGGAGATCGGCGAAAACACAGCTTATGGGACGGTAGACCGAGAAACCCATTTCATCACCGATGAGAATGTGAATGGGAGAGTTACCCCCCGCGCGGCCAAAGATGTCCTGAAGACCCTGTTGTTGATCGAGCAGAAAGAGAACTTCTTTAGCAACGTCAAGGTCAGCAAATTCAGAGGCGTTAAAAATATTAGCATAACCGGAGTGGAAAGACCTGCCCTGGTCGGTAGCGGCAACACAAAGGGACTTTGTGCGCTCTGCCAGAACACGAGTGGCTTCACGAAGAAGATCATCGGGGTTAAAGCGATGATCCCAAACACGAGATTTGACGTTCACTTCTTCGGCAACGGAGAGGTCCTTCTCTTTCATTAGTTCCTGGACATAGAACTTGAGAGCCATGGGAGTGGGAATACGACCGGCAGAGGTGTGGGGTTGGGAAAGAAAGCCTTTTTCCTCAAGAGCGGCCATTTCATTTCTGAGGGTGGCAGGAGATACACCAAGTCGATATTTGTTTTCCAAAGTTACAGAGCCAACCGGTTCGGCTGTCTGAGTAAATTCCTCGACAATCGTCTTAATTATTTGTATCTGGCGCTCGGTTATGTCCATAGATTAGCAGAATAATAGCATGAGTGATAACAAGAGGTCAAGTTGCTATGTTAAAGTGAATATATGCGAGCTATGTGGAGGAGACAATTGCGTGGATTAGCCCCGGTAATTATTGGATTGGTGGTGATCATGGTAGTGGTCGTGGTGATACCTCAGGCAGTCGAATATATAGGAAGAGCGGCCGGATCTCCGGCTAGCCTGGTAATTAACTATGAAGGGGTCCTGGGGAAGATGCCACAACCATGGAGAAACCTAGGTCAAGGTGGTGAAGAACCAAAGGATATGCTGTCACCGGTGGTAAATGAGATCAAGACATTGCGACCAGAATACATCAGACTGGATCATATATATGATGCTTTTAATGTTGTTTCCGGTGAAGGAGGGAGTTTGCAGTACAACTGGTCCGGTTTAGATGCCGCCGTTAATACAATCCTGGCTACCGGAGCAAAACCGATGCTTTCTCTTTCTTACATGCCACTTTCCATTTCCAGCGGGGACATCATTTCTCCGCCAAAAAATTGGAACGACTGGGGGAGCGTAGTTCAAGCAACTATTGAGCATTACAGCGGGAGGAATCAAAAAAATATCGATGGAGTAATTTATGAAGTCTGGAACGAACCGGATCTGTTCGGAGGGTATAAGACTTATGGGGAGAAAAATTATCTTGATATGTACGCCGCGTCTGCCAAAGCAGCTGCGCGAGTGAGGAATGTGAATCTTTTCGAGATCGGTGGTCCTGCGACCACTGGGCTATACCAAAACTGGGAAGAACGATTGATAAAGTTTGTTGACACACAAAATCTCAGACTCGATTTTATGAGTTGGCACAGATATTCGCTCAACCTGGAACAGTACGAAAAAGACGTTCAACAAGTAAGAGCTTGGGCAGCGAACATCCCGGCGTTAGTGAATTTGAAATTTTATGTGACCGAGTGGGGGCATAATAGCGAGATAGACCGAGGTTACGACGAAAAATTCGGGGCGATACACACAATCGCAGGAGCGAGAGCAATGATGGGATCGGTAGATAGAGCATTCCTCTTTGAAATCAAAGATGGACCCGGAGCGGAAAAAAACTGGGGAAGGTGGGGTATTTTGACGCACGAAAAGTGGGGAACGCCGGAGAAGAAACCTCGTTATCACGCAATTGATTTCCTTAATGGACTAGGACCTTTTAGAATTAGTGTCTCTGGTGAGGGATCTTGGGTGAAAAGTATTGCATCGACCGATGAGGCCGGTGACCTGAAGGTCTTGGTCGTTAACTATGATCCGAACGGGACACACGGAGAGGCAGTGCCCATCACAGTTGAAAATTTACCCAGTGGTAATTTTGGATACAACAAAAAAAGTTTCCTGGGCGATACCAGAAGCTTGCGGGTGGCAACAACCAGTGCGACCTGGAAGACAACAGAATATATGGAACCGAACAGTGCGATCATGATCACTTTGGATTTTTGATAAAAAAAGAGACCCGCGGTGAAGCGGGTCAGCTGAGGCTCAAGGATTTCCGTAGATTCTTTTAAGGAACTTGTATAGTTCGCGATATTTTTCTCTGCATTCGGAAACGTACATAACAAAAACATATTCTCCCGGATGACGGAGTTCCCGGGGAAGAATGACAGCTGATTCCGGCAGCTGAACCCGGATGACTTCCTTATAACCCAAGACGCGCAGATAGCAGGAAATAACTTCTTCCATGTAGTCGGTAACTTTGGATGAATTTCCTCGGATAAAGTTTGACTTGGCGTAAGGACGGTATTGAAGCTCGTTACCAAAGACCGAAACGTTCCAGATAACCGTAATGCCGTTGTCGAGACCATGACTCCCATCAGAGTGATAGATAGTAAACTGACCATCAGGTTTGTCCACGAGATTGTATCCGGCCAAGGAAGAAAGCAAAATAATCTGCTCAAGGCTAAGGGGAGTTGAAAGAGGGCGATGCTCCTGAGCAAATTTGGCCAACTTCGGAGAGAATCCGTAATCAAAGTTTTTCATG
>CAZYOB010000001.1:74909-77152 GCA_964648275.1 uncultured Pseudomonadales bacterium
GGAAATATCTCGTGGTTAAGCAGAACGTCCAGCTTAACTAGATCGGCTTCCTGCCAACCGGCCAGTTCGTAATCCAGCGAAGCGAATCCAGAAGATACCGACTTGAGATTATCGTGAAGCGAAGTGATGACTTCGATGAGAGGCAGGAAATAGTCAATTTCCACCAACTGATCAAGATATGAAACATTTACCAAACTACCTCTTAGGTCCTGACAGAGTTGCATGACCGCACCGACGAAGTCGGCCGTAACCACAATTTTTACCGCTGCAAGAGGTTCGAAACTCTTGGCGATCTGAGCAGGGTCGGGAAAGTCCGAAGGGGAAGAAAAGATTTTTTCATCACCGTTTCTAAGAATAACTTTATATTCAACCGAAGGAGAAACAGCGATCACGGGTAGGTTAAATTCCCTGTCCAATCTTTCTCCGACGACTTCCGAGTGAAGCAGCCCCAAAAAACCTACTTTGACTCCTTGACCAAGAATGGGTGAGTTGATCCCTTGTGTGGACAAAGCAGAATCATTAAGTTTTAATTTTTCCAGTGCATCAACAAGATCCTGATATTGGTTCCCTTCGGCCGGATAAATATCGAGATAGACGTTAGGGTGGATCTTCCTAAACCCGGGAAGCGGGATGGCGTTTTTTGCTTGCGACGCAAGACAAAGCGTGTCCCCCACTAAAATACGACGAATATCTTTGAGACCGGTGATGATGTAACCGACGTTCCCGGCCTGAAGAGTCTTTTTCTCTGTGCGAACCGGGCTAAAAATACCGATCTCCGAAGCGGAGACGGATTGGCCGGAGTTGATGAATTCCAATTTGTCATTGGTTTTTAATTCTCCGGAGATAAGTTTGATAAACGCTACTACACCAAGATGGGTATCAAAAGTGGAGTTGAAAACAAAAGCCTTGAGGTCCCCGGTGACAGTTTCGGGGGCAGGAAGATCACTGATGACTTGTTGCAGCAATTCCTCAACTCCTTCACCAGTTTTGGCAGAAACCAAGAGAGGCTCCTGTGTAATGCTCAGGAGTTGTTTGACCTGTCTGGTGGCAGCGGCCACATCGGAGAGAGGAGCGTCGATCTTGTTCACGACCGGAATGATCTTTAATCCGAGATTCTTAGCCAGGCGGAGATTGGCAACTGTTTGAGCTTGAACTCCCTTAGTAGCGTCGACCAGGAGAATAGCACCTTCGCAGGCCTGAAGAGCCCGCTCAACTTCGTAATTAAAGTCCACATGACCGGGAGTGTCAATCAAGTTGAGTGTGTATCCCTGGTAATTCATGGTCACCGGGGCGAGCTTGATAGTGATTCCACGCTCCCTTTCAATCGGGTTGCTGTCGAGTAGTTGGGGGACGATTTTGTCCGCAGAGATAGTGCCGGTGATTTCCAGTAAACGGTCCGCCAGTGTTGATTTACCGGCATCAATATGAGCAATGATCGAAAAGTTTCGAATAAAGTTTTCTGGCATAGGAAGCGTTAGTTACTACCGGGAGTTTCAATGACCTCGTCGGTGCTGACGAGTATTTTACGCCAATTACCAAGTTTTTTGGCGATTTGGACGACTTCCTGAAGTTCTTCGATTCTGAAGAGAGCAGAAAAGATGAGGTATACAGAAAAACCGACCGTACTGGCAGTCAGGGTGAGCAGTATCAGAGGTACGGTCCTGGTGGTATCAAAGACGAGCTGATCAAGTAGTCGCATCGGTAACCAGAGAAAAATAGCAGTTACGGCACTGGCGAAGATCATTTTATAGATACGGGTGGAAATTCCCAATGCACCCACCCGATGTCGGACTATCCAGTAGAGGAGAAGGAAATCGATTAAATTGCTGAAGGACATGGCAATGGTAATACCAACTACTCCCCATTGCATGCGGCCAAATATGAAGGCAAGAGAAACGAAGGAGATCATAGTGACAATGCCGGTGTAAACCGGGGTTTTGGTGTCCTTAAGAGCGTGGAGAGAGCGGGTGAGCGTTTGAACGACAGCTTGAGGTGCGATAGTAAGGGCGAGGAAAGCCAAGGCTTTACCGGTGGTCAGGGTAGCTTCCCACGGGAATGATCTGGCACCAAAGGCGATACGGACTAGAGGTACACGAAGAATTAGAATCAGGATACTCGCAGGTAGAGCGAAGAAAAATATTTGGAGGATCGATTTGCTGAGAATGCTTTTAAACTTGGTTTTGTCTGGGGAACCGGCTTCTTCTGCCAGAGCCGGGAAGGAAGCCTGACTCAAAGAAACACCA
>CAZYOB010000002.1:0-4826 GCA_964648275.1 uncultured Pseudomonadales bacterium
ATTTCCAAACCTAAAGTCATCCGAGGAGATTCTCATGACAACAAAATTCTTAGATCGTATAAAGAAGTTCTTTGGGGTGTTATCTGTGTTTGAGACAACGGAGATTGAGCGTTTGTTTACATATACTTTATACGAACCTCCTTTTGAATACAGTCACGTTGAAGAACCAATCCCCACTGAAGGTGTCTGCGGTAAATGCGGTAGAAAGTGGGACCTGTTTGGAGAGGATAAGACCGTAAAGTATGTAATAAAAAGATATATTGGTGGGTCTTCGAATGTTGGGAAAATTGAGGAAGTCATTCATGAAGCGATGATCCCTGGAGACGTGTTCGTCTGGTTTGTTGTTACGAACCCTTCTTGTCGAGATACCAGATATGATCCCAGCTTAATGGATTGGGATATCTATGAGGAGATCAACCCTGTTGGATACAGAGGTGTAAAGATAGATGATTTTCTTATTGATGGTGATACTTTAGAATTTAGTTACATTCGTTTCTATCACGAAAATTGTGTTTGAGGAGACGTGTAATCCAACTGAGCCTGCTTATGCAGGCTCTTATCTTTGGGGATCGGTCTTTAGATCGTACTCAAAAACTGTCTTTTTACATCGCGTTGCTCTTTTTCAACAGTTTCAGTATTTTCTGTTTTTGGTGCTGCCCTGAGAATCCACTTGTCTAAGGTAAGAGGTGAGAAGACAGAGATGACTTCGAGGGTAAAAATGGATAACTCAAAAGCACAGGGAATCTGGTTGGTGATGAAGTAAGCCCCCAGTCCTATTAGTGATGAACTGGTGAGTTTGTCTTTAAATAATCCTAGCTGGGTTTTACTGACGGTATTCTTTGGGATTCCCAGTTCTCTGGCAATCTTGCCTTTTTTCAGGATATCATTCACACCAAACCACATTAAGGTCAAGAAGGTTGCTATTGCAGTGACGGTGTTAAAGGTTTTGTTTGGTTTGGCTACGTCCCCGGTAAAAATATTGAATTCCCAGCCTACCGGAAAGTTTCGGATGAGAGCGTAAAAGAAGACAAAAAGGATAATGGCGTAGACGATCATATATTTTCCGGATAACATGCCATCGCTTGATTTCTGTTTCTCTATCTCCCCTTCCTTGTTCCTCTTCTTTCTAATTAATCCCTGGATCATTGATATCGACAGTCTGATTATGAGTATCGTCAACCAGACATAGATAACGTTTTCAAATCCGAGATCGACAGTTTTTGATACCTCAGGATACGGAATCTTAAAAAATCTATCTTTAATCGGGTAATCAGGATATGAGACGAATGAGTAAAGGACTTTGGGGTTGAGAAGTTTGTTGTAAAAGTCGGTGAGGAAGAGCCTTCCAATCGTGACATAGGTCGTAAGCTGGACGGCGAAATCCAGAAGATAAAAAGTAAGCGTCCAATTGCCTTTTTGAAACTGTCTTTTTAAATGGTCAGTTTGGGAAGATGTGTCTCCGAGTTCGATGGTTTCAGTTTTGAAGTCCCTGATATTTCTAAAATCAAGTAACCTGATGATGCGAAAAGGGACCATCAAAAATGTTTGGAATATTCCGAGCATGATCACCGACACCCACATCATGTTTGTCCAGGAATAAAAAAGGAAGACCATGCTGGCATAGAACCGATAAATCTCACCGGAGAAAAACCAGTACAAGATTACGATTAAAAGGACAATTGCAATTATGCTGGATAGGGGTAAAACTTTTGAGGATCGTTTTTCATCCATGACTGTAATTCTAGACCTTTATAAATAAGAGTTCCAGGCATTCTTTCTTTGAGCTATAAAAAACCTCATCCGGATCAGTTGTGGTCAGGAATTTCCGTACTGATAGGTACCTACGATGCATGTTTTGCAACGACCCTTAGATTCTTTGGCTTGTGGATTTTTTCATTACCACAAAGAAAAAATATATCGTGATATTTTTTTGATTATTTTTTTCGTGCAATTACTGTTATCAAATCACCACTGTTGGTAATATCCGCAATATGTAAAATTATTTTTATTATCAAGCCTTTATACCCCGGTAGGCTGTACCACATGTTTGAATGAATTACCTTTTTAACATCGAATCCATTTTCCACGAGCAATTTGGGTAAATTATTTTTGGTATAGTGCCACCGATGTTCCATGGGAACTAAGCCGTACCACATCAAGTAAATATGATAGGATTTTAAGTGAAAATCCGTTTTTGGGTTCTTAATGATGAGATATTAGAACTAATTTGTGCACAGATTGAGAAATTGAATTGGCTGTTTATGTCAGTCCACAGGTGCCACAGTGCAATGTTTCTCAAATAGGCTTGTCTGGAAGTAGGTTAAAGTGCTTTTATTATTGCTTTCCAGAGTTGTAAATATTCTGGCAGATCTTTTGGGTGGTGTTTTCTGCAACTCGAAATTCTTTTGAACAATCCAATCAATAAATATTCTCTGCTGAAGTTTAAGTCTATTTTGTATGTTTGAGACAATAAGATAAGCAATTGCTTAAATCTAAACAAGGTGATTTCTTTTGGTGTTGAACAATACGCAAACACTAAATCATATAATGGGTGGCCAATTATTGGATCGGGATCGATTATTCCTGTAATGGAGTTTTTTGTGTAATATAGATTGTGAAATCCGAGATCCCCGTGCAATAAGTATTTTTGCTCGTAGTTTTTGTGTGAGTATGTGGATCTGATTAAATTGATTGTCATCTTCAAATCATCAGAATTAAAGACATCTGTTATGTATCCATAAGACTCTTTTGTTTGAGCAATTAGAAATTCAGAAAATGTTCTACCCACTATGAATCCTGACTTAAAACCGAACATGTCACTTTCTATAGTCTTATATTTTGAAATATAATTATTTATCAACTCAGTTAAAATTTGGTATTTATCGTAATCAAGGTTCTTGTTTTGTAGTAAAAAACTGATAATAATTTCATCCTTTTGGGGTGATTCATATATTAGTTTCGGTAGATATGGTAAGTGTTTATATTTTTTGTAATAATCACACTGGACTGTAATTAATTGAGGAATGTCTGTCTTGAAGATATATTTTGTCTGTTCTAATGTTTGCAACAAATATGTTCTACCATCTGAACCACCTGCTAGAATGTCAACCTTATCCATCTTCGTCGATAATATTTCTTCAAGCCTGTGAATTGTATGACTATCCATGTTTCGATTATACAAATATTATTGGTATTGGGAATTTTGTTGGTACGGCTTCTCCAGCTTCTACTCTCATTAGAACTTGATACAAATATATCCGCCACAAGGACGGATATGTCAATCTATATCAAATTATTGGGTGGGTGACGGGACTTGAACCCGCGATCTCCTCCTCCACAGGGAGGCGCTTTACCAACTAAGCTACACCCACCAGGTCAAAACGCTCGACAGAGCATGTATATTTTACTATAAAAAAGGATCTAACCGAAGCTGGAGGGTAAGATTAGGCAAGAAGCGCTAGAGGAGTGGCTTTATGGTGTTCACTTATGGGCATGACCTTGGGGAAAAAGTAAGGACCCCTTTTATTCTACGATGATTACTCCCTTCATATCCTGGTGGGATATACAGTGGTACGGAAATCTTCCAGATCTATTGGGAGCGGTAACTGATCCGGGTATCCCGGGTTGAACCTTTCCACTATCGAATTCTCCATCGTCCGAGGTAATGGTGTGGAAAACAAAATCATCGTTGGTGATAGAGATTGTAGTGCCCGGGCTAACGGTAAGGCTATCTGGGAAATATGCATAGCCGGCCATTTTTATAGAAAACTGCGATTGAGTCGGCTGTCCGGCAACGGCACCTGTTTCCGGTAGGCCAGGAGTTGCGATAGAGGGCGCTTGAGGGGTACAGCCGGCAAGTATGAGAGACACGATAGATGTTAGGATAATTCTCTTTATCATAGTGGCTAATCTGTAATAATAATGACAAGAAAGAAGAGAATAATCAAGTGATGGTAAAATTGGAAGGTTGCGGGGTGTAGCTCAGATGGCTAGAGCGCTGCGTTTGGGACGCAGAGGCCGGAGGTTCGAGTCCTCTCACCCCGACTTGTTTTAGCTTTCTTTTGAGCGAGACATGATTTTGAATAATGACGGGTATTATGTTTTATTGTAGATTGGGTCGTGTGATGTCTGTCCGTAACCCCGAACATGCCACAAATCGTTTTATATTACACTTCTCGTCTGGTAAAATATCTCTTGTTAGCGGGTGTCGTATAACGGCTATTACCTCAGCTTTCCAAGCTGATGACAGGGGTCCGACTCCCCTCACCCGCTCCAAAAGTGACAGAAATAAACATAAAGTTACAAAAGTTAATAAATATGGATAATTGCGTATTTTGTAAAATAATAAATAATGAACTTCCTAAAACCGTCGTATATGAAGATGAAAGGGTTTTAGCTATTGTTCCAAAAGAAAAAGTATCCGAGGATCATACTTTACTCATACCTAAAGTACATGCTGAAAATATCCTTGACATAGATGAAGATATTTTTACCCATTTCAGTAAAGTATTAAGAAATTTAGCAATCAAATTAGTTAGGGATAATGACGCAACAGGTATAAATATCCTTAACGCAAGTGGTAAGGATGCTCAACAATCAGTAATGCACTTGCACTTTCATCTTGTACCGAGACACCCAAACGACGGATTGGATCTGTGGATTAAACAAGGTCTTTAAAACTTTTAATACCTATTCTGTCTTTGAGTAAATTAAGTTTTGGAACGAGATCTGGTGTAATATAGTCACAGAGCTTTAAAAATAACCAAAGTGGGAAGAGGCCCGCTTCGACCGCGAAGCGAGGCGAGTTCGAGCCAATTACGGTTACC
>CAZYOB010000002.1:4836-27353 GCA_964648275.1 uncultured Pseudomonadales bacterium
GGATATTTGGAGAGCAATTTCTCGCAACTCTCCAAATCCCGTCCGAGCCATTTCGCATTCCCAGCTCCATCCTCTATTATTGATTGACTCCCTTACATTCTGAAATATTGGCCAAAGGCTTTTCTAGTTGCTTCTTCCCCATGTTTATTGGTAGCTTCGTAATAAAGCATTTGTAGGCCATCTTTTATGGCAGTATAGAAGTTGGGAAAAAGTTTTTGATTTCCGTCAGCGTCTGAATTACATAGATTGGAAACTTCAATGACTATTCCTTGGGGCCCTTGAACGATATGTTCTGTGGGTATTTCATCATCAGATAGAAATTTTCCATTGGGTCCGATAGTGTATTCTCCAGGAATGAATCTACCGGTATTAAAGCTAATCTCGAATGAGATATCAAGATCAAGGCAGAGGGAGATGAAATTAGACAACATTTTCATTTCTGTCTCGGTAACTTCTCTAGCGACTCCATCGGGAGTATTTGGTCTTTCTATTGACATATTTTTATTGTACCCTGTGTCGAAAGACGATCGTTTGCTATCAGCTGATTTATGAGGAACCTCTTATGCAAGCGAACCGATCCATATTCCCAGCTCACAAAAAATCCCGCACTTGTTGTGCGGGATTGTGTTTCATTGTTGGTGACGAGGAAGCGGAGCTCCACAATTTGGACAGCTCCCCTCTTCTCCGGTACCACAATGTAGACATGTCGATTTGCTAGTTTTTACGTACTCCAGTGTCCAGTCTTCATCCTCATCTTTCAGATCGCCTTTTTGGAGGCAGACAACCCATTGAATAATACCAAGGATGAAGTTGAGTCCCCAGAGCGCGATCAATAACTTGGTCCCTATGACAATGGAAATCCCGGTTAAAAGGAGGGCAAGAATGACTTTGACCAGGTGGACATTAGGATTTTTTGAACCCCAGTTTATAAGGATAGCCACAATATAAATTACTGCGAGTATAAAACGTACAAGATGAAGGGTTGTTTCCATGCGTATCTCCTTAGAGAGAAAAAAGTCTAATCAACAGGTTTAAACCGAGATATACGGTAATGAGCGGTAACCGTAAAATATCTCTTGGTTCTTTCAGGCCGATACAATGTCCATTGACCGTCTATTTTTTTAATCACATAATCCTGGAATAGCCCCATCGATTTTAGGGCAGCGGCTGCCTCCAGTTCTGGATGTCTTTCTCCATCAACGGCGATTTCTAGGCTATTGACGGTTGAACCAGCCCACTTATTCAGGTCCGCTGTTTGCTGAGGATAGTTCACACTTCCCATTCCGGGCAAGTTGACATACCAAGCCTTCATCATTTGGCCATCGATTATTTCGTGCCTTACGTGAGAGGTAGTGATCATCATATAGACGATGAATACAGAAGGAATTATTCCGGCTAAAATAGTAAGAGATTTCAAGTCCAAGGATCCTCCACTGGGTAATTTAAAGGAATAAGGTAAAGTACTTCGGAATTCTACCACCATGCCTAGGAAATGTCAAACTATAGGCTTTTAGTCGAACTCAAATACTCTGGAGAGCTCTTTACCCGCGGCGAAGAAGTGACCCACTTTTATAAGACTGGTGTTACCGATTAATTCAGGATTGTAGAGTGCGTCCCGAGTTAGCTCTTCAAGCTCCACCATCCTGTTCCATATTGTCTCGGGTGATAACTCGTCCGTCCACCAGTCACTCTCCAATTCTCCAATATTGTACCCAACCATCTGGGGAACATCGGAGAATCCATTGAAAGTAGCCTTTCCCATATGGGCAAGATAGGTTAGAGTTGCCAGAGTATGTCCCCATTCAGGAAGAGTGTTGTCTTTCTCTTTTAAAGATAGATTTTTCCATATCTCCTGGATGGTTAATGGGCTTGCGGCTGAAGTCATTTTGGCAATTTCGCTCGGATATAGCCAACTAGCCTTCATATTAAGAGCGAATCCGTCTTTGGCACGGGGCACAAACTCTTCGATTAGGTCAGCTTCAAACATCTGGCAAAAAGGGAGATTTTTCAATCTGAGCCCGGTATTTTCAATAATAAGTCTTTGGGCGACCATATTGACTGCACTAGTACAGACTTGGTTGATGACGGCACCCCTTTCTTTGGGAGTATAGAATTCATTATTTACCATGACCGATTGTATCAACTAATATTCCGTGAGGAAATAGGTTTTTACTCGTAGATTTTCGATATTTCGTGCTTGAGGTAGTTTTTGAGGTAAAATATAGCTCATGCCGGGATGGTGGAATGGTATACACTCAGGTCTTAAAAACCTGTGGGAGCAATCCCATGAGGGTTCGATCCCCTCTCCCGGCACTTTTGACCTTAAATGAATTAAAATATACGTTGTCTGACCCAGTAGCTCAGCCGGATAGAGCGACTGCCTTCTAAGCAGTAGGTCGGAGGTTCGAGTCCTCCCTGGGTCACTTTCAAATGTAAATGATTTTTGCTACCATTATTTAATGGAAGAATATTCAATCGGAAGAGTGATTAGAAATGGATTTATCAGTGGAGTTTCCTGGTCTTTTGGAGCTACTGTCGGTTTCGTCCTTGTCTCGATAATATTAGCTTTCGTTTTGCAGGAACTCGGTGGCCTACCGTTTGTAGGAAGTTTTTTCGCTTCGATCGTTGAGGCAACGGTTGAACAACTAACAAGGAGAACTCCTGTTATTGGGCTATAAGGTATAATTTCTCAAAATATCTGACCCGGAGGTGAAGGATGGTTTTATGGGCGGTCAAGGTATTAACACCATTTTGGGTGGCAATGTACATTATCTTATTAAGAGGTGTAAGCGGATTAATTTTCGTACCACTAGTGTTGTACTTGGGGATTTGGGGAGCGGCACTGGTGGCTATACTCATCTATGGAATTTGGGGAACTATATTCTATTTGTTATTGTTACAGGCAAAGTCATTTGACAAGGTTAACGAATACATTATTCGCCTTCTCGAGAAGAAAGACTGGAAAATCTTTGTCTGGTTAAGAAAAAAGCTGGAGAACCGTAATGGATTGCAGATATCTTCGGGTTGGATCGCCCTGGTCTTTGTGATTGAGAGTCCGTTGACCGGAGTTCCACTAATTCGGATGAAGTATCCACGAAAAATATGGTGGCTGGGTATAATTTGGGTGTGGATTGGTGCCTTGATAGAGGTAACCACATGGTTTGTCCCCCTATATGGAGGTGGAATGGAGATATTTAAGATGATCGTCGCCTTTGTAACGTAGAGCTACATCCAGGGTAACCCCCTGGATTTTTTTATCTTGCTAAAAGTTCGATCACGTGATCGTGTACTGGAACAATCTTGGTCCTCATGAAGTCGGAGTAAAGTTGTTCCTGGTATTCTTTGACATAGTCGACCTCAAACCCAGCCTGTGACAGATGATTTACGATCGATTCTGGAGTGTGGAAATACCGCTGGCCCCATGGCTCTTGTGTAAATTTTGTCTCAGGATCGTAGGGATAGTCCTTGCCTTCAATGTTTTTGACCGACCTGACAACGATGAATAATTGACCTCCAGGTTTAAGCGAGTGCCTGAAATTTTGAAGGACTGAGTCCAGTTCGGAAGTGGATAAATAATGAAGGACTAACCGGGCATAGATAAAGTCAAAATTACTTTCTCCGTAAGGAAATTCGTTTCTTAGATCTTCAAGCCGACTGTCGATTGCTTCATTCAACCCTAATTCCATGATGTTTTCCTGGGCATTTGCCAGACCCTTGGTGTCGATGGTCGTGGCCACAACTTTTCTTGCAGGATTTTCCAGAGCGATCCTAATTTCGGCGAATCCTCCCGAGCTAATTCCGGGACAGAATATGGAAAGGTCTGTCGGACGGATCAAGGAAAGACCACTCTCTTCGCTCATGGAGGGTTTGGCGCCCAGTTCTGTTAGGGCTTGCTCTACTCTCAACATGTTCAGAGCATATCACAGTGAAATTTTGAAGTTAAAATCACATCTCAAGGACATTTTATTATAGGCTTGAGTATGATATACTACCAGCACAAATACTTTAATAATTCAGCTTTATGGGAGGTGTGTAAATGCAGTGGTCAGAATTAAACGGCATTTGCGCGTACCTGACAACTTATCGAGTTAATCGCGCATTATTGGATACTTGTCTGAGATCGATCCAAAGGAGATTGACATGAAACTATTGATTGCAGTTTCCGATATTACGAGTGATCCCGTCGGTGCCGAGTTGGAAAACATCGGTTACTCACTTGGGGTGATGAATATGCGAGATGTTTTGCTCCTCATTGAGCCTTGGATAGCCGCCGATGGGCAAAGTGCAATGTTCTCTATCACTCCCGAAAATGCTTTCGAGATGACTAGGCTTTTCTATGCTCTGGCAGTAATAAACCTCGCTTGCTTCATGCTTGAGGAGTTCTCCATCCCTTCCATGGAAACGGGTATGGCCCAAAGGATGAAACGAATTCATCCTCAGGCAGAACACGAAAAGATGATGAATAATTATCTCTTTCAAGTGGGGAGAATCACAAGTCAATATGGTCTCTCAAGATATTCAGCCGGCAGTTAATGCCGGCTTTTTTGTTGGCTGAACTAGGTAGATGAGCTTAATAAGTATTGGCCAGCTCTTGACGGTGGCGTCTGCGCTCGACGTTGGTAAGATATTTTTTTCTTAGCCTAAGGTTTTTTGGAGTGATCTCCAGTAGCTCGTCCGACTCAAGGAAGTCGAGACACTGTTCAAGGGAGTACTTTAAAGCAGGAACCAGCTGAATGACTCCGTCGGATGACTTTGAACGCATATTGGTCAACTGCTTTCCCTTAGTAGCGTTGATCTCAATATCCTCCGCTTTAGAGTTGATACCCACGATCTGACCCTCGTAGATGGTTTCACCTGGTTCGATGAAGGTGACACCACGTTCCTGGGCAGCCTGAAGGCCGTAGGAAAGGGCTTCACCTGAGTCAGTGGCTATGAGGACGCCACGACGCATTTTAGGGAGTGTCGGGCCAACAGGTTCAAAATCTATGAACTGGCTGTTAAAGACGACGGTGCCCTTGGTCGCAGTAAGAAG
This sequence comes from uncultured Pseudomonadales bacterium, assembly GCA_964648275.1. Classification (GTDB taxonomy): domain Bacteria; phylum Patescibacteriota; class Microgenomatia; order UBA1400; family MFAQ01; genus CAIQPO01. The sequence goes on from CAZYOB010000002.1 coordinate 9,869, forward strand.
CAAGGAGCGAAGACCAAGTATCGCTCTGGTAGGCATGCGATAGACAAATTCCATTTCCGTGTCGCTGATTGGTTCCATGCGAACCAGTGAGCCCAGACGCTTACCCATTTCCTGCGTAATCGTGCCCAAGTGATCCTGAGGTGCAACGATATTAACCTCTTCAAAAGGTTCACATTTTTGACCATCAATGGTCTTGTATATAACTTCGGGCTTACCGACTTCGACCTCATAACCTTCACGTCTTAATGTTTCGAGTAATACAGAAAGGTGGAGCTCACCTTTTCCGGACACTTCGTACTTTCCACTCTCCAGTTTCCTTAGTTTAAGTGAAAGATTGGTCTCCAGTTCATGAGCAAGTCTTTCTTCGATCTGTCTGGCTGTAGTGAATTCTCCCTCTCTTCCCGAGAGTGGCGAGGTATTGGGACCAACGGTGACATGAAGGGTGGGTTCGGTGATCTTGGCTGATGGGAGTGGTTCCGTGTCTCCCAAAGTAGACAAGGTTTGTCCGATTTTGACATCAGAGACTCCGGTGAGAGAGACAATGTCTCCTGCGTAAGCCTCTTTAGTCTCCGAACGGCCAAGGCCTTCGGAAATAAAGACCTTTTCGATCTGCGCAGCCTTGTTCTGTTCCCCGAGAATCAGAATTTTCTGAGCAGGTTTGACGCTACCTCGGAATATTTTTCCGACAACAATTTTTCCCATGTGAGGGTTATAGTCCAGAGAGGAGACAAGCATCTTAAAAGTTCCTTCTTGAGAGTTGGTGGGTGCGGGTATGTACCTAAGAATTTCATCCAGAAGCGGAATCACATTTCCCTCTTGGTTGAAGTCGGTAGGAGGAGAGGCAAAAACCTTTCCTGAACGGCTAACAGAGTAGAGAGTTGGAAAATCAAGCTGAGCATCTTGCGTGGCTAGCTCAAGAAACAAATTACCTATTTTTGATACGGTCTGGGCAATGTTTGCATTAGGCTTGTCAATCTTATTGATGACGACTATGACCTTGAGGTCAAGCTCAAAAGCTTTTTTCAGAACGAATCTGGTTTGAGGCATGGGACCTTCTTGGGCGTCAACTATGAGTAGTGCACCATCGGCCATGCCAAGGGTACGCTCAACTTCGCCTGAGAAGTCCGAGTGACCTGGTGTGTCGATGATGTTAATTTTGGTTCCTTTGTAGTTAATGGAGATGTTTTTAGCCAGGATAGTGATACCTCTTTCTCTTTCCAGCACGTTGCTGTCCAAAAGAGTGGTCTGATTCATTTCATCTTCGTTATCGCGAAAGATATGTGACTGCTTGATAAAAGCGTCAATTAATGTGGTCTTGCCGTGGTCAACGTGAGCGATTACGGCTATGTTTCTGATATTTTGCATATTTTTGGCAAATGGGCAGTTTAAAAAACCGCCTTGAAGCGATTAGTGGGTATATTATACCCTATATAAAGAGGTTTGGCTACTTGTCGAGCTTGCCTGAAATTTTAACTAGTCGGGCGTCGAATACGATCTGACGAACCTCTCCATCCTCACTTTCGATCTGATCGGTATCGGCAATTTTTTGATATTGCTGAAGATATTGGGAAAGTGCCATTCTGAGCTCTTTAACCTCAGTACGCATATCTTTGATTTTTTGATTGAGTGAGGCGTTCGAAGGTACTTTAAGAATGTTTTGTTTTGCCTCTGATTTTTTCTTGGTCATTTCCTTGATCTGATCAGAAATCTCTTTATACGAAGTGTCATTGTTGAGAATGTCGGTAAGCATTTCCGAGTGCTTGGCCAGTTCAACCCTGACCGAGTCTATATGAGAAACGTGGGTTTTGATAAGATTCTCGAGGGTAAAGAGGTCTTTTACTTGTTTAGTAGCAGTAGAGAGGGCGGTTTGCTCCGCGGTAACCTGATCTTGTTGGTCGTCCATAGAATTATTAGGGATGTAACTTAATTAATATACCAGTTCTGGAACTATTTTTGTGCTTCAACTAGTTTGTTGATTTCGTCTAGAAAGAAATCAGTGATGGCACCTATATCTTCATTGCTGAAACAGGCTTTCTTCAGTAGTCCTTGAGATTCCATTTCCTGGAGATCCCGACTGAATCGGTCCGTCTGTTCATTATTCATGGCATATTTCGTTCCAAAGCTTCTGCCAATAGAGTTAGGGGTAATTTGTGTGTTGCGGGGAACAGTAATGGATTGCTTGTACTTATCGGAGAGTCTGATGGCATGACCTCCGATACCCAGTCCATCCAGGCCGTGTTTTGAGGAATCTTCAAGGGAATTGATCTTATCAAGGATTATATTTATTGCTCTGCGAAACCCCATATCACTCAGCTGATGACGGGTTCGCCCATCAAGATGTGTTTTGGCTTCGATCGAGGTTTCAATAATGTATGAGTCGCCTTCAAACCTGATACTGAACAAATCTGGATTGCTGAGGCTGTCCATGTCATCAAAGCCAAATCTTCCTGGATTTTGCATCAAACCGAGTATAGTCTCCCCTACCCGCTGTTTATCTTCAGTTTCTTCCTCCGGCCGTATGGTTTCGGGGAAGAGATCATAGAGTTGATCCTCTGCTTCCAAAAGTCTCTCGAAGACTTCTCCTTTTAACATCAATTTCTCATTGAATTCATGCCACTGTTCATTGTGAGCTGCTTGAAGATGCCCATGTAATTCTTCAATTATATTCGGGCTTAGTTGATGTAGGATGCGACGTTGCCTACGGATTAGTTCTTTGTCCTGTCCGTATTCGGGATCTCGGGCATTCACATCACGTAAATTAACATCTACCAGACGATCCATAAGGCCGCCAAACTTCCTTCTCTCTAATATTCCTGATTTGACTGGAGGCTTGTCCCATAAATTTTTTTGGGTGATTGCTTGCTCAGGTGTAAAAGGCTCTGCCATACACACACTATATACAAAGGATCATGTGTTAGGCAATATCAAGCTTAGTTTTGAGCTCCTTGAGCATGACCTCGACGAGTTTTGATAGATCGAATTGAGGATTCCAATCCCACTCCTGTCTTGCCTGTGAATCATCGATGGTCTGAGGCCAGGAATCGGCGATCATTTGACGGTGGTCAGGTGAATAGGTAACTTCCAAAGAGAGATGTTTTTTGATTTCATCCGCCAGTTGCTGGGCTGAGAAGGAGAGGGCTGTCATGTTGTATGCATGGAAACCACCGACCTTGTCATAGTTGGCATCCATAAGTGCGAGAATGCCGTTTATAGCGTCATCCATATAGACCATGGGCAGGACAGTTTCCGGTCTAACAAAACAGTTGTACGTACCGGTTTTCAGTGCCTCGTAGAAGATGGCAACTGCATAGTCTGTAGTACCGCCACCCGGTTCTTGTTTCCAGCTAATGATACCTGGGAAACGAATACAACGAATATCTACTCCGTATTTAATATGGTAGTAGCGGCAAAGCAGCTCTCCGGCTACCTTGGTGACTCCATACATGGTAGTAGGTTCCATGATGGTGTGCTGGGGTACGTCCTGTCTGGGAGAACTGGGACCAAATGCAGCAATTGAACTTGGCCAAAAGACATTCATCTTTCTTTCAATCGCAAAATCAAGAACAGATTTAAGACCGGTCATGTTGATATCCCAAGTGACTGATGGATTTTCTTCTCCTCTGGCAGAAAGAAGTGAGACCAGGTGATAGACGGTGCCGATGTCGTATTTGACCAATATTTCAAGCAGCCGATTTCTGTCCATGATATTGAATCTTTCCAGGATGCCATCGAAAGATTCCGGGGTGTTGATGTCCATGGCGATAACATTGTCTTTACCGTATTTTTGTTGAAGTGCGGGAACGAGTTCGCTCCCTATCTGTCCAAAAGCACCAGTGACGAGTATTCGTTTCATAAGATTCATTATAGAAGAATTTGGAGGTAATGGAAAATGCCAATTAATACTGATATGATGAATTAATTCATACAAAAATATGGCTAATATAAAGCATTTTCGTATCATTAATGGAAGTGGTGCTCATTACTTTATTGTCGCCTTATCAGTACTTATGGTCCTTGCCGGAGGAGTCTATTTTTATAAGTTATACGACTCTTATCGAGGAATTAGGACCAGTTTATCAACTACTGAAACCGAGAGAGATAATCTGGAAAAAAATCTAGATGAGTTAATGAATAAGTATGATGTGCTGACTAAAGACTTTGAGGATTTAAAAAACGAAGATCAGGTTAAGGTCAATCGAGAGTTAAGGGCTGAGATGGCTAATTTACAGAAAGGATTTGAAAGGGCAAGATCTGTTTACACTGACTTGTTAAATTTTAGGGACAGGGGTGGAAAAACGTATGCAATGGAAGTCCAGCTAGCAACAGCAATAAATCAGCTTTCCGATAGAAAATATGCCGAGGCAGTTACGACCTTGGACAAGATAGCAGCTTCTCTTCAGGCTGAACAAGCTAAGACGGTTGCGGCAGTGACCATTCCTGCTAATGTACCCGTGGTCAACACTCCCCCATCATCCGGGTATTCACGTCAGCAAGTAGCTACCAGTATAGGAAACTATTTGGTGAGTATGGTTGCCGGAGATCTTTCGAATACAAAAATCATTGTTGATACCGCATCAGACTCTACCTGCGCCAATGACTGTCCGGTTTTACCCCTGGCTACATATGTTTCCAGGAGTGGGGCTTATGCGGGGATAAATGGTTCATATTTTTGCCCAGCAACGTATCCTGACTGTGCGAGTAAGAAAAACTCGTTTGATTTGTTGGTGATGAATAAGAATAAGGTTTATTTTAATTCGGATAATAATGTTTACAGTAATAATCCGGGAGTAATCTTTGGCGGTGGATATATTAGATTCGTTTCGGCGGTGTCTCAATGGGGAAGGGATACAGGTATCGACAGCATGATTAGTAACTATCCATTGTTGGTTTCCGGAGGTAACATTTCTTTCGGTGGGGATACAGACCCAAAGAAAGGGTCAAAGGGAAACAGAAGTTTTGTTGCCAATAAAGGTAGTCAAGTATTTATCGGAGTGGTTCATAGTGCGACAGTGGCCGAAGGAGCTGTGGTCTTGAAGACTTTGGGTATGGAAAACGCACTGAATTTAGATAACGGTGGATCAACGGCTTTATGGTCGGGAGGTTACAAGGTGGGACCAGGGAGGGATTTACCCAACGTAGTTTTATTTGTAAGGAAATAAACATTGTGATGTCTTAATATGTAGTAATATTTACATATGCCCTCTCCCGCACCATTTGATCTTTACAGCTTGGTTCGGGCTGCATATGCGGTTGATGAGAAAGATTTAGATCAAGCCCAAAAAACTGCTTCACATTTGAATGTGCCCCTCCACGATGTTTTGTTGGGAAGAAAACTCATAACTAAGGAGAAATTAGGCGAGATGATTTCCAAGTCGTTGGGTATCGGATACATTGATTTGAGAACCATAACAATTCTCAAAGAAGTATTGGACACTGTAAAGGAAGATGTGGCGAGGGAAAGAAAAGTAGTCCCCTTTGCTCGTGATGGATATATTCTCCACTTGGCAATGGAAGATCCTCAAGATCTCGAAACCATTAACTTTGTTCGCAAGATTACAGGTCTGACGATAATCCCCTTTTTTTCGTTTGATAAGGATATTAAGTATGGGTTACATCAATACAAATCAAGTCTGTCGGAAACCTTTAAGCAATTAATGGATCAGGCCGCTCGTTTACGCGGCGAAACGGCGACGTTGCAGGAATTGGCACAAGATGTATCCATCGTTGAAGCAGTAAAACAAATGTTAGAGTTTGCTGTAGTTGAAGGAGCATCCGATATTCACATCGAAGCTCTAGCCGATCTAGTGCTCGTCAGATACAGAATTGACGGTGTACTACATGACATGATTACCTTACCCAGGGATTTGCATCCAGCGATAATCGCCAGGGTTAAGATTTTGTCGTCATTAAAGCTTGATGAGACACGGTTGCCACAAGATGGAAGAATAAAATTTGAATCAGAGGAGGGAGATGTCATTAGTTTAAGAGTTTCGATACTACCTACTGTTGAAGGAGAAAAGGTGGTGTTGAGATTACTCGAAAGTGGTGGTTTGCAGTTTTCACTTGAGGACTTGGGTTACGACCCGATCAGTGTTGGAATTATCAAAAGAGCTCTTTTGCGACCACACGGACTGATTTTGCTAACCGGACCGACTGGTTCTGGAAAAACAACCAGTCTCTATACGATGCTCAATTTGCTAAATACAGATGCCGTTAATATCTCAACGATCGAAGACCCGGTGGAAGACAGGATCAGGAGAATAAACCAGACTCAGGTCAATGCGCAAATAAATTTTAATTTTGCTGAAGGACTGAGATCTCTACTGAGACAAGACCCTGATGTGGTCATGGTGGGTGAGATCCGTGATTCTGAGACGGCAAGAATGGCTATTAATGCTGCAATGACCGGTCATTTGGTTCTATCAACTCTTCATACCAATGACGCACCTGGAGCAATCCCCCGTCTGATTGATTTGGGAGCAGAACCTTTTTTGATTGCATCAACGCTGGATGTGGTGATAGCTCAGCGCCTGGTAAGGAAATTGTGTCCGAGATGTAAGGTTAAAAAACCAGTAGATGCAAAACTATCCGAATATTTTACGGGTAGCTTAATTGAGCCGCTAGAAAAAGAGGCGATGATGAAATTAGTTCCCAGTGAAGTTTATGAAGCCCAAGGATGTGATTACTGCGGCTATACGGGTTACTTGGGCAGAACAGGAGTGTATGAACTATTTGAAGTTAATGACGAAATTAGACAATTGATTCTGGAAAGAGTGACTGCCAGCAAAATTAAAGAGGCTGCACTTAGAAATGGTATGAAATCGATGATGGCCGATGGGTTGATTAAAGTTGCAGCGGGACAGACCACAATTGCAGAAATATTACGTGTTGCCTATGAATAATGCCTGAATTTGAATACAAAGCTGTAAGTAAAGATGAATACATTGACGGAAAGATATCGGCTTCCACTGAAGCGGAGGCGGAGACTGCGTTGGTTGAACAAGGACTGTCAGTAATCAGTATTAGGGTCAGGAGGCCGATGGAGATTGGGGTGTTCAGTGACTTTGTAACTAAGTTTGAAACCGAAATGGCAGAGAAGATGACCACCCAGGACAAGATTCTCTTTACTGGACAACTATCTTCGATGATCAAAGCAGGATTACCGATGATTGAGGCTCTTTCGACTTTCTCGGATACAAAGACCAAAAAAGGGACCTCTAGAATTGTGGGAAAAATTATCCTTGAGGTACAGTCAGGAGTTAAGTTGTCAGATGCGCTTGCAGCTTTCCCGAAAGTTTTTTCTCCTGCGTACTTGGCGATCGTACAATCCGGAGAAAACAGTGGAACATTGGCAGAGAGCCTAAGTTATTTGGCGGTAGAGTTAAAAAGAGAATCCGACTTGATCAACAAGGTTAGGTCAGCTTTGATCTATCCGGTGGTAGTTTTAGTAGCCATGGTATCGGTGATGGTGTTTATTAGTATTTCAGTCGTACCTAAAATCATCCAATTCGCCGAAAGTTCCGGTCAACAATTGCCGGGATACACCTTGGTCTTGGTTAGTGTAGTCACTTTCATATCCAACTATTGGTACCTTGTTATCGGCTTGATAATAATGTTGATCATTAGTGTGATGATCTTTGCTCAAAGTGAATACGGTTCGAGATGGTTGGGAATGGTGAGCCTTCGGATACCTGTGATCGGCGTATTAGTGGCCAGATATAACCAGGCAAGATTTGCCAGCGTACTGGGGGGTTTCTATAGTTATGGTATTAATGTGATCACCTCATTTGATATCCTGGCGGAAAGTTTGACCAATCCTATTTACAAAGACGCGTGTTACAGAATTAAGGATCGACTATCTTACGGTCAGAGTTTGGCTGATGCTATGGCAGATGAAGGAGATCTGTTTCCCTCGATCATGATCAGATTGATCAAAGGGGCTGAGAAGACAGGAGATTTGGGTAACACTTTGGACAGATCGGCGAGATACTACGAAGAAGAATTAGAGGTCGCCTTAAGAAACGTGTTGTCATTAATTGAACCGGCGTTGGTTTTCGCCCTTGGTTTTGGAGTGTTGGGATTAGCTTTGGCTGTGGTAGTGCCGATTTATAAAATAACCTCGACTTTGAAATGAGTGGAATGACTTTAATCGAGACGTTGTTGGTTATTGCAATCACGACGGTGATTACAGTATCTGCGGGTTTTGGGTTGGCAGTCATGCAATCACAGTTCCAGTTGAGAAGCTCCGGTGACGAGATAAGGTCGCAGTTGCAGTATGGCAGGGAATTGGCGATCGCAAACGGTAATAATATTGAATACACAATTAGGAACGAAGGAAACTCGGTGATCCTTTTAGGGGGTGGAGCTGAAATAGCACGGTATCAAGTCCCTGAGAGAATCAGTTTTTCACCAGCGGCTTTCAGTTGGGGTTTTGCTCCAGTAACAGGTTTGCTGACGGGATGTTCTCTACCTTGTACCTTGGGATTAACACTTAGAGGAAATAGTGAAATTATCATAGTTCGCTCAAATGGAATTGTCGACTAGAAACAGAGGGTTTACTTTGGTTGAAGTAATGATCGCTGTAGCACTTCTGATGGTAGTAGCGATAGGGAGTCTGTCAGCAAATAGTTTGGCTACCGGTACGATTGTCATCAATCAACAAAGAAGTCGGGCGAATTTTTTGGCAAGAGAAGCAATGGAAGCCTTGATGAGTGTAAGAGCAAAAAGTTTTACATCTTTAGCGGCAGGAGGTTTTCACCCAGTAATGACTGAAGACGGATGGACTCTCACTCCTGGAATTGAGACTATAGGAGAATTTACGAGGATTATCACATTATCTAACGTGATGCGTCAGTTGAGTTGTGATGAGGAAGTGTGCGCAATCGTAGAGGGTGGAGGGGTTTTTGATGAGGGAACAATGAAAGCTAGAGTAACTGTCACTTGGAATGAGGTGGGGAGAGATAAGAGCTATTTTTACGACACATTAATAACATATTGGCGCTAAATGAGACATAAATATAATGGATTCACGATACTTGAGCTATTAATAGCAATATCAATCTTTTCAGTTGTTAGTGTGGCTTCGGTATGGTTAATTTTTTCAAGTCTCAGCTTGAGAGATCAGACTTTGGCGGCAACAAGGACCCAGGAACAATTGCGCGTCTTTTCTCACACCCTAAGAGGGGCGATCCAGAATGCATCGGTCGTGTCCGGAGGTGGTAATACTTTGCAACTAGTTTCATTAAATGAGTGTTGGAGTTTTATTTATGACGATATGTTGAGGAATGTTCGCTACAGCAAAACAACAGGTATCGGTTGTTCACCGGATCCTGTCCCTGATAGCCCCTTTTTCCTTACAACTTCTCAATTGTTGTCTTTAAGTTTTACGATCACTCCACTTTCAACCGGTGGAAGGCAGGTATCCGTAAACGGAGAGATGAGAACAATTTTACCCTTTGATGATTTTCAGATGAGCTTTAACGATTCATTTACCAATCTAATAGATTAATGGTTATTAGAAATTCTTCAGGACAAGCAAGCTTAGTTTTGGTTCTATTGGTGGGATTGGTAGCCATGATCGTCACTCTTTCCAGCGGAACTTTATCGGTGAGTAATGTTCAGATTGAGGAAACCATTCACACAGCGGATTCCGCTTGGTATGCTGCCTGGGCGGGAGTTGATGAACTAATGTACAGACTAAGATCTGGACAGAGATTCGGTGACACCTATTCGGTAACTTTGACTCTTGATAATGGGGCAACGGTCTCGGCACAAATCATCGGTGACAATACTCAACGGACAGTTCAGTCAGAGGGATTTATCGATGGAGTGACAAAAAGATTGGAAGTTAAAGTTGCTTCGTCTAGCAGTAAGGCCAGTTTTATTTTTGCTGCTCAGTCAGGAGAGGGAGGATTTGAGTTGGAGGGAGGTACCTTAGTCGTTGGTGCTAACAATACCAGTGGTAACGTATATTCAAATGGATCCGTGTTGGGAGTTCGGGCATCCAGCGGAATAGCCGGGTCCAGAATTTTGGGAAGTGTCTGGGCAGTTGGTACTATCGGAGGTCTAGCCTCACCAGACACTGGCGGTGTCTATATTCAAAAAGATGCAAGAGCAGGTTCTCTGACCGCTTGTTTGGTCAACGGAAACGTCAGATCACCGGCGCCACCAACTAATTGTCCTTATGCAGGAAATTACTTGAGTACCAATCCACCATCCCCTGTAGAAATGGCCAGTGTTGATGCCAACTATTGGAAAAACAAGGCACTGGCAGGCGGTGTTTGGTCCGGCGACTGTACTGTTTTAGAAACTGATGGCACTGATTGTACTTTAGGAACAGGGATATTAGGGAACAGGCAGATATTGGGGAATCTTTCTGTTCCAAGTGGTATTAATCTAACTATAGATGGACCCATCTGGGTTAAAGGTGATATCGATATTGCCCAGAACAACACTTTGTCTACTGCTGAATCCGCTGAAAAAGATTCGATCGTTGTGGTAGCGTCCGATCCAGACAACCCCCTTGTCAAGGGCAGAATAGTTACCAGCAGTAACGTGCAATATTCGCTTAATTCCCAAGGTGCGGGTTTGATCTTTATTTCTGAAAATAGAGGTGATATTTGTGAAATAAATCCAGCTATCGAGTTGACCAGTAACACCGCAACGGTGGTTTTTGTGGCGGTCGACGGATGTATTAATATCGGTTCCAATTCGGTCATCTCCGGCGTGTTGGGTAAAAAGGTCCATTTAAAGAGTAATTCTATAGTTTCTTATGATCCCAGTTTGGCTCAAGCTATCCTTGGAACGGATACGGGTGGCTGGAGTGTTGTAAGTATTACAGAATATTAGGTATAGTAGAGTTATGGCATCTAAACCTTCGATTGGAATATATTTTACAGATGACTATATTGAGGTATCAGAAATCAGCTCCGATCTAAAAAGATTGGTGAGGTTTAACCAGACCCCTTTACCCACAGGTTTAATCGTTAACGGTGAAATACGCGATCCGGCGAGACTGTCTCAGGTTTTGATACGAATGCTGTCTGAGACTCAACCGTCGCCGATTTCGGCGGGAATGGACGTGGTAGTCGGGATCAGTGACAGTAGAGTGTTTTTAAGGGAGTTCACTCTACCAAAACTTGCCGGAAGAGACGTGGATGAGGCGATAGATTGGCAAGTGAAGTCCTTGTTACCAGTTTTACCCGGTGAGGTGGAGACAGACAGAATTATCATTGGAAAGGATGTGAGTGGCTTGATTGAAGTATTACTGGCTGCAATCCCAAAAAATATTATCAAGGCGTATATGGGCTTGGTCAGAGGTATTGGATTGAATCTGGTCAGTGTCGAACCTGCGGTTTTTTCAAATATCAGGATAATTGACCCCGGTCAACTTAAAGGCAAAAACCAACTGATGGTTTTCTTAGGGGATGGAGCAACAGAGTTCATCTATCTAACCAATGGGAATCCCAGATTGTCCGACTTCTTGACCGAACAAGATATTGAAAGTAAGGGTGGAATTCTCACATCGGTAAGAGAATATGTTAAGTTCGCCAATTCCAAGCATCCGGAAAGACCAGTGCAAGAATTATTAGTATCGGGATTTAGTTCCACGATCGTAGAAATAGCGAATCGTCTGCAGGAAACGAAATTACCAGTGGTGATGGCCAAAAGTCGACTGACTCCTGATGCACAAAATCACAATCTGCTGCATACCTCTCACGGACTTAGTATGAAGACTGCAGTAAGTGAGCTATCTGTAAACTTGTTGCCGGCGGATTTTCGGTTGGAGGAAGTTCGAGGTGGAGTATTGGGTGTGTGGAGAGTAGTCCTTTCCTTATTAAGCGCCCTTACCGTTTTAGGAGCGGTTGCAATGATATTTTTATGGCAGTCCAGCAATGTCAGATTGGATAATCTGAAATCTCTAAATCAACAATACAGAGCCGAGTTGGTAGCCTCTTCAAGTGCCGAGCTTATCAGGAGAACAGAGGAAATAAATAAATTGACAGATCGATTAATCTTACTCAGAGGAGCTACCGGCGGAGAAGACGGATTGTTACGAGAGCTCCAGAATACGACTCCCTTGGGGATTACCCTTACTAGTTTTGTATATTCCAGAAATTTGGGAGGTGCAAGACTTATTGACAAAACCAGTACATGGTTGATTACTGGAAATGCCAATTCACGTCAATTGGTTTTGGATTTCTACGATTCCCTTCTGCGATTATCTGATTTTTCAAATGGAGTGCTTTATTTTGGGAGTCTAGAAAAAGAAACCGGAATTACATTCCGAATTGCCAGCCAAGCACGACTATGAGAAAAACAACCATACCAACAGCGCATCTAACAATATTCCTGTTACTTCTTGGAGTGATCGTCGCCTTATTTTTCCTAACACAAAAGCAATTGAGGCTAGTGAATTTGGCACAAGCAGAAACCAACAATTTGGCTGAAAATCGAGTTAAGTTGGCCGATCTTTCGGATAGTCTTCCCGGCGTTGCAGGAGAAACAAACGTCTGGCTGAGCGCATTACCTTCCGATGAGGAGGGTGTTGCTAGATTCGCAGCATCATTAGAACAACTGGCCAGGGATAGAAGCTTGACGGTAATTTTGGATTTTGATGACTTTCCTGAAACAATCGATATCGCCGGTAAATTGTTGCCGGGACTTGGATTGCAAATTAACCTTGAAGGGAGTTTTGACAATGTCAGGAGTTTTATGTCCGATCTAGCAAAAATGAATTATTTTTATAAAACAGACAAAATTACGGTTCTGACCCATGAAACTAAACCCGGAGTTAAGGCGTCCTTTACCGGATCATTAATGCTCAATATAGATATATGACAATTAAAGAAAGAGAAGACCATCTAAGAACGAACTTGTCGGTATACATTGTTGTCAGTGTGATTTTATGGCTTGGATTGGCAATTTATGTTGCTTATGGCCTTTTCTCTTTGCGTGAAGTCCCTACTCTACCGCTAACGATCACCTCAATCAATGTGCCCACATTTAAGGAAAGTAATCTGGAAACTCTGAGGGACTCTATAAAGCCAGACGCCTCCAGATCCACGAATCTTCCCGTTGTTAGGGTTGAGCCATATGAATAGACATGAATATTATTAATATGAAAAACGAATGGAGGTGAATAATGAATGAAAAAAAACTTTAAAGGTTTTACACTAATCGAGCTTTTAGTGGTGATTGCTATCTTGGGAATTTTGGCAACGCTAGTGGTTTTGGCAATTAATCCTGCCGAGGCTCAGAGAAAAAGTAGAGACGCAACCAGACTGTCGGACTTGGCAACCGTAAGAAAAGCAATTGATTTGTCAATCGCAGATGGAGAAACCCTGCCAGGAACCACAACCACTCCCTACTCCGGTGCATCTACCGGTAGTCGTGAGGCAGCCAATACCGCTAACTATGTTGGCATGGACGTTTCCAAGTACCTTTCGGTATTACCGATAGACCCACGTCAAAACGCCACTACAGTGACGGTCATTTCCGATGGAACGACACAGATTGCAGCGGGAAGTATGCTTTATGCTTTCAGAAGTGATGGAAACACATACGAGCTCAATACCTATCTCGAATCGACCGATAACTCAGCTGTGACAGCAAATGATGGAGGAACATCAGCCATTATCTATGAGATCGGCACAAACCCAGGACTGGTCCTTATCAGTCCATAGTGGCGGGGTGTAAGCAGATAAACAAACCCACCTTATTCAGGGTGGGTTTTGTTTAGATATTCCCAACATTATTTTGCTATGCATCAACCTCGTATATATAACATATGTTACAATTTTTTTAAGATCACAAGAGAAGAAATTAAGAATATTTTATTTATTGAGCAGGAAAAATGCTGAAACAATTATCGGAAATTTTTTCTCGTTCAAACAATGCTTCGGTTCAGTCGCCCGATGTATTCTATCGTCAGATATTTGAAAATTCACAAGACGGAATATTACTAGTTGATGCAGAAACGGGAGTGATAATTGAAGCAAATTCATATATTTTTCAACTTTTTGGCTATGAAGAATTTGTTGGGAAAAAGATATGGGAGATTGACCTTCTTAATAACATCATTCCCAACATGGAAGCATTTGAAGGGTTGCGTACAAACAGAACTACCCGTTACGAGAATTTACCGCTACAAACAAAAGATGGATTGCTTATTAAGGTTACTTTTATTAGCAATGTCTATGAAGCAGGAGAAAAGAGGATCGTTCAGTGTAATATCCGTGAATTCACTCAGGGAAAGGCAATCTCTGAGGCGCTGAAGTCACAGAATGTCTTATTGGAAAATGCCCAGAAGACGATGATAAAAATGATTGAGGACCTGGATCAGGCAAAGAAAGAGATTGAGAGGGAAAAGGTTAAAGGTGACGCCCTTGTGTTGAGTATTGGTGACGGTGTGGTAGCCACAGATCAATACGGAAGGATCACAGTGGTCAATTCTGCTGCCAGGAGGATGTTGGGGTGGAGTTTTCAGGAAGTTTACGGTAAACCGTTAGTAGAAACTCTCGAATTGGAAGACAGTGAGGGCAAGCCCCTTCTGGTAGATGTCAACAGTTCATTTACTTCTGAAGTTTTCTGCATTAGGAAGGACAAGACTAAACTTCCTATAGCGATTAACATCAAAGCCATTACCTGGAGCGATAAAGGAATAGGTGTCGTAATCACTTTTAGAGATATTACCCAGGAAAAGGAAATTGACAGAATTAAGAGCGAATTCATATCTATCGCTACCCACCAATTAAAAACTCCCATCGCCGGGATGAGGTGGTCATTGCAGCTTTTGGATATACCGGAGGAGAAACTTAGTGATCAGCAAAAAACACACCTAAAGAATGTGACGAATTTTGTTGAGGTTTTAGGTAGCACAGTCAACGACATGCTGAACGTTTCAAGAATCGAACTTGGAACCCAAAACATTGATTTGCAAGATATCAATCTCTTGGAATATATATATAAATTCCTTGAAGAGATTAAGCCATATGTTGAAACTTCCAAGCGAACGATCACACTGACGGGTATTGAGAACGCTCGTGTAGCTTTGTCCACAGACATAAAACTTTTGCACGGTATTTTTCAAAACCTTATATCCAACGCAGTCGAATATTCTGATCCAGGAACTGAGGTGGTAGTAGATGTATTAAAGGAAGAAAACTTCTTGAAGATTTCTATCAGTAATATTGGAGAGGTCATTTCAGAAGCAGCAAGGCCGCACATGTTCGAAAAGTTTTACCGAGCAGCAGAAGCAAAGAAAGTTAAAGAAGGCGGTACGGGAATGGGTCTATACATTGTCAAGTTGTTTGTGGAAAAATTGGGGGGTAGGGTGGGTTTTGAATCAGAGGATCATAAAACAGTCTTTTGGTTCACATTACCTCTAAACCATTGACACCAAGTAACTTGTCACTTTGTCGAATTTTTCAAGCGTTTTGTTGCCGAGCTAGGATTCGAACCTAGGATATCCTCCTCCAAAGGGAGGCGTCCTACCACTAGACGACTCGGCAAAGTGAGTATATTTTACCATGCCTGAGGCTAATTTAAGCGCTCCGGAAGCTCAGAAAGGGCAAGGTTTAATTTTGAATTAATGACAATCTCTGTATTTGATTGAGGCGCAAACCTCAGTTCTTCATATTTTTCGACTATCTCCCCTACTCCAGGTCTAATTTTTATTGCTTGAAGCTCGTTTTGATTTTTAAAACAATGACCTTGTAGTTTAAAACTGGAGAAATCATTGTATTTGTCAGGGATTATCAGCCGGAAAACCGCTACTTTAATATCGGCGATATTTATGAAGAATATAGGTTTGGCATTTTTAGATATCAGATTGAATGGGAAGCTGCCATCCAAGCATTTATTCGTGAAAACCTCTTGCTGAAGCACCCGAGTAATAGAGGTCGTTGAATTGTCCTGCATTCGGGTATGTCCCATGGGTAGGGAAAAATCACCTGGTTCACCAAGTGAGGGATTGTTGAGGCTGACATCCTGAGCCAGGAGATATCTATCCTTACTAGATTCGTGTGAAATTAAGATAGCCGCTCCGCAACGTCTAGTAACTCCAAGCCTAATATGGTGCATGATACGGTGGAGGGTATTGGTTGAAACCTTTAGAGTGTGTGGGGCGTATTTTCGATAAACCCTTTCTAGAGGAACTTTGTAGTTATTAATCAGAGACAGAACATGAAGTGATTCTGAAAGTCTACTGTTTGGTCCGGCGGACTTGATGATCCCAAATTTATTGAGCAGGCGGTGATAGGTGGCAAAGGAGACGGGAAGGTCGTAATTTTTTATATTAAAAACTTGCTCGATAGAGCCGTGTCTTAAATATAGAGAAATCAGGTTTTTTTCGAACTCATTAGGCTCTATCCTGTTTTGAGTCATGCGTTATGTATTATACCTTTGGGAGCAAGAAAAGAAAAACTCCGGGGTCAACCGGAGTCGGAAAGTCTAGCGAATATAGACGAAGTAAACAAAGATGAGGTATAGGACAATGATCACCAATGGGATAAGGCAGTAGTACGAAAAGAGGACTGCCAAAATGGCTGAGATAATAGCCGCAGGTCCCTGAGTGATTAGGCTTTCTATGGTGGTTACAGTCCAGCCCCAGGCTCCAGTGGCAGCCAAATAACTCAGCAACAGACAACCTATTACACCCAATACGATCAAAGAGATCATCAAGACTCTTTTCAGCTTTAAATTACTCATGTGCATTCCTCCTAATTTCAAGTTGCTTTAGATACTTTGAGATTTTACCATCAGAGTCCAATTTTTGGGATATATTGGAGATAAGTGAAGTATTTAGCGGTAATTATTCTGTTGATTGGTGGTCTTGTTGGTTTGTTTGGATATCGACCACAGTCAGACGTTGTCGATCGGATAACTATTGGTGAAAACAGCTTCATTGTTGAGATTGCCGACTCGGAGGCAGAAAAAGCACAGGGTTTATCCGGGAGAACGGAGTTGGGTCAAGACAAGGGGATGCTATTTATCATGAGTTCCAGGGACAGGCATGTGTTTTGGATGAAAGATATGCGATTTCCCTTGGATATAATCTGGATAGACGGTGACACAATCGTTGATATTGACGAAAACGTTCCGGTGCCTGTTAATGACGATATTGCTCGGGTACAACCAAGCACACCGGTTAGTGTAGTTCTGGAAATAGAGGCAGGAGAAGCGAAGCGATTGGGAATATCCGTGGGTAAAAAGGTCACATATACAAAAAAATCACCAACAGGTGATTCTTTGTTCTAGTGAGCGGGAAACGAGACTCGAACTCGCGACCTTCTCCTTGGCAAGGAGACGCTCTAGCCAACTGAGCTATTCCCGCATAGGCTGTGCAATGTGCCAAGCTGAGGAGTTGAACCTCAATCTCAAGTTTTTCAGACTCGCGCCGTGACCACCTTGGCTAGCTTGGCTTGTGAGCCTAATTATAACAAAAATGTCTCAATTGGCGGAATTAGTTTAGAGTTTACCTGTG
>CAZYOB010000002.1:27363-59346 GCA_964648275.1 uncultured Pseudomonadales bacterium
ATACCAAAAAAGCTCACCGAAACGGTGAGCAAGGATATCTATTCCCAGGGGCTAAAATTGTGAATCTCGCGGTAGTGGTAGAAATTCCGGATATCTCTATTGAGGCTGGACAATAGTTTTCGTCCGGAATACATTTCCCGTCTGAGAAATGTCTTTTCCTCATCGGTAACAGCAGCTTTCAAAGATAGACGATTTGTTGCCTGAATAACTTCATAATCGTGGATAACACTGTAGGCTCTTAAATATCGTTCGCTGAGAAGTAGATAATAAGGATCATTACTTTTCTTGTTCAAGGTACCCTCCTCGAGAAACGTGATTTGAGTATTATATCTTACCTGAAGCTATATCGGAGACGATCTTCGCGAGAGTGTCGGAGTCGTGGCGAATAAGGCTTCTTCTGAGCTTGTCCCCCTTTGCGTTCTCAAAGACCTCTTTGGCCGTAAAATCTTTCCTAATGATTCTTGACCCTGCAAGATTTTCCCAGTGTTCATCAAGATCGTCGGTGACGATTTCTGCCCTTTCTTCTTCGTAGCGCTTGGCTATTTGCCTGCTTAACTTCATGGGCTTGTTGATTAGGATATAGTCCGGGTTATGTCCCTTAAGGAATTTCGATAGCTCTAGGCAAAAATCACTAGCTTTAAAATGGTTAGTCTGACCGTGTTTGGTCATCAGATTGACTATATAGATCCTTTTTGCCCTGGATTTTATGACTGCTTCTCTAATGCCTTTGACGATGATATTGCTTAACAGACTTGTATAAAGGTCTCCTGGAGCAAAGACAATGATATCGGCACCCATGATGGCATCAATGGCTTCAGGGTTAGCGTGAGCTTGGGGAATGGTCTCAAGTTCGATGATTCTATGTGATGCGAATTCTTCGCTAGGCTCGTCAATAGAGTGCTCACCCAGGACTTGTTTCCCGTTATCGTAACGGGCTAGTAGTTGAGAGTTGTCAAAGGTGACCGGAATGATATTACCTTTAACTCCCAATAGCCTGCAGGTTTCACTAAGAGCTTCTTTTTGGGACCCCAGGATGTCCGTCAGAGCCAACATGAATAGATTGCCGAACGTCATGCCATTAAGACCGGTTCCCTGATGGTAACGATAAGTAAATAGCTTCCTATAGAGGTCGTCCACATTTTCCGATGCCAAGGCGACCATCGCCTGTCTGATATCCGAGGTGGGCAAAAGTCCAAACTCGTCCCTAATAACCCGGTTGCTGCCTCCCGAGTCGGTCATGGTAACAATTACAGAAATATCATAGTTGTATTTCTTTAATCCGAGAAGAATCGTATAAGTACCCGTGCCTCCGCCAATAACAACAACTTTCTTACGAGCTTTCATCAAACAATCCTATCACATGGGATATTTCTGTGGATCCTGAAGGGATCGAACCTTCGACCTTTCGGATGTAAACCGAACGCTCTAACCAGCTGAGCTAAGGATCCGTAAGGACTTTTGTGCCGAGGAGAGGACTTGAACCTCCATGCCTGTTAAGGGCGCTACCACCTCAAGGTAGTGCGTCTACCATTTCGCCACCTCGGCTAATCGTACCTGTATATTTTATCACAGGCATGAAAAAACCACCCCTACCAAAGTGGTGGTTGAATCTATATTTCTAGTTAGCCGTAAATATAAGGATGATTAATATACTAAGTGGGCGGGGGGGGATTTGAACCCCCAAGGGATTGCTCCCACAGCGTCCTGAACGCTGCGCGTCTACCAATTTCGCCACCCGCCCAAGCCTAATCTGAAGATTTGGTGATGTTGATTATATCAAAATAAGCCTCTTTCCTGGCCAGGTTGAAGTACGAAGGATGATAGAGAATCAAGGCCGGAAGCTCCTCCGAGAAAGTTTTCTGAAAGTCTAGATAAATTAGTTTTCGCTCTTTCTGATCGAAGGTCGTACGACCATCCTCGAGAAGCTTATCGATTTTTTCGTCGTTGCTCTTGCCGATGTTTCCAGCTTGAGTGGAATGCCAATGCTGGTATTGGTCGGGATCTACGGGAATGTTAAAAGTTGTTAGGAAAAGTTGAAATTGATCCGGGGTTGAAGTGACCACTTTGATGTTTATTTTGATCAAGTCGGATTCGATATCATCTTTGAATTTTTCAGCTACAGGAAGTAGCTCCGGGAGAGTAGATAACTCAAGGGTAAGAGTAGACTTTATCAACTCTTTGGTTCTTTGTAGGTTATGCTGGTAAGTCTTGACCAGTGGATTGAAACCCCATGACATTGGATTAATCGTGGTCAGAGCAGGTGTTTCACCAAAAGACTTATCTTTTATGGCATAAGAAATTCCCTGTCGAGTGGCTTTGTCTTTGAGGTTGGGGTCACTTTGATTAAAAATGACCATGACTACCTGGCTCTCATCAACGCTTTTATTTAATTTGCCAAATGATGCCAAGTCTCCATCTTGTGAGGTTGGAATGTCGGCCACCAGGTCGATTTGACCCAACTTGTAGGCCGTAATCGCTTGTTTGGCAGTTGAGTAAAAATTAAAGGTTATTTTTTTTTCGGGTGATTCAAGCAGTATTTGAGTGACTACCCCACTACCCTTTTGTTTAATGCGAATATCAAAATCTCCCACCACTTTACCCTTGGAGCTTATCAATGGGAAGTTAAGCAGTGAAGGGAAAGGTGAAAACTTAGATGGGAGCTTAAAACTTATTGAGTTAGGTTCGATCATTTCCACCGAGACACCAGGTATGGAAATTTTTATATCTTTGAGATTAACCTGAGAGCCGTCACTCCACTGGAGATTTGGCTTCAATTCGAAGGTATATGTGTTGCTTTGTTGGTCAATTTGCCATTTTTCAGAAAGGTTGGGGATAACTTCAAGTTGTTCATTGAAGGTGGTCAGTCCTCCGTTTATGAGGTTAAGGATGGTTTGAGGAAGCTGGCTGGTGGTGTACTGGCCTATAAGGCCTACCCTGTATGAAGGCTTAGATTTTGGAAGCTTGGATAGTAGGTAATTACCCGCGAGTGCGAGAAGAATAGTGACAATAGTTCCTAGGAGTACCTGAGCGGAGTATTTTTTGATAAATGATCTGGTGTACCAAAATTGTTCTCTTATGGCTTTAATCATCGTGCGAAAAGGATGTTAAGAAGCGAAAGAACTAGAAAGACCAGACCGACGATGATGGTCACAAGATATAAGGCTTTTTCGGGTCCTCTCTTGGTATGGAAACCTGATTGTGTCACCGAGGAAAAGGAACTACCAAGGGACGAATCCTTGGACTGAAGAGTGACGAGGACTATAAGCGCGATGGAAACAACGATTTGGAGTATAAGGGTGAGCTGCATAGGTCTTGATTATAAATTATCTTCCTATTTTATTCCTCTTTGGATATCAGCCACTTAACAAAGGCCAAAAAGGTATTGAGGAGTGTCGAGGTGATTAGATAGGAGAAGAACAAATTGATAAAGAGAGGAGGAACGACAAATCCCTCGACGGAATATCCGGGAAACTGATAAGAGACAATTTCTATGTCTCCGACAATGGATTGAAGTAAGAAGAGAGTAAGAAGGCTGACAACCCAGGCAAAAAGGTTTAGGGTTATCAGATTGATAGGCAGGAGAAGCAGCTTGATAATAGGTTTAACTACCTTATTCAGAAGGAGCCAGATGACGGCGGCAGTAAGGAGGATCTTAGGATCGTGTTTGATAGAAAAACCTGGGTAAACAAGATCAACTAGGTATAAAACCAGCAAATTGATAGAAATTGTCCTTAACAAGCGTTTCATGCTAATAAAAGTATATCCTTTTTAATCCTGGGAGACCAGATGTTTTGCTTTATGTCTTGAATGATAAGTGTTGGCAAAACGATGTGCCTCGTCTCTGATGAATCTGAATAAATTCAATACCGGATCGTCAAGATCCAGGTGTCTGCTGGTGACAGCTCCCAAATCGTCGTAGAAATAGATTATTTCCTTTTGTTTGGCAAGAGTTATTACCGGGATTCCTATTGGAACTACAGAGGAGACTACCGACAGTTGTGGAATTCCCCCATCCAAAACAATTAGGTCCGGCCTTCCCCATTCTGGGTGATTCAGTCGTCGGGAGATAATTTGTCTCATTGCATATGGGTCGGATTTGTCCGGTTGTCTGACTTTAAAATGACGGTATTCAGATTTTGAAGGTGAACAATTCTCAAAGACCGCCATGGAACCAACATAGCTCTCCCCCATCAGATGTGCCAGATCAAAACACTCGATCCTAATAGGTGGATCGGTCAATAGTGGATGGTTTAGTTTTTTTGGTATTTCTTTGAGAAGTTGGTCGTTGGCGTCGGATAGGCTGAGAAGTAGGCTGGTAGTTTGAGTAGTAAGTGTGTTTTCCAAACCGAGAAGCTCATTCTTATTGTCCAGAGCAGTTTCAAAATCCAACTTCTTAGAAGCTTTAATAATGTTTGCGGTGAGTTGTTTCTTCAAGGTTTTAAATCGACCTGAGAGAAACTTCTTTAACTTCCCAAGATGCGAATTGTATTCTGATCTGGAAATGGTGCCATCACACGCTCCAGGACAGTGGCCAAGATGTCGGTTAAAACACATTCTTTGGGTTGGGTTGAAGGGGGAAAGGCAGTATCCGAAGATTCTCCTGATTTGCTTTAGAAGAACCGTAGCCGTGTTACTAGAGGTATAAGGTCCAAAGACCTGCTTTTCGTAATTATCCAGTTCAAGAGTGCGGATGTCTGATGATCTTGTTTTAAGGATCTTAATATTAGGAGGATCAGTAAATATAATATAGAGATTGCTTTTGTTATCTTTGACGATGTCGTTATAACGGGGTTGGTAAGACTTGATGTAGTTAGACTCGAGAATGATGGCCTCTAGATCATTAAAAACAGTTTTAAAGTACAGGGTTTTTGTAAGAGGAACGTAATGAACGGCCTTGGTAAAAGCTGTGCGATATCCCTCTAGATGTTGCTTGATCCTCGATCTGAGATTGATTGATTTACCTATGTAAAGTGGTTTTCCTTTGTCGTCTTCGAAGATATAAACGCCTGGTAAGGAAGGTACCTGCGACAAAAAGTCCTCCGATTCCGGAGAAAAGGGGAACCGGCGAGAATAGCGGTTCAATTTGGATTCGTTGCTCATATCTGGCTCCATTAATGGATATTATAGTTGTGACCAGTCTTTTATTCAGCAAAGGGCGGTGATTGACACCAATCCTTAAAGGTTCTGATGAAAATGGTGCGATGGTAACCTGATTGGTGTTATCGGATATATATTGGTTCTTTTCAATGTTGATACTGCCGAAGAAACCTACAGGATTATTATTTTTCAATTCAATACTGACAACTCCATCGGTTTGTTTGATTTCTCCGATGGCGATTTGTGCACTGGGAAATTCCATTTCTGATATCGGTTCTACGGAAACATCTTTGTTTTGATTATCACCATTCTTGTATCCTCCGGCGGTAATGGGCATGTTCGGATCAGTGCCATGGATAACGAAGACAATGTGATTGAAGTCCAGTTTATTAAAGTAATCAATCCCCTGCGTTGTTTTTGCCCATGTCGGGTCAATCTGAACCCAGGTATTTTTTTCCGAATCAAAGAATTCCGGCCATGAGTGGAGAACATCCTGTTTAAGACTTAATGGTTTAAGGTCGGGGTTTTCGGAAAGGGCAAATCCTTGGAGTTCCCTGGCGGGGATCCCTGCCTTTCGGGATATAGCGATGAATGTGTTAGTGAAATCCGAGCAAATTGCACTCTCAGGTTGTTTCAGCGATTCGGAAGCAGAAAGTTTCTGAGTTTTTAGCTTGCTTACTTTGTTAAAGTCATAAGTAAATTTATCGACTACGAAGTCATAAATTGCTTTGGGCGTTCTGAGAGATTGGATATCAGGGATAGTGAAGATGGGGTTGTCATAGTCCCAGATATTATTGCTTTGGAGAAAGGCTTCGGGGTGACTATTATTCTTTGTCGCGGGAAGGAAGCTTACTTTGATTGCCAGATTGGCTTTTATGTCTAGCTTTTCATCCGGATCTACGGTATAGGTAGCCAACCAGTTTCCATCTATGTCGGTCTCGAACTTTTCAGGCCTAGGATCGATTTTTTCGATAAGGACTTTTTGGTAGTTAGTATCCGGAGGAAGGGCAATTTTCTGAATCGATTTTTTCTTGGTATTGTTTTGGAGGTGGTAGTCCAAAATGACGCGATAATATTGCTCTTGACCAAATACAGCACTGATATGTCTATTGCCCAGTGATTTACCGGAAAAATAGTAATTGTTATTTACGATCGCGGAGGGTTTGGGATCGATAAAGGCCGGTTGAGGGAAGTTTAAAGGCAATGTGAGAATGATGTTATGATCGACGGTATTTTCATCAGGTTCAAGTTTGGGTATATTAATCTCCCAGGTATTACCAACCTTAGTAGTGACGTCGGTGGTATCGTATTCAATAGTAAAAAAGTGTTTCTTGTCTTTACCAACAACCTTGTTTAGAAAAGAAAAACTAATTATTGAACCATTGCGGGTCCTGATCACATTCGGAACCAGAGAGGCATTCTCATCCGCGACCCTGATATTCTCGAGCCTTGTGTGATTGACACTCAGACTAAACTCGGTTGCGTAAACGACGGACAGGTTATTTACTTGGTTAATAAGAAATTTGACGTGAGTCACTCCACTAGGATAAACGGTGTAGTTTACCTGATAGTTTGTCGAAAACTTGGCAAGCGCTTGGACGGGACGGGTAACTGTGAAGTGAAATAGTGTAGACAAAAAAAGAAGCAAGAGGCAGAGTTTTGTCTTCATCTATTTATCAAGTAAATAATTTCTTTAATTCTTTTGATGTAGGCGTATCAGATGATGCAGTCAATGATTGAGGACTGCCATGAGCGATTATCTCACCCCCAGTATCTCCACCCTCAGGACCCATATCAATAATATAGTCGGCGTTTTTGATGACGTCGAGATTATGTTCTATGACTATAACAGTATTATTCTGGGCTACCAAGTCAGAGAGGGTCTGAACCAGCTTACTTAAGTCGTCAAAGTGAAGTCCGGTAGTAGGTTCATCCAGAATGTAGATTGTGTGACCGGAGCCGGTCTTAGCCAATTCGGTGGCTAGTTTAACTCTTTGGGCTTCACCTCCTGAAAGGGTAGGTGCGGGTTGTCCCAGTTTAATGTAGCCGAGTCCGACCTTTCGAATTGTTTCCATTTTTTTAGATATGGCGGGAATCCCCTTAAAGAAGTCGGCTGCTTCATCCATGGTCATATTAAGAACCTGAGAGATATTCTTACCTTTGTACTCTACTTCCAGTGTTGGATCGTTGAACCTGGTACCTTTGCAGGTCTCACAGGTAATATATATGTCGCCCAAGAACTGCATCTCGATTTTTCTTTGTCCATCACCCTCGCAGGTTTCACACCTACCGCCCTTGACGTTGAAACTAAATCTACCCGGACCGTAACCCCGATATCTAGCTTCCTGAGTATTGGAAAACAGCTGTCTGACTTGGTCAAAAACTTTGGTATAAGTGGCAGGATTACTTCTAGGTGTTTTGCCTATAGGGCTTTGGTCAATGAGCGAGACTCTTTTAACTGCGTCGGGGATAGTTATGGTCTCGAACTCGACTGATTGCTTGCGATGGAGAGGGTTAAGGTTTTGAGCCAGAGACTCGAATAAAGTTTCAACGACGAGAGATGATTTTCCTGAGCCAGAGACTCCTGTGACTGCAATAAATTTATTGAGGGGAAATTCGACATCAATGGACTTTAGATTGTGATGTGTACAACCGGTCAGGCGAATCTTCCCCTGGTTATCCCCTTCGTATCTATGTTTTTTAGCAACAATGTCTTTTTTGCCAGATAAATATTGACCAGTAAGGCAGTTGGATTTGTTGATATCGCTGACCGATCCTTCGAAGGTAATTTCACCACCATGATCTCCGGCTTTGGGTCCGAATTCGACTAAGTAATCTGCAGATTCTATCGTTTGGCGGTCATGCTCGACGACAATCAGTGAATTACCCAAGTTCACAAGATCTCTAAGAGTACGAATAAGTTTTTCGTTATCTCGCTGATGAAGTCCGATGGTAGGTTCGTCCAAAACGTAAAGAACACCTGTGAGACGACTACCTATTTGACTGGCAAGGCGAATGCGCTGCAGCTCTCCCCCGGAAAGAGTCCCCGATTCACGTCCAAGGGTAAGGTATTCAAGTCCGACGGAAGCCAGGAAGTTGGATCGATCTTGGATTTCTTTGGTGATAGGTTCGGATATTTGAATCTCACTGGGAGTCAGCTTTTCGGTTAGTCCACTGAAAAATTTTATGGTGTTTTCGATCGACCAAGAAGTTATCTCACTGATCGAGTGGTTGTCTACGTGAACTGCGAGTACCTCGGGTTTTAGCCGGGCTCCATTACACACCGGACAGGTTTTTTTTATTAGATATTTCTCAACTTCCTCTTTAAATGAATCGGAGGTCGATTCCTCATATCTACGCTCGAATTCTTTGGCAAGGCCTTCATACTGACTCTTCCAGGTTGTTGATTGTCCGTGGCGGTTTATACCTTTAATGGAGAAAACTTTGTTTCCTGCCCCCTGGAAAAGAATCTTTTTTTGTTCTGAAGTCATTAGGGAGAGTGGTTGATTCCCCTGAAGGTCTGCGGATTCCATGACAGCCAAAATTAATTTGGCAAACCAGGTCCTTGTCTCAAACTGAGAAGCCAAAGGGATAATGGCTCCCTCGAGAAGACTTAGTGAGGGTGAAATTATGCTTTCGGTATCGAGAACCATCTTGGTTCCCAGTCCGGTACATTCCGAACAGGCTCCTTCAGGAGCATTGAATGAAAAGTATCTTGGTTCAATTTCCGGAATGGAAATATTGTCGACAGGACAAGCTAGTTTTTGTGAGAAAAGATGGTCCTCCATTTCTTTAGGATCTTCCGGGAATGAGAGTGAAGGGTCGGAGACAACACTAACGATGACTTCCCCATCAGAAATCTTGATTGCCTGTTCGAGAGAATCGATCAGTCTTTGTTTCTCGTATTCGATTACCCCACCAACCTGACCGATGACTAATTTATCTATGACGGCTTCTATTTGATGACGGTTGTTCTTGAAAAGGGATAGTGTTGTTTGAGTAGACAGGATTTTGCCGTCAACTCTGGCCTCGGCAACGCCCTGTTTGTATAGACTATTAAAGAGATCTTTAAACTCACCTTTCTGGTTTTTGACGACGGGTGCCAATATGAGCAGGCGGACCCCTTTTTGTTTGGTGAATTCAGGGTGAGCAGTGGCTAGCTCGACAACGGCTTTATAAATCTGATTAATATCCTGGGGCACAATCTCACGACCACATTTGGGACAATGAGGATGACCAATACGGGCAAATAAGAGACGGAGATAGTCATAAATTTCGGTTACGGTACCGACTGTTGAGCGGGGGTTATGGCTTCCCTGCTTCTGGTCTATCAGGATAGCCGGAGAGAGACCTTCTATTTGATCAACGTCTGGTTTATCCATAACCCCGAGGAATTGACGGGCGTAGGAGCTAAGAGACTCGACGTAGCGTCTTTGGCCTTCAGCGTAGATAGTGTCGTGTGCCATTGAACTCTTTCCACTACCGGATACTCCGGTAAAGACTACCAGTTTATTTTTGGGAAGTACTAAATTGACGTCCTTCAGGTTATGTTGACGGGCTCCGCGGACTATTAAATGAGTTGTTGGTGAGACTTCGGACATGACTAATTATTTTATCACAAAACACCCTAAAATACCCGAAGGGCCAATGAGGTAAAATCCTTATATGAATTGGACAAAGATATTGACGCAAGCGATCAAATTGGCTAACCGATTGGGGATTTCAATTGAGGAAGCAAGACGGAGAAAATTTGTTCAGGAATATCAGCGTAAACGTCGAACGCGATCTTCGAACCAGTCGTAAGCATCTTTAAATAGTGCCTCACCGGTATTCCCCCACTTAACGTAATTGGTGACATCTTTGGCATTAACGAACTTTCTTTCATACACCTTGCCGTTATCAGGATCAGGTGTCTGAGGGAGGAGTTTTTTCAGCATGCAGACGAACCTTAGTTGATAGAAGACATCTCCTTGTTCGTAGACAGGGTTGTGGCTATCGAGAAACTCTACCTTTTGTGCGCCTAGAAGTTCGATTTCATTGACTTTAACATCAGCTTCCTCGATTAACTCTCTTTCGAGAGTCTGTTGGGCAGTCTCCTGGTGTTCAGGAGTGCCTCCAGGAATGATCCATTGACCGGCGTTGATGATGAGGATTTCTCCCTTATCGTTAAAAACCACGGCATAACATTGACTAAAAGGAAAATCTGTCGGCTTACTTCTTCCGGGAATCCAGGTGAGTTTGGTGGTGTGATTCCCCCACTGGACAATATCTGATACCATGAAGCAATTATATGTTAAATTTGTTATATGGAAATCGGTGCATTTGAATATGAACAAGGAGGAGAAACTGACAAAGTCCCGGAGTGGTTCGGAAAATATACAGATAAGTTAAGGCAAGAAAAAACAGACTTGTTGGCCGAGGTAGACAGACTGTCAGAAATGAATCTTGAGAATCTAACTCAACATATTGGTGGAAATGTAAATGAATTGCCTTACGAATTTTTACAAACGATTTTTATTGATGGATCTGACGACCCAAGAGTTGCCGACATTTTGAGAGAGAAGAGGGGTGAGTATTTAAAGAGCCACCCTGAAAAACAAGTAGCTAAGGGGGCAAGTGAGGGAATAATCGCTCATGACGGCCGATTTATACCGAAAGCTCTTTGGGACACCGCAACGGACTCTGAAAAAAGAGGAGTGATGGTCGGATCAACCTGCTTTCACTATAATTCCGAAACTCCTGGAATGGGATCGAGCCCCGAAGACAGATTTTAAATCACTGAAGTTTTTTTATAGTGTCTCTATATCTTGAGGCTAGTTCAAAGTTCCAGTCATTGGCAGCTCTGGTCATCATTTTCTTCAGTTTTACAACGAGAGACTTTTTCTTTTGAGGTGTTAAGGTCTCCGGGTCTATATCCTCAATCTCTGTCCAGCCATGCTCTGCGAGCTCCTTGATCCGAGGCACCTGACCTAGTTGATCATCTCTTTTGAGCAATCTTTCTCTGATCGGTTTGATGATGGTTTGGGGTGTAATTCCGTGATCGAGGTTGTATTTGATCTGAGTCTCTCTTCTTCTGGCCGTCTCCTCCATTGCTTTTTTCATCGAATCGGAGATTCGATCAGCATAGAGAATGACCTGACCGCTTGAGTGACGGGCAGCCCTCCCCATAGTTTGGATGAGGGCGGTAGATGTGCGGAGAAAACCCTCTTTATCAGCATCAAGGATGGCGACTAAGGATACTTCAGGAAGATCCAAACCTTCCCGAAGTAGATTGATACCGACCAGACAATCGAAGTCACCGGTCCTGAGACTATCCAAAATATCAGCCCTATCCAGAGTTTTAATATCAGAATGGAGGTATTCAACTTTTAGACCGTACTTATCTTTAAAGTGGTCGGTCAGATCTTCCGCCATGCGTTTGGTCATAGTAAGGACCAGAGATCTTTCTCCCCTCTCTTTTCTTTTGATAATCTCTTTGGTCAGATCGTCTATCTGACCTTTGGTCTCATGTACAAACACCTCAGGGTCAAGGAGACCCGTTGGTCTAATCAACTGTTCAGCAACAGTAGGAATAGGCGCTGTTTGAGAGAGTCCCAATTCATGTTCCCCAGGGGTGGCAGATGAATAAAGTTTAATAGGGGTTCTGGATTGAAATTCTGAATAAGTCAGGGGGCGGTTGTCTCTGGCACTTTCCAATCTGAAGCCAAAGTTGATCAAATTCTCCTTTCTGGCTTGGTCGCCGTTATACATGCCTCTGATTTGAGGCAGGGAAATATGGGATTCGTCGACTACGGTGAGAAATCCAGATTTTCCAAACTTTTTGGCATTGTAATTAAAGTACTCAAGGAGCGAGTATGGGGCTTCACCTGGCTTACGACCGTCAAAATATCTTGAGTAGTTCTCTATACCATTGACATAACCCACCTCCTCCATCATTGATAGGTCATAGTTAACTTTCTGTTCTAATCTGTGAGCCTCAATTATTTTTCCAGCAAGTTTTAACTCTGCTACCCTGACAGCCAGATCACTTTTTATTTGTGTGAGGGATGCTTGTTGGTTTTGGGGATTGGTGATGAATAGTTTGGCAGGGTTAATGGTGATACGACCCGTGTGTTCTAGATCATCGTGTTCTATCTTGGTGAAGTTATACGGATCAAGAACATTGATATCTTTAAGTACAGAACCGTCAAAAACAAAGGAGATCACCTTGTCCATATATGAAGGGAATAACTGTACCGTCTGGCCAATAGCGCGGAAAAAACCACGGGTCAGCTCTGCACTAGTCCGCTGATATTGAAGGTCAGTGAGGCGACGAATGATGGTTTCCCTAGAGATTACTTGTCCCTTGGTAAGGGGGAGGATAAATTCTTCTTGGTTGGCTGGTGATCCGATATTGTAAATACAAGAGACTGAGGCGATGACTATTGAATCAGGACGGGAGAGAAGATTGGCCGTAGTTGTAAGCCTAAGTTTATCGATTTCCGGATTGATGTCAGCTTCTTTCTCAATATATGTATCTGTTTGGGGGATGTAAGCCTCGGGTTGATAGTAGTCGTAGTAGCTGACAAAATAGCTGACGGCGTTGTCGGGAAAAAAATCTCTGAACTCTTGATAAAGCTGACTGGCGAGTGTTTTATTATGACAAACGATAAGTGTGGGAAGTTGGGTCTCTTCGATAATCTTGGCTATGGTAAAGGTCTTGCCACTGCCAGTAACCCCCAGTAGAGTTTGGTGAGGGTTTTGCTTTTTTATCGAATCCGATAGCTTTCTAATGGCTAACGGTTGATCACCGGTAGGCACAAAGTCTGCCTTAATCTTGAAATCCATTGTGTATATTTTACCGCCTAACTCATTCCGCCGCCCGATCCTCCGCCGCCACCGCCTCCACCTCCCGAAAAGCCACCGGAAGAACCCGATCCGGATGCACCGTATGAGGAGCTTAACGAATTGAAGCCTGTGCTTAATGAACCAAAGCTAAGCTGACCGCTATCGGACAACCCCGCCGCGTAAAGATAAGATGTTTGGGTTGTGGCACCCTTGAATTTGATCGGTAGTTCGGAGAGAGCTTTAAGAGATATACCCAGAGCTGAACCGTAAACAATATATTTTTCCCATATGATTACCGATTCGAGTGGATAATTTTTAGTTACGGAATAATCCTTCAGATATTTTTTAAAGGCAATCCAACCCGCAGCCTCTTGTGCACCTTTGAGTGTACGTTTGTCCATGGTGATATAGAAAAGTATTAGGAGAAAGACGTAAATTCCAGATATTCCCATAACCCCAAGGATAATCAACTCAGGTCGACTACTGAAGATACCTAGAAACTGAGCAAAGAAAATTACTATAAATGAAAAGATCCCCGAAAATACAATGTCGATGATCATTTGGGATTTAAGTTTGTTACTTTCTGTATCCAGGTAGCCATTTTTAAGTAACTGGCTTTTGACCTTGTCACGCCATGCATTCCAGTCCGTAAGCCTGGTGGTGTCGTCTTTAAGTTTTTCCAGAATTTCTGTTTTGGTAATGGAGGTTTGCTCATCAAGGTACAGAAGAGAGACAACCTTGCTTTCAATTTCAGTTAGACTGGGATTGTCCTTAATCTCAAAGGTAATTTCAGGTTCCAGAGAAAACAAACCGAGTACCGGTGCTTTTTTTTGTTGTGTAATCTTGATTATCTTTTTTCGACAAAGATTAAGAATGGTAGCGGTAACGGAGTTGGTGCTTGGAAGGTAGCTAAAAGCCAAGAGAGCATCAACCATTGCCGGATCGAGGTCACTTGGGGGCTCGTGGAGAGAGCCGGCTGGATTTATTTCCGGTAGTTTAGGATCCTTTCCTTTCTCGAGCCATTTTTTGAACCAGGATTGAGCTTTCCATGTATAAAGTGCACCTATTAGTGACAGAAAGAAAATGAAGTTGAATGGTTTAAACTTCATTCTTTCTTCCTGTTCTATGGTTTCGTTTATATACGCTGCTTCTTCAGTAATTATTTCCTGCAGTTTTGTGTCTGAATCTATCGGAATTCCCGAAAGAGTTGGAAACACGACCCTTCCTTCAAAAAATGTATTTGCGGGAAGGAAGTTGACTTCAAATGTTATTGTCGAGAGATCGGTAATACTGACAACTCCGTCAAGAGGTCCATGACCCCAAGCCTTTAAGTGTTCTTCCGTAGCAGGATAAGGGAGTTTAACAATGGCATGAACCTTTTGAGTAGATACACCCCAGCCATCACCAATGAACTTCCAATAGAACTGGGCTGTGTCAGAATAGTTGCTGACAGCGTCCATGATCTTGAATTTGATAGTGAAGTTCTTCGTTTCATCGTCGGCAGAGTATTTCCATTTGATGACTAGGTCGTTGCCAAACTCATCCACAGAGTAATATCCTGGTGACAAAGCACTATTCAGTTGATATTCCTTGCCGTCTTCTGAAAGAGAGACCGAATTAATATCTATTCTGTTTTTCTCAATGTTGGTGCGCCACTCACCATTTTCAAAATGTCCATCGAAGGAGTAGGTGCGTGTCTCGGAAACATCAGCGGTTCCATCGGGATTGATTTGCACATCTATCTGAGCATTATCAATGGTGTAACTTTTAGCATGTGCTTGCTGGGGAATTAATACAAAGGAAAATAGGGCTATGAGGAGCGTAATCATTTTCAGCATATCTAATCTTAATACAGGGAATAAAAAAACTCCCGCCTGTGGCGGGAGTAATCTATCACTCAAACGGTAATTCCATGAATTGGCCTGCTTGCCAGGCCTCCACCACTTCTTCAATTAGGGTAGTGGTGTCGGTGATGTCCCCGTAAGTCAAAGAAGGTTCTTCGTGAGGTCTTTCGGTGAGGTACTCAAGGAAGACGACGAATAATGGTCCATCCGCCTTGATGCTGATTTGGTAGAGACCCTCATCCCAGAGACAATCGACTGTGAGGATCACTTTGATATTGCGAAACATAAGTGGGAGGTCGTTATCCTTGTGTTGCTTGATCAGGGGATAAAGTGTATTTTCCCAGACATGAGTGGTGAAGCTGTTGACCGCTGAGTCAAGCCAATATCTATCTTCTTCCTTGGTCATGTGATTCCTCTCAGTACTTCCTGACAAATAGATTTTCTGTCCAGAGTTCAGTGATATCATCAAGCATTTCAACAGACTCCGAAATGTTCCAGTGGAGGATCTCAGGAGGAATCTGGGGGTAATCTATGAAGTAAAAGAGTGACACCATCACCGGTTCAGAGGGCAGTTGTTGAATAAGCGAGACACTGATCCTCTCTTCTGTGGTTCGATTGATAACGATGTAGTAGTCAGAGTAGATGAATGTTTCTTCAGGCATGCCTATCTCGTGGTCGAGAGCAAATTTAGAGAGCTCTCTCTGCCAGACCCTTCGGGTGAAGTCTTCAACAGCAAGTTGGAGCCAATAGAAATCTTCTTCTTGAGTCATTTGACCTCCTGATGTCAGAGTGCTTTGTGAAAGTATTTTAGCTTAAACCTTTGGGTTTTTGTTGTTGACTTTTGGGTAATATTTGGTAATAATGATTTTATGGCTGTAACTCTATATAAAAGACAACGACAGATTGTCGAATTTATCTCTCAATTTATCCAGAAGAACGGTTACTCCCCCACCCTGCAGGAAATTGCTCAGGCTATAGGAGTTTCTTCTCTGGCCACCGTGCACGAGCATCTCCAAGCTCTTGAGAGAAAAGGCATTATTAAGAAATACGATGGTGCCATCAGAGGAATTGAAATTATAGACAGACCAACCTCAGAAACAAGCTCGATCGAATTACCTATATTAGGGTTTATTGCAGCCGGCAGACCGATTGAACCTATTACCGACCCGAATGCCTCTATAAAGATCGCCTCATCAATGGTATCTGGGAAGAAAAGAGCCTTTGTTCTTCAGGTCAAGGGTGACTCAATGATTGAAGAAGGTATATTCGACAAGGATTTTGTAATTATTGAGGAATGTGATGCTACTCAGGTTAAGGACGGAGATATTGTAGTTGCACTCTTAGAAAGCGGACTGGCGACACTCAAGAGGTTCTTTAAAGAAAGAACCAGAGTTAGATTGGAACCTGCCAATTCGTCAATGTCCCCTATTTTCGCTATTAATGTCAAGGTTCAGGGAAAATGTGTAGGAGTAATCAGAAGATTCTGATTTGAGAGTAAAATACACATATGAAACTATCCGTTGTTGGCTTACCTATTGGCAATATTGAGGATATTAGCTTGAGGGCAATCCGAACGATCCAAGAAACCGGCTTTATTGTTTGCGAAGATACACGTGTATTTAATAGTTTATGGATGAAGTTAACTCAGATGGGCTTGGCAACTAAACTTTCTGCTACCCTGAGGTTCATCAATGACTTTAATGAAGAGAGGGTGTTGTTAAAAATATTGAATGAAATGAGCACTCTTGATTCGGCAGTCTTGGTTAGTGATGCTGGGATGCCCCTTATCTCCGATCCGGGTTACAAACTGGTAAAACACGGTCTGGAAATGGGTTGGGAGGTTGATGTCGTTCCAGGTCCGACAGCTGAGAGTGCTGCTTTGGCGATTTCTGGGTTGCCAACCGATAAGTACATTTTTTTAGGTTTCTTACCTAAGAAACCCGGGAAAAAACATGACCTGTTAGTTTCGCTTAAGAACACTCAGGAACAGATCAAGTGTTCTGGTGTTATATATGAGGCCCCTCCCAGGTTAATAAAACTATTGACTGAGATAAAAGACGTGTTCGGAGACGACGTCCCTGTTTTTGTCGGATTCGATCTGACTAAACAGTCTCAAAGAGTTTACAGAGGGAACGTGGTAGAAGTTTTGGGTGAACTTAGTGAGGAAAAAATGAAGGGTGAAATTACCGTAATCATCGGACGATAAGATTATTCCCCGTCATTTCCTGTGGTGGAGCTATTTCAAGAAGATTTAGTATGGTAGGTGCAATGTCTCCAAGTTTCCCGTTAGCTAATTTAAATTGGTTATCTTGCGGGTGGAAGATGATTAGGGGAACCGGGTTAGTGGAGTGCTCTGTATCTACCTGACCAGTTTTGAGATTTAACAATTCTTCAGCATTTCCATGATCTGCGGTAATGATAAGGTAACTGCCAGTTTCTTTACTTAGGTTGACCAGTTTTCCAAGGGCTGTATCCGATGCAAGAATTGCCTCAATAGCCTTGTCAATTTTCCCCGTGTGAGCGACCATATCAGGACAGGCAATATTGATTACTGCCAATTTGAACTTATCGCCTTTGAAGTTGGCGACAAATTCATCTGAAAGAGCAACGCTAGACATATCAGGTTTGAGATCATAAGTGGCGATCTTTGGTGATGGTACAAATAGATGAGATTCTCCCGGTAAGGGGACCTCCAGCTGTCCGTTGAAATAATAGGTAACCATAGCGATCTTTTCAGTCTCGGCTGCTCTAAGCTGTATAAAGTTTTGGTTTGCGATAACTTCACCAAGCGTATTTGAGACAGTGGTGGTGGGAAAAAGGATCGGATTCTCAAAATCTTTTCGATAGCGAGTCATGGTAACAAATCTGAGGTTGGGAATTCCAGACCTAAGAACCATCTCCGTAATTTGTCTTGGCCTGTCGGTTCTAAAGTTGAAAAAGATAACTGCGTCTCCAGATTTGAACCTTGAATTTATGGGGTCATCTCCGACTGCGGTAGGTTGGATAAATTCATCGGTAACGCCTTTATCATAATTAGATTTGATAAAGTTTTGTGGTGATATCGGATTAACTACTCCCTTACCGAGTAAACAATCAAATGCGATCTTTGTTCGATCAAGTCGTTGATCTCTGTCCATGGCGTAATACCGTCCAAGGATGCTGGAGATTTTCCCAACACCATACTTATTGATCTCATTCTCTACATTCTGTACCTGAAGCAGGCCATTGTCCGGAGGACTGTCTCTGCCGTCGGTTATAAGGTGTAAATATACTTCGTTAAGATGATGCCGACTGGCAAACAACAGTAACGCGTAAAGATGTTCGTTGTATGAATGGACACCTGAGTTCCCAATCATTCCAACCAAATGCAAGCGGGATCTGAAGGATTGGATATGTTTAACAGTATCCAGAAGAGCTTTGTTGATAAAAAAACTACCGTCGGCGATACTCATATTGATAATGGCCAGATCTTGGAAGACAATTCTGCCTGCTCCAATATTTAAATGACCAGTCTCGGAATTGCCGTCTTGATTTTCAGGAAGGCCGACAGCCGGACCGGATGCCTCGAGTTGGCTGTGAGGATAATTATTGATTAAATAGTTAAAGGTAGGAGGATTTGCCTTGATAATCGCGTTACCAGGGCTGTCAGGGGCAATACCCCAACCATCTAGAATGCAAAGAATAGAGCTCTTTTCAGACATTCTTACTCCTCAGATACTCCTCAATAAAGAGAAGTCTGTTGTATTTACTGACTCTTTCTCCCCTACCAGGAGCACCAAATTTGACAAAGTCTGCTCCTAGACCAACTGCAAAGTCAGCCAGAAAATCTTCGTCAGTATCTCCAGAGCGATGTGAAACTATGGTGTTAAAGCCATTTTGTTTGGCCATTTTAATAACGGCTACGGTTTCAGTAATAGATCCAATCTGATTCGGCTTTACAAGTATAGAGTTGCAAGCGTTCTTAGCAATGGCTTCCTTAAAGCGAATAGGATTGGTAACTAGGAGATCATCACCGATGACCATCACCTGTTTTCCTAGTTCGGAGTTTAAGTAAATCCAATCATCCCAGGCATCTTGATCAAGTGGATCCTCAATAGCTAGAAGATTGTATTTCTTATTAAGATCGATCAAAAAATCGGCCATTTCTTTACCTGAAAGTGTATCCTTAACATCAGAAATCTTATATTTTCCATTCTTATAAATGGATGTGGCAGCCACATCGAGTCCGATAAAGACATCTTCGTTGTGTTTGTATGGGGAACCCTCAATCGTTTCGACAAGTAGCTCTATCGCGTCGGTGTTACTAAAAAGGTTTGGAGCAAAGCCGCCTTCATCCCCTATCGAGTGAATAGCTTTTTTGTCGATCAATATTTGTTTTAAAGCGTGATAAAGTTCAACGCCAATGGTGAGGGCTTCAGAGAATGGTTTTCTGGAGCTGGGAATGACGTGAAATTCCTGAAATTCAAGATTGCCTGCGCCATGCTTACCTCCATTAATGAGATTAAATATAGGGGTGGGCAGATTAAGAGCGGCCGGCTTTGTAAAACCGTATTTTAAAGCCAGATATTCAAAGGTGGCCATGTTGGAGCAAGCTGCTCCAAGTTCACAGACTGCTTGCGAAACAGAAAGAATAGCATTGGCGCCGAGCTTCGATTTATTAGGAGTGCCATCAAGGTTTAATAGAATCTGATCAATGGCACCTTGTTGGGTAGGATCTTGACCGATGATATATTTGGAGATTATTTGGTTGACATTGGCAACTGCCTTAAGTACTCCCATGCCGGAGAACCGGTGAATGTCACCATCTCTAAGTTCTAATGCTTCCATGCGTCCGGTGGATGCTCCCGAAGGAATGGAGGCAACTGATCCATGATTAGAATCTGTCCAGATGGTGGTCTCTATAGTGGGGTTTCCCCGTGAATCCAGTATTTCCCTGGCGTAGACAGATTTAATTTTTGCCATATTACTTTAGTAGGCGCTTTTCGATGCCGGCAATATTTCGTCTTGTGTTATCGATAGCATCCGGGGAAACGGAAACGCTTGTAATTCCCCAAGAGACAAGTTTTTCGACAAGGTCTGGATAAAGACTGGCCGCTTGACCACAAAGGCTTGAGGTAATCGAATGTTTGGCTGCTGTCTTGACTACTTTTTCCAAAGCCCACAAAACAGCAGGGTTCCTTTCATCAAATTCGGTAGCCACGGTCTCATTATCACGATCTGTGCCGAGGATAAGCATTGTGAGGTCATTAGAACCGATGGATACCCCATCGATGCCGACTTTAATAAACTCTTCCAACAAGATAACGTTAGAAGGAATTTCTACCATCATCCATAATTTAAAGGATTCGGAACGTGAGAGACCAGAAGCTGAGATAACCCGTTTGACTTTGACTAATTCATCTACAGTTCTACAGAATGGAACCATTAGATGAAGTGTCTTGTGACCCATCTTGTTCCTTACCATCTTTATGGCTTCAAGCTCAAGATTAAACACTGACTCATCCTTTATATATCGATAGGCACCTCTAAATCCAAGCATGGGATTGGGCTCTACGGGTTCGTAGTCTTTTCCGCCAATGAGATTTCTGTACTCGTTAGTTTTAAAATCGGATGCACGATAGACTACAGGTCGGTTACCAAAACTAAAAGTGAACTTTGCCAAACTTTCGGCAAGTTTCTCTATAAACTCTTTGGATTTACCATCATGAATAGCTTTCTTTGGGTGGACACCGATTTGGGCCATCATAAATTCTGCTCTGAGGAGACCTACTCCGTCAGCGTTGCCTTGGGCGACAACTGAGGCAAGATCTGGTTCTCCTAAGTTGACATAGACTTTGGTGGCTGTTTTGGGAAGGTCTTCGAAGGTAACCTTTTTCTGGACAGTGGTAGCGGCTTTCTTAGGGACACCTTCATATATGGTTCCAGTGGCACCGTTGACAGTAATTATTTGATCTTTCTTCAGAATGGTAGTTGATGTTTTTGTGCCAACAACTGCAGGAATGCCCAATTCACGAGAGACTATAGCAGCATGTGAGGTTTGTCCTCCTTTATCTGTGACAATAGCAGCCGCGCGTTTCATGGCAGGGACAAAATCGGGGGAGGTCATTTCGGTGACCAAAACATCGCCGACTTTTACTTTATCGATTTCTTTGGCTGTTTTTATCATTACCACTTTCCCGGTACCGACACCAAATGAGGCCGGCTCTCCCTGGAGAAGTTGCTTTAATCCCTCCAATTGGCTTTCTGAAACATGAGATTCACCTTTTCCCATATCGAGAGTTGTGATGGGACGAGTCTGTACTAGGAAAATATGTCCGTTCTCTACTGCAAACTCCATGTCCTGGGGAAAGTAATAATGTTGATGGACTTTTATAGCCAATTTGGCGACGTCAATAACCTGTGCATCTGTAAGTTTGCGTCTATTTATGAGTGCCGGTGGAACTTTCACTTTCTTGACACCACTGGGATATTTTCTGATCTCCATGACTGTCTGAGGTTGAAGTGAGCGGGAGTGAATGCTGAGGTTTTCTTTGTTGATAATGTAATGATCAGGGTTGACTACTCCTTGGACCATAAAGTCCCCCAATCCCCAAACCGCTTCGACAACGACTTGATTCTTATTTCTGGTGACCGGATTGACAGAAAAAACAACTCCGGAAATGTCCGATTGGACCATTAGCTGAACCGGAACGGCCAGCAATACTTTAAAGTGGTCGTAACCTTTGGTGGCGCGGTAGAAAATTGCTCTGGCTCCCCAAAGTGAACCCCAGGCACGTCTAACTGCCTGAATAACGTTGGATTCTCCTTTGATATCAAGATATGATTCCTGTTGACCGGCAAAGGACGCATCAGGAAGATCTTCTGCAGTCGCGCTGGATCTGACAGCTACAAGAGGGTTTTTTTCGCCAACTTTCAAATTCCTGTAAGAGTGGATAATTTCATCACTAAGCTCTTTAGGGATGTCGGCGGTTTGGATCATCCTTTGGATGGTGATGGAGGCTTTCTCCAGCTGTTTTTGATTCTG
The DNA here is from genome assembly GCA_964648275.1 of uncultured Pseudomonadales bacterium. Lineage (GTDB taxonomy): Bacteria > Patescibacteriota > Microgenomatia > UBA1400 > MFAQ01 > CAIQPO01. The sequence continues at coordinate 49,156 of CAZYOB010000002.1, forward strand.
AAAATCTGTTTCTCGAATGATTTTTATGATGTCGGGCTGAAGCTTGTTGTGTTCGATGACATATTCATATGCCTGTGCGGTGACTACAAAACCATTAGGTACAGGGAGGTTCGCACTGTACATTTCACCAAGATTAGCTCCTTTACCACCAACGTAAGGAATATCTTCTTTTCTAATTTTGGATAAAGGAAGTACCAGGGCAGGTGTGGACATTTTATAAATGATTTTTAAGATAGTCTACCCAGGGTGTGGCACTGGGGTCAACTTGGTTTGCTATACCTAAATAATAGCTAAGAAGCGTGCAAAAGACCAGGGATTCAAGAACTTGTTCTGTTGGTCCTGAGGATTCCGGCCTAATTATGGATAGTTTGTATTTTTGTTTGAGAAGAATATCCTTAATAAGCTCAACCCTGCGTTGAATGACTTGCGGATACAGGGATGAATTAAAAATTAGAAAAGAGACGCTATCCTTCAGTTTTTCTGGATATACGAGTCCATCAAGAAAGTGGTGATTCATGTCGGGGATAGAAAGACTAACAGAAAAGGTCTTTGATGTCTCATTAAAGAAATTTTTGACTGTATCGGCGACCCCATAAAGATGGTTCGCCCCCAAAATGATTAATCCCTGACCTTTATATTTTTCAGCCAACGCTTTGGCAGGATTTTCCTTTGTCTTTATATCCTTACCGATCGGGTCAAGAGTTCTGCTAATAAGTGAAGATATTTGTTTGGGGTTAATGGGTGTAAGGTCCGGTTTAAAACGTTCAATCAATCCTAAAGAGGCTCCGAGGGATAAGAATAAACCCATTCGAGGAATTTTAGATGTGTTAAGGGCCGGGTCGAGTTTAATTAGAGGCCAGTGATTTTCTTTAGCCATTTTTTCAAGTTGACCTCCAGAAGCAATGCAGACTATTTTTGCTCCCCTATTTTTTGCATCTAGAGCGCAGGAAAGAGTTTCCTGGGTGTTTCCCGAATAGCTGGAAAGAATTACCAGAGTACTTTTTTTGACATATGGAGGAAGTCTGTAATTGGCAGCAACCTCGAAGGGGATATTAAGGAGAAACGGTGAAAGAGAATGAATCACTTTTCCGGCCATATTCGATCCTCCCATTCCAGCCAAAACTATTGACTTGAGTTTCTCCGGTTCGAATCCGAGATTCAAAAAATGAGCCTCATGCCAACCAGACTCAAACTGAAGTGAGATTTTGGCGATGGATGAATATAGATCTTTTTTATCGAGCGACTCGAAGACGCGCGAGTTATCAAGGGCAGACTTGAGCATCAATTTTAAGTATAGCAACCTTAACCTCTTTTGGGTAATTTAGCCGACCATGTGTTGGAGTGTTGCGAGAGCGGTACCTTTTGAATGCGGGTAGTGAACCTGGTCAAGATCCTTATACAATTGGGTGCTGATTTTAGCTGAGGCTGCTTCTAAGCCTGATTGTTTTAAATAGAGGAGAGTTTGATAGGCGTAAAGTAAACTAATTTTCCCGGATACTTCAGGACTCGAGAAAAAAGTGGCACAGCTGGTCCTAGCGGTGAGAGAGCTTACTTTTGCCGCGACCAGAGCCAATTCCGGTGTATCCATTAGTTCGGGATGTGCATTAGCTATATAAAAGAATTGAGAAACAATATCCGAATAGTTTTCTCCATAGCTATCTTTGAGAATCTCCGAGACCGAATTATTTAGACTGCCAAGTGCATGATAAAAGGGCTTTTTCCAGGATGTATCTTCTCGATGACACGAACAGGAGCCATGCCAGCGTACAAGATCTCCGTGTGGACAGCTCCAGGCAGTTCTTTCAATTATCTTTCCATGTGGGAGACGACGTTTATCTAACTTGAGCTGATTGATGGGGATTGGGTACAGTCCCACATGTGGAAGTGAGGTATCCAGGAGATAGTCCAAGAATTTGTCGGCGTGCTTCCAGTGATGACCAAAGGTTTCTGCATCCGTCCAAGCAAGAAGGATCTGATTTTCTTTTAAACCTCTATTCCTCGGGAAAAATATATCATTAGCGAAGTGATCAGCATTAATTTTGGGGTCAAAGGCTAGCCGGCTTGATATAGCCTGATCAAACGGAAGAGCTATTATATTTCTCCCTCCAGGAAGATCAATTATTGTTGGTGTGCTGTCGGACGGGGATCCATCGGCTTGATAGACTTGCTGAGGGGCGCAAATGAAACCCTCATATCCGGCTTCGGCAAGCCGCACAAGAGTAGGTGTATCAATGGCAGTCTCGGGAGGCCAAAAGAAACGGGGGTGAGTGCCGGTGATCTCTTGGAATCGGTTCACTCCAGCACGAATAACAATATCCTTATCCGGGTTGCTAAGGTCGGGTAATATTGGATGAATAAATGGCTCTCCGATGCCATTTTCTTTGGCGGCTTTATAGAAAAGAGCGGCAAGAGGCGGGTCAATTTTTTCGAGCTGTAAAAGGAGTGATTGGAAGACATCGAACGAGGCTTTTTCCATAACACCAACCTCCGCAAGCGGGCGATAACATTCTTTGGTGATTATCCTTGTCCAGTCTTTCCCCTCCGGATCCGTTGAAATTCCTTCGATTAAGGGATGTGCTGCGAACCGTGGTGGTTGGTAATAGTGCAGTCCTACTACTACTTCTTTACCCATAACTGAATCATATTCACCCATTCCATATCTTGCAAGAGAGATTTATTACAGGATTTTTTATGAATTATTCTATCCCAGTGCCTCCACATTTACTCCTTCATTCCAGTTGATTTCCGCTCGTCTTTTAAGGATATCTTTGACCCTTGATTTAACCAGGTTATACATACTTTCAGTTCGGCTTTCAAACCGGGCAGTGAGATATGGACCGTTCTGTGAAGCCCTGATGATCACCATCGTATCGGGAGTGTCGATCCTAACGCCGTCCAGTTCGTTAATTGTCGCACCAGGCCATGAATTGATGAGATCTTGCTTGATTGGTCCTTGTACAAGATTGAATTTAAGATTGTCATCAACTCCAAGCTTTATTTCAGGACTGCCGATATATCCTTGAAATTCAGTAGCTGCCTGAGCAAGAGAGATGTTTTTCCTTTCCAGAAAAGAGAGAAGTCTGAGACAGGCATAAGCTGCATCATCGTGACCAAAATAGTTATCCAAAAAGAATATGTGACCTGATAGTTCACCTCCGAGAAGAGCCCCTGTCTCTTTCATTTTTTCTTTGATATATGAATGTCCGGTTTTCCACATGATCGGATTACCACCAAACTTCACGATCGTCTCATGAACCGTCTTTGAACACAATGAATTGTAGACAATGGTGCTGCCGGGAAGAGTTTCAAGAATATCTCTGACGAAAATACTAAGAATGATATCCATCCAATGACCCCTGCCGAGTTCGTCAACGGCAGCCATTCTGTCTCCGTCGGCGTCGAAAGCAAAGCCGATATCTGCCTTTTCCTTGATAACGCGTTCTGATAAACGCTTTAGTACATTGGAGTCGGTCGGGTCAGGAGTGCCGAGAGGAAAGTTACTGTCAAGATTGCAGTTTTGTTTGATTACTTGGCATCCAGTTTTGGAGAAGATCGTTGGGTAAAATTGACCCGATGTACTATTACATGCATCAACCACAATTTTCCAGCGTTTCTTGAGATTAAATAATTTGAGCAAGTTCTTCTGATATTCAGGGAAGACATTGTAGTTTGAGTTTTTTCCCTTACCGCTAACAAAACTTCCTTTTTCTAAGATTCGTCTCAAATTTTGAATGCCTTCACCAGAGAGAGATTCCGAGTAACCGATACCCAGCTTTAAGCCATTGAATTCTTTAGAATTATGAGAAGCAGTGATCATGGCATAACCCCTGGTGAAAAAAAGATAGGACGAAAAATAGACTATTTGACTGAGAGAGTTCCCAATATAATAAGTGTCGATGCCGGACTCATTCAAGCCTTTAATAAAGGCTTTGGAAAACCTTTCACTCTCCAGCCTATTATCATGACCAACCGGACAAACCTTTATCCGACGTCCTGCCAGAAGAGTGCCATATGCTCTACCTAGGGAATAAACAATCTCTTCGTTAAGATCCTGGCCAACAATCCCGCGGATATCATAGCCCCTAAAAATTAACGGATTGACGGTCATAATTTCAGTATATCAGCGCGAGAAGCCTATGAGTAAATCTCCATATTCTTGTTGGTAAAGATGATAGTTTTTGATAGAGTAAATTATTCAAAATATCAATATGACAGAATCAAAACTTTCCCCTTCTGAGTCTCTGACCAGTGAGGCGATCTCATGGTCCCAAAGATGGGGTGAACAACCTCCAGCTGAGGTTTCCAGAGAGATGCGAAGAATTGAGGATAAAGCATCCAGAATTCTTGATGGATCGAATGAGAAACTGACGTTTGCCGAAGTTTTCTATCTTAACAATAAAGATGCAGAAATCTTTTAATTTTTGACTGTGGTCCCTAGAAAAGATTTTCCCATTAAAGTGCGGTAAAGGTTGTCTGGCTTCCTACCGTCAAGAATTATACTTTCAATACCGTTTTTTGCCTCTGTCAAAAGTGTTTCAATCTTGGCTTTCATTCCACCGGTAACATCTGTCTCTGAGGGCTTCTTGATTGCTCGGGTTTCGATTAAACGTTTAAACACTTGATGGTTAAGCAGAGGTACCACGCTGTTTTGTGCGTCCAAAACTCCGGGGAAATCTCCAACTGAGATTATTTTATTAACCTTATACTTAGATTGTGGAAGTGTCTGGGATAAAGTTTCCATAATCTGATCACAGGAGTAGATGCAGCTCCCTCTTACTGTGTCGATGAGAGTATCGCCGTAAACGAAGGGAATGATCCCGTTGATTAACAAGGCTTCAATATTCTTGATGTAAAAGTTTGCAATCTTGGCATTTGAAGTTAGGAAAATATTGTTTGGTGTTACAGATATCGTCCCTATCCCCTCTTCCAAGAATATTTTGACGCATAACCGATTAATAGTGGCGGCGTCGTTTTGTACTTGACAGAAACCCAGTTTGCCCTCATCTCCCGAATAACCATTGGCAGTGCCGTATTTCGTGGCGGATACATGTGGAAATGATCCTCCGCCGTTACCGATTATCAACCTTAGTTTCGAGTTCCCCTTGATGGCTCTTTTTATTTCCTTTGCCAATCTCCTGATCGTCCAAGGTCTGGCAGTGTATGGTCTGCCTTTATCGGTTATTAAAGAACCACCTAGTTTTATCAGAGTAATTTCCATTTGAGAAATAATACCAAAATCTACCTCCCAATTAGTTTCTTTTAAGGGTTGAGCGGTGTGTACTTCTTGTAAGTTCCCATTAGCGCTATTGTCAGCCACGATTTCTCGATGTGCCATACCCCATATCTTAGTTGTAAATGTAAAATTGTTGCAATCAATGCACGTGATAAACTAGCGCATGGACACGGTCATTGTGGGAAGGCTTGTATTATCTTTTATCGTAGGTGTGATTATCGGTTTTGATAGAGAAAGAAGTGGAAAGGCGGCCGGAATTAGAACTCAGATGTTGGTGTGTGTTGGCTCAGCGTTATTGGCGTCAATATCGGTTCACATTGGTGATGCTTTCAACAAGCCAACGGCGGATCCGGCCAGACTGATGGCTCAAATCGTAACCGGAATTGGTTTCCTTGGGGCAGGCGTGATCATTAAGAACGGAAATAAAGTGCAGGGAGTCACTACAGCTGCCACTATCTGGATCACGGCTGCGCTGGGCATTGCAATAGGTTCAGGATTTTATTTATCCGCTGTTGTGACCACTATTCTGGTTCTACTACTCAATCCGATCGCTAAATTGCAGTATCAGTATGGACTAAAAGGAGACTTTTACACAATTAAGGTACCATTTAAATACGAACAGTTGTTAGAAAAGATTTTCGACATGCGACTGGTCGACGTCAGGCAGCGTTCCGTTCTCTCCAATGAGGTCAAAGCATTAATACATTCATCCCATCAATCAAACAGGGAGATTATTGCGCTTTTGAAGAAGAAAAAAGTTCCTTACGAGATCACTTTGACTGAGGAGTAGAGTTTAAAAACGCTTTTCTATTGATAGTTTTGACGACTTCTACCCAGATTATGGCAAGGACGGCTACTGAGAGGGCAACCAACCACCAGGAAGCGGGGAGCGGATCGGTCTCCAGAATCTCATTGAGACCGGGATGGTACAACCCGAGAAATATAAGGATAAAACCGTAAAGGACTCCCCCAAGAAGAGGTTTATTGTTGGTGAGAAAGTCGAAAGAGAAAATTGTCCGGTGAAGATTTTTGTAGGAGAAGATGTAAATTAAATCCACACTTCCGACAGTGGCGAAGATAAGGGATTGGGCGAGCGTTAAGCTTTGCGTGCGATCCATGACTACTATAAAGAGGACTAGACACATCAGTCCGACGGTAAAACTGATGGCAAAGACGAGGAATAGCAGTGAAAAATCAAAAACACCTTCACGTTTTATATCCTGCGGCTTAAGATCCAAGAGACCTGCTTCTTTGGGCTCAAATCCCAAAAGAATGTCCGGTGGACCATCGCAGACAAGATGTATCCAAAGGATCTGGACTACTGTAAGTGGGAAGGGTATCGATAAAAGCATAGCGCCGAAGATGAGAACCATTTCAACGAAGGAATTGGAGAGAACGTAACCTACTACTTTCTTAATATTCGAAAAAATTTGACGCCCCTCTTCGCAGGCAGCCACGATGGTTTTGAAATTGTTATCCAAAAGAATCAAGTCCCCGGATTCTTTTGCCACGTCCGTAGCGGTGCCCACTACTACGCCGATATCGGCTTTTTTAAGTGCCGGCGCATCATTGACTCCGTCCCCCATCATGGCGACTGTTTCACCATTAGCCTGCAGCGCCTCAATAATCTTAAGTTTGTGATGAGGGGATACTCTGGCAAAGATAACAATGTCATCAATTATTTCTTTAAGTCTTTGGACAGATATTTTTTCAAGATCCTTACCTTCTAGAGTGTTTTTCTTTCCAACCGTTAATCCAATTTTCTCAGCGACACTGATAGCAGTTGGGAGAAAGTCTCCGGTAACGATCTTGATTTTGATATGGGCATCCTGAGCTTTTTGGATCGACTCCTTTACCCCTATTCTTACCGGGTCGGTAACACCTACGAGAGCCAACCAAGAAAAGCCAGTCTTGTTTTTAAGGTCACCTTTGGTTTTGTGAATTAGACCAACAACCCTTAATCCGCTTTCCGCCAGCTGGGTAAATTTTTTGGTTATTTCTGCTTTTTGACCAGATGTCATTGAGCAAAAACCAATAATCACCTCGGGCGCTCCGATGATGTAAGATTCTTTATGTCGATCAGCAAGAACGACCGCCATGGCGTATTTCTTTTCGCTTTCGAAGGCTTCTTCGTAAAGGATCCTGGCCCGATCAATGGTTTTTTGCGGATCCAGTTTTAATTCTTTAGTCAGATATTCCCAGATGGCAATTTCAAGGCTGGTCCGGCGAGTGTTCAAAAGAGTTAACCCGCTAAGAGTTTTTGTCTCGAGCTTCGTATCAATGATCGTCACCTTCATTATCCCCTCCGTCAGAGTGCCAGTCTTGTCGGTGCAAATGACAGAAGTTGAGCCAAGTGTTTCTATGGACAATAAGCGTTTGACCAGTCCGTTTTGACGGAGAATGCGTCGAATTCCAATGGTTAGAATTACGGTAACGGCTATAGGAAGTCCTTCGGGAATGGCAGCAACGGACAAGACAATCGAGAATCTGAGCATGTAGAAAAGATCAAAACCACGAAGTGCTCCGATGATAAAGATGAGCACACTAATGATGATGATGATGACAGACAGAGTTTTGGCAAATTGGGCAAGCTTTATCTGCAAAGGCGTGGGGCCTTCCTTGATGTCTTCAAGTGATTTTCCAATCTTACCGATCTCTGTATTTAGGCCAATCTTTTCGACAAGCATTGTCCCACGGCCTGAGATAACAGTGGTACCCATAAATAAAGCCTGACTGTCCTTTTGAGGTTTCTTGTTTACTGGTTCACCTTCGCCGGTGAGGATAGCTTCTGTAATATAGAGGTTTATCCCCTCGACGAGTCTGCCGTCTGCCGGAACGCGATCTCCGGAACCTAATAGGACGATATCACCCGGTAATAGTTGAGTGCTATCAATTCTCAGTTGTTGACCGTCTCGCACGACTACCGATTGCTGGATAACTATTTTTCTAAGAGATTCAAATGTCCTCTTAGCACCATATTCCTGGACAAAGCCCATGGCAATATTAATGATTATGACTAAAGCCATTAATAGAGCGTCCAATTTCTCCCCTATCAATAGTGATATGAGGGCGGTGATGACTATGATGTAGATCAGAGGGCTTTGGAACTGTGAGATGAGTATCTTTAATGTTGGGGTGGAGGACTTTTCCGGTAGAGAATTTGTTCCATGTTGACTTCTCAGGGAAGTAATATCCGATACATTAAGACCTTTCCACTTCATTCAATATTAATAATACTTAAGAAAGATGAATTTTGCTCGATCGTCTTAGAGCGCGGTTAGAAATCCAGTGAGGAGTGACTCCATATCAAGGCTGGTTTTACCTAATTTGATCTGCTTGTCAATAAGATACAAGCGATGATGAAGATCAAGGAGGTGTTCAAGACTGAATTTTCCGGCTTGAATAATTAAGAGTCTTTTTACAAATGGGGCGGTTTTGAGTTGGTTAGGATTTGTCTTGGCCGTAATTAACAATCTGATCTGACGCACGAGCATGGCATAGATAAATTCCACCTCCGCTTCCTGAGAAAGAAGTGAGTTAAATTGAGCCAGGAGTGGCGAATTGGGAGAAAGTGACTCGAGAAATTTGAATATTTGAGGACTAACCTTGAAAACTTCTATCTGTGAGCCTGTAAACGGCTTGAGACTAGTCGGAGGCACCTCTTTTTGCTCGTAAAGGACTACCGGTTGGTCAACTTTCTCTTGAAGGGATATTTTTAAGGCCTCTTTTTGCTTTGATTTTGGTCCAGAGAATAAATTGCTTATCACCAACAAGCTTTGGTTGCCGAACAAGTCCGAGGGATTAAGCTCTTGCTCCAAACGAGTGATATCAATTTCGGCGGCGTTATAGGAGATAATGTTTTTACCTTCCTTGCGATGATTTTCGATGAGAAGATTGAGGCGTGAATAAGACCCTTTGGTATTTTCACCGTGAATAATGATCATGAATATCTTATTCTATCCCCTTAATTCCAAAGAGGGTGGTGAATATCTGGAATAGACGGCCTATGAGTTGAGGGGCAGTGTATTCAAAAGTCAGATCTTCCGTCTCTACCCTAGGTAAGGCGGTCTGTGTTGCTTGAGAGGGAGGAGCTACCAACTCGATTTCTGGAAAAACTGGTGCACCAACTGATGCAAATGAGCTAAGGGAAAGCGCTTGTTCTTTTAGCTGACCATTATCGTCAGTAAGACTGAAAACACTAAATGGTCCTTCCCGGGCATTTAACAGAAAAGGGGTAACAGCGATTACTTCGTCATCGTTCCAGACTTTTTCAAAAGCATATTTATAGTAGTAGGAAATTTGAATATCCGAGAGATATTTTGTCGACCAACCTGCTTCGGTAATGAAGACAGGGAGTTTTTTGGTGGTGAACTGACGGATATATCTTAGATCGTATTTGAAGCCGTCTATCTTATTATTTCCCGACTGATCTGGACGGACGGAAAAATCAGGATTCGGATATGCATGTGAGGTCCAACCGTCCATGTGGTCAAAAATATCTGGCCGATGAAGAAACATTCTTTCTATGTATTTTCTGTGATGAATGTAACCTTTTGCATTGGGGGCTGCGTTGTCCAGTCCTGCCGGAAGTATAAAGAAGTCGGTGGAAACGTTTTTAAAAATATCATAGGCATTTGCCAGAATGTCAGCGTAGATTTCAGGATTTACCAGGCCACCATATTCATCGGAGCGATTCACTTCATTGAAAAAGATGACATACCGATTGGCTAAAGGCCACTTTAAATCTCCTAGGAAGTTGGCAAAATCTATCAGATCGTAGTCATTAGGTTCAACCCAACTTAGTCCTTCAGGTACTGTTGCTACCCTGATTAAGGGTATGACTTTAAGTTCTTTACATTTATCAAGAAACTTTTGCCATTTGATCCTATCCCTGTCTGTTGACTGGATAGGAATAGTGACGTAACCCCAGGATCCTTTGTAGTCATTATTTACCAGCT
>CAZYOB010000003.1:0-15625 GCA_964648275.1 uncultured Pseudomonadales bacterium
TTTTCACCCGGAAGATCAAGATCTAGCTGGTAAGCGTGGAGAAGTTGGCCACGGCGAGCACGAGTAGGTTCACCTTTATAAACAAGGTCGCCGAGGATAGGACGTTCCAAAAACGCCAAATGCTGGCGGATTTGATGCTTGCGCCCGTTCTGTGTGAGATCACATTGAACTAGAGCAAGTCCACGGGATCTGTCTAATACTCGGAAAGTGGTGACAGCGGATTTTAATCCTTTGTCAGTCTCAACCTCTCGGTCGCAACCAGTCTCGCTCCAGGGTGGATTGAGAATGATTGAGAGATAGCTCTTGTGGCTAATCTCATGCCAATTGCGCATGATATATGCACGTAGTGCGTCGGTCGCAAAGATAACCAATCCACTCGTGTTTTTATCAATGCGGTGGCAGTTTAGAAAGCCTTTGTGGTGCTTCTGAACAGTCTTCCAAAGGGCTATCCCGTGATCCTCCGGGCATTCAACGGCAATGCCGACAGGCTTATCGATAACTAACAAATTTTCTGAAAGAAAAAGAATGTTAATGGACAAGGTAATCCTCCTTCAAAAGGGTGGAAGAACCTAGGTTGTGCCTGCGAGTATAACACTATAGGACTGGAAAGTCAAGTCTACGTGGCTTGCAGGCAGGGGATACTTGGATTATAATAGTCCAAGTATGTTTACTTTTACCAAAAAAGCAGATTATGGCCTAGCTTTGCTTACAGCCTTGTCAAAAAAAGGCAGGAGTGGCAGGGTGAACCTAAAGGAGTTAGCGGAACTGGGCATGCCCAGAGCTTTCGTGTCGAAAATTGCCACCTCGTTAGTAGAGGCAGGCATAATTAACTCCAAGGAGGGTAAGGGTGGTGGCTATGCTTTAAATTATGATCCGGGAGAGATATTAATCAAGGAGGCACTGGAGGCTGTTGAAGGTGAGGTCGAGACGGCTGCCTGCGGTACCTGTCCGGTATCGGGAGGTTGTGGTCAACAGGGCTTTATGGATCGTTTAACCGGAGATATCAATGGAGTGCTGGAGAGTTATACATTAGCCGACTTATTAAAGTAAATGCTGAAAATAAAAGACTTGAAAGTAAGTGTCGAAGGGAAAGAGGTGTTGCGAGGTGTAAATCTTAGTATCGGCAAGGGAGAGGTGGTAGCCTTGATGGGTCCAAATGGGTCAGGAAAATCGTCTTTATCCAATGTTGTCATGGGGAACCCAAATTATGAAGTTTTGGGAGGAGAAATAGAATTTTTGGGTGAAAATTTGCTGGAGTTGAGTGTTGATGAGCGTGCCAGGAAGGGAATTATGATGGCTTTCCAGAACCCGGTCGCCGTGAGCGGAGTAACAGTAAGGGAATTACTACTGTCTTCAATGAGGGCCAGGGGGGAAAAGGTGAGTGCATTGGAAGTTAGAAAGAAAATCGAACAGATCGCGGACGAGTTAAAGATGGACAAAGAATTATTAACCAGGGGAATTAATGAGGGTTTCAGTGGAGGGGAGAAGAAAAAATTGGAGGTCCTGCAAATGAAGTTGCTATCCCCTAGCCTGTTAATCTTGGATGAGGTTGACTCCGGATTGGACATTGATGCGTTGAAGACAATTGCTGCTTCAGTTCAAGAAGAGGTTGAGAAGAAAGGCATGAGTGTTTTAGTGATAACCCATTATCAAAGATTGCTTAAGTATCTTATCCCCGACAAAGTAGCCGTAATGAAGGGAGGAATAATTGTCGATGAGGGAGCAGGGGAGGTAGTAGAAAAGTTAGAAAAGATGGGATACAAGATCTATGAGTAGATTCGCCACAAAAAAAATCGAGGAACAGAAAGAAATCGAGTCCTTAGGTAAAGATTATTTATTGGGACATCACGATACAATCGAGTACGAATATAAGTCGCCCAAAGGTCTTGACGAAGGAGTGGTCAGGGATATTTCCAGGAGAAAAGGTGAACCTGAGTGGATGTTGGAAAAGAGGCTGGCGGCTCTGAAAATCTATGAAGGCAAAAGTGTTCCCGAGTGGGGTGGTGATTTGTCGGGTATCCGTTTTCAAGATATTCACTACTACCTGAAACCTAAAGCAGAGTCGGCAAAAAGTTGGGATGACGTACCCGATAAGATAAAAGAGACATTTGAAAAGATCGGTGTCCCTGAGGCCGAACGTGAGATGTTGGCGGGTGTTAAAAGCCAATATGATTCCGAGGTAGTCTATGGTTCCCTCAAGAAGGCATTGTCTGAAAAAGGAGTTGTGTTTTTATCGATGGATGAGGGATTAAAACTTTATCCTGATCTAGTGAAAGAGCATTTTGGAAAGACAATTCCCTCGGGGGACAATAAGTTGGCTGCCTTAAATACGGCTGTCTGGAGCGGTGGATCCTTTGTGTATGTTCCCAAAAATGTTGAAGTGGGATTGCCACTTCAAGCTTATTTCAGAATTAATTCCGAAAGTGCCGGTCAGTTCGAGAGGACTTTGATCATCGCAGATGAGGGAAGTAAACTGCATTACATAGAAGGGTGCAGTGCTCCCGCCTTTTCATCTGCCTCACTTCACGCCGCGGTGGTGGAAATAATTGTGAAGAAGGGTGCTAGAGTTCAGTACACTACCGTGCAAAATTGGTTTAAGAATATCTATAACCTGGTTACCAAAAGAGCTTGGGTAGAGGAAGATGGTGAAATGAGGTGGGTAGACGGAAACCTGGGAAGTAAGCTAACGATGAAGTACCCCGCTTGTATTTTGGCCGGGAAGAGAGCTAAGGGAGAAACATTATCAATTGCCTGGGCAGGAGCGGACCAACATCAGGATACCGGGGCAAAGATGATCCATCTGGCAGAAGATACAACCTCGAGAATTATCAGCAAGAGTATTAGCAAGGGTGGTGGAAGGGCGACATATAGAGGATTGGTACACATTGGACGCGGAGCGAAGAATGCCAGGTCTAAAGTAGTGTGTGACGCTTTGATCCTGGATGACAAGAGTAGGACCGACACCTATCCGACGAATAAGATAATGGAATCGGAGGTCACTTTGGAGCATGAGGCGACCGTAAGTAAAGTCAGCGAAGAACAACTTTTCTATTTGATGTCTAGGGGTATTGAAGAGCATGAGGCCGAGGCGCTGATCGTCAATGGTTTCCTGGAAGAGATTATCAAGGAAATACCGCTTGAGTATGCGGTAGAAATGAACAGATTAGTAAACTTGGAGATGGAAGGAAGTGTGGGATAGAAAATGAAACAGCAAGAATTCAAAATAAACCAGCCGGGAAAGTACGAATATCTATTGCCCTTTAAGACAGAGGGAGAAGAAGGGAAATTGGTGGGAATAATCGAAGCTCGGGCACCCGGGGATTATGAAGTCAGAGTGGTGGCTGACCATCTGGTGGCAAAGACAAACGGTAGAGTGGAAGTAAGGGGAGTGGTGGAAAATGGAGCTAAGGTAAAACTAGTCGGTCTGGTAAAGATTGCAGAGGGAGCAAGAGAAACAGACAGTTTTTTGAGTTTGAAATTGCTGATGCTAGACAACAGAAGTTATGCTTTGGCAGAACCTGAGTTGGAGATACTGAACAATGACGTGAAAGCCAGTCACTCGGCCAGTGTGGGACGGATAGACAAGGAGCAGTTATTTTATCTTTCCAGTAGAGGGATTGCCGAAGTGGAGGCCAAGAGACTGATCGTTAATGGATTCTTAATGAAAAAGGCGTAGACTATTATTAATTTAAAATTGACTCATGATGAACGTAGAAAAAATCAGAAATGACTTCCCTATCTTAAAAAGGAAGATCAAAGGCAAGGACTTGGTATATCTTGACAGTGGAGCCACTTCACAGAAACCCGAGTCGGTAATAAAGGCAATTGATAGTTATTATCGAGAGTCAAACGCCAATATTCACAGAGGTGTGTACGAACTGTCCGTTGAGTCGACGAGAATGGTCGACGAATCGAGGGCAACAATAGCGACTTTCTTAGGAGCCAGATTCGAGGAAATAATTTTTGTGAGAAATGCCAGCGAAGCACTCAATTTGGTGGCGTATTCCTGGGGAAGAGACAATATTCAAAAAGGAGACGCAATCATTGTCAGTAAATTAGAACATCATTCGAATCTGATTCCCTGGCAAGAATTATGTCGCGAGAAGGGGGCGGAATTGCGAGTGATCGAGGTGACCGAGTCGGCAGAGCTTAATTTGGAAAATGGCAAGATTGAACAGTTGGAGGATAAGGGTTTAAGGGTTAAGGTCGGAGGACTGAGAGACTTAATCGATGACAAGGTAAAACTGCTGGCCATTACCGGAGTGTCCAATGTAATGGGAACTATCACTCCTCTGCAGGAGATAATAAAAGAAATCAGGAAGCAGTCTCTCGGGGTGAAGGTATTGGTGGATGGAGCACAGATGGTGCCCCATATGAGCGTGGATGTAAAAAAACTAGGTGCGGATTTCTTAGTGTTTTCGGGTCATAAAATGTTGGGTCCGACCGGTACAGGAGTGTTATGGGGGAAGAAAGAGGTTTTGGAGGAAATGAGACCTTTCTTGTTTGGTGGTGACATGATCAATGAAGTAAAGTTGACCGGAGCATCTTGGGCTGGCTTGCCAAATAAATTTGAAGCAGGCACACCGGATATTGCCGGGATTGTTGGCTTGGGAGCGGCAGTGGAATATTTAAAGAAGATCGGGATGGATAATGTTAGGCAACATGAAAAGGAGTTGCTCGAATATGCACTGAAACGTTTCAGAGAATTGTCCGATGAAGGTTTGGTGACAGTGTACGGGCCAGAGAATGCTGAGGTAAGAGGTGGGGCAATCCCTTTCAATGTAAAAGGTGTACACGCACATGACACTGCTCAGATCCTGGATAGTTTTGGTATCGCTGTCAGGTCAGGTCAACACTGTGCCGGTCCACTCGTAACTGGTTTCGGGGTGATGGCGATGGCAAGAGTAACTTTTTATATTTACAATACAAAGACGGAGATTGACTATTTGATTGATAAAATTAGAGAAGTCCCGAAAGTATTTATTTAGACAAATGTCCGATTATCGCGAAGAAATCATTGATCATTACAAGAACCCGAGGAATTTTGGACTGATGGAGAAGCCTGACTTGGAAATTACCGAGGCAAACTCATCCTGTGGTGACATGATCAAGATCTATGTCAAGAAGGACGGGGAAAAGATATCGGAGATGATGTGGCAAGGGGTTGGATGTGCTATCTCAACTGCGGCTGCGAGCATGCTCTCCGAAAGAGTAAAGGGAATGAATGAAAAAGAGTTGTTGGCGTTGGGAGACAAAGGGGTGGTAGAAATGCTCGGAGGGGAAGTTAATCTCGGAAGAATCAATTGTGCGACATTAGCCTACAGAGGATTATTAAAAGCTTTTGAAAAATGAACGATCTTAAAACGGTGTTATTGATAGTTGGAGGAAGTATTGTTCTCGTGTTGCTGATGATTTTTGGTCTGACTAAAATGGCCGGAAATAGTGGAAATGAAGTGGGAGTAATCGTAGATGAAAATGTCCTTTCGGACGGAGCTTTACTGTCGACTCAAAGTGGGAAAGTGAAGGTGACGGTAGTCAATTTTTCAGACATGCAATGTCCCGCGTGTAAAGCTGCCGATGGGGTTTTGGAGGGATTGGTAGGGAAAGAAGGGGTGAGATATGTGATCAGACACTACCCGCTGATGGGTCACAGATATTCTACGAACGGGGCAAGGGCAGTGGAGGCGGCGAGACAAATGGGGAAGGGGTGGGAAATGATGGATCTATTGTTTGAGAAACAGGAAGAATGGTCAGGAGTGAGCCCTAAAGAGATTGACGCGAGGATGATCAGTTATGCTACCGACTTGGGACTTGAAAAGACAGATTTTGAAGAAAGATCTAAGAGTGATGACACTGCCCAAGCGGTGAACACGGACAAAGCTTTAGGTGATAGATTGCGTTTGAGCGGAACACCAACAGTATATGTAAATGGCGAACAAGTATCACCTGATTTTGTGTTGGGAAGAGTAGATGAATTAATTAAGGCTGCAGGAGAAAAATGATTGGTTTACCCATATTAACTGCGGCGGCTTTGGCAAACGGACTTAATCCTTGTGGAATCGGGATGACGATAACTTTTTTGGGATATTTACTGGTGTTCGGAGGTGCGGGTAAGGACAAGAGATCTCTGCTGAAGATAGGAGCAGCGTATGTCTTGGCAGTGTTTTTGACCTATCTTTTTGCTGGCCTAATTTTTTACGGCTTGGTCTATTATATGCAACGATGGTGGATAGCCAGTGTATTCAAATATATTTTGGGGGCTCTGATATTACTTGCTGGCGTAATCCAGTTGAAGGATGTGTTCCTGCCCAATTTGCCAATACACCTGAGGATGGGCATGGGTGGTTTCAAAAAACTAAATGGATTAATGGCAAAGGCGAGTCTGCCGGTGGCATTTTTGATTGGGTTTTTAACTACCGCTTTTTCAACTCCCTGCATGATGCCCTTGTATGTGGGAACGACTGCAGTAATTGCGCGGAGCGGGTTACCGATGGTGGCGGTTTTGGGATATTTTCTTTATTACAACTTGATATTTATTTTGCCAATGATCCTGGTTTGGGTGGTGATGGTGGCAGGTAAAGAAGTGGTGGAGATGAAAGAGTTGGAACATAAGTATGGAAAATGGATGAGATTGATCATGGGTCTTTTTATGGTGGTAGTTGGGGTTTGGCTATTAAGGTAGGTGTAATATTTTAATATGGCAGTGAAGAAACTCATCGGGAAAGTAGAATTTAAAGATAATTTGGCTGGAGAAGTTTGGTCGGTGAGAATAAAATTTTCTGAAGATTTATACTTTACCCCCGGTCAATATGTAAGCGTGAGAGTAAGTGAGGAAGGAGAAAGAAGATCTTATTCTATAGCCAGTTTACCGAGCGTCGTCGAGGGTGATATGAGAGACTACATTGATCTTCTAATTGATGTTTCACCGATGGGTCTGGGTTCAAGGTACTTCTTAGCGTTAAAGGTAGGAGACCCTGTCGAGATACTTGGTTTCTTGGGTAAATTCACCGTGGATGAAGCAAAGCTAAAATCAACAGATACCTTATTGTTCGTTGCAACAGGATCGGGGATCGCCCCATTGAAACCTATGATCGAAGATTTGCTGGCTGTGAAATCTTTTAAGGGGAAAGTTGTTCTGGTTTGGGGGATGAGGAAAGAGCTCGACCTGTATTGGGGTGAGGAGATAGAGAGATTGGGTAGGGATTACGAGAATTTTGTTTATGAATTGGTCCTATCCCAACCGGATGAGGAATGGCCGGGGAATAAGGGACATGTGGCAGATATAATCGAAAGTCTCGGTATTGATTGGGGAAATACCAAGGCATATCTTTGTGGAGCATCTGATATGGTTGAGGAAATTGTGATTAATCTGGCAGGGAAAGGAGTTGATGAGAAAAACATCATCCATGAGAAGTACGCCTGAGCGTTTGGTATACTTTAAGGAATGAAACGAGTCGGTTTTGTGATATTTATAACTGCTGCATTTTTATTTTCCGGTTGTACTGCTACGAGAGAAGAGCCCATGCCTCTAGACTTGAATGATCAGGCATTACCGGGAGCAACAGTTCCTGAAGGAGCCCCTGAAGAGACTGTGGTGGCGCCTCCAGTTCAGGGTGATTCTACGAGTGAGATAGATGCGATGCAAAGGGATCTTAACAGTATTGAGATTGATGAGGGTTTAGACGAGGATATTCAACTATATGAGTGATCCCAGACTCAAAAGAAAATTCATTGTAAGCATTGATCCGGAAAGATGTATTGGGTGTGGAAGCTGTGAGAGTATTTCGGAGTTAATATTTAAGCTTAACGAAAAAGGTGTTGCAGAGGTCAGATCACAAGATGGAGACGATGAGGATAAGCTGTTGGCAGCACAATCTTGTCCGACGAATGCAATTAAGGTTGTAGACTTAGAAACAGGTGAAGTTCAGTGGCCGAAGGTAAAAATTCAGAAAGGAGGTGAGGAGGGTGAGGAATAAGGACAAACTTGCACTGGGGAAAACCCTGATCTACGGATCGGTAGTATGTGTGATACTTGCTTTCATTGGGGCGGTTGGAACCGACATGTGGCTTGCCAGTACACAATGGATGTTAATCGCTCTGACTCTGGCAATCTGGGGAGTGTTTGTGTTGCTGGAGGCACAGTTTAAAGTAAAGTGAAGACGGTAGAAGAGAAAATATGGGAGGCCCTTAAGGGAGTAATAGATCCTGAATTGGGAGTTTCAATTATTGACTTAGGGTTGGTTTATGATGTGAGACATGAAGGGGGTGAGGCTGAGGTGGAAATGACATTGACTTCACCCGGGTGTCCTCTGGCGCCGGTGATCGATAAAAAAGTGAGAGAGGCAGTGGCAGGGATTTCTGAAATAAAGAGTTTGTCGGTTGAGCTGGTTTGGGACCCCCCATGGACCAAGGAGATGATGAGCGAGGAATTAAAAGCGGAGTTTGGGTTATAAATCATATGCTTTGGTATATTTAAGCTATGAAAGTATTCATTGGTGCGGATCATGGGGGGTTTAATTTGAAAGAAGATATACGTGGAAAATTGGAGGGTGAGAGGCATGAGGTAATAGATCTGGGGAATTCAACAATGGACGAGCAGGATGATTATGTGGACTTTGCCCAAAGAGTGGCTAGAAAAGTGGCGGCCGAACCGGTAGCAAGAGGAATATTATTTTGCAGAAACGGAATGGGGATGTGTATCGTAGCAAATAGGTATAGGGAGGTAAGGTGTGGAATTGGGTTTAACACTGAAGCGACACGTAAAGGCAGGTCCGATGACGATATTAACGTCTTATCTATTCCTGCAGATTATGTTACCAGGGAGCAGGCATTAGAGATGGTAAGAGCATTTTTGAGCGAGGAGTTTAGCGAAGAGGAAAAGTATTTGAGAAGAATTAAAAAATTAGAACTAATCTAGTATGGTAACGATCGTACCCGCAATATTGGCTAAAGATGTCACCTCTTTTGAGGAACAACTCAAAAGGGTCTGGGGAGAAGTGAAGAGAGTTCAGTTTGACATAATCGATGGGAAGTTCGCGCCAGCCGAAACGGTCGGTCCTGAAATCCTAATGAATGTTGATACCATTGTGGAGTTTGATGCCCACTTGATGGTGGAGAAGCCGGAAGGCTGGATCGAGAAATGCGCCGTAGCTGGGATTGCCGGTGTATATGGTCAGGTAGAAAAAATGGAAGATCCTGTCAAATTTATTGCCGATGCCCAGATGGCAGGGATGAGAGCGGGGTTGGCTTATGATATCGAGACTCCATTGACAAAGTTATCCGAGTATATTGACGACCTGGATGGCGTGTTATTGATGAGTGTTAAGGCCGGTGATCAGGGTCAGGAGTTCGATGAACGAGTACTGTCCAAGATCAAGGAAGTGAGAAAGATGAGCAAGAGAGTAAAAATTATCATTGATGGGGGGTTGGATGAGGTAGCTATTAAGAGATGTTTTGCAGCAGAATGGTCAGAGGAAATGGCTGAGGAAGAATTGGATAGATCATTCTTAAAAATGGAGTTTGTGGTAGGAAGCCATCTGATGAGTGCTCAGAATGTGGCCGAGGAATTATTGAAGCTTGAGCACTTAAGTCATTAGAAGTTATATTGAAGCATGGCATTTAAAAATTTAAGATCAATCACTATTTTCGGTTTTGCGGATTGTCAGCCTGAGAATCCACTTTATCAGGAGGCCAAAGAGGTGGCACGGGTACTGGCAGAGAAAGGGGTCGAGATAGTAAATGGTGGTGGACCGGGAGTGATGAGAGCGGCGACCGAGGGAGCTCATGAAGGTGGAGGTGAAGTATCCGTGGCCACTTTCTATCCGAAGCATATTGAAAATTTTGAAGGGAAAGATCCTCAGAATAAGGCAGATAAAGAGGTGATCATGAATAACTACGTGGATAGGACGATGAAGTTGTTGGAACTTGGCCAAGCATATGTAATCTTTAATGGCGGGACAGGGACTTTATCCGAATTCGGCATGGCTTGGGGGTTGGCTTATCTTTACTTTGGTCACCACAAACCATTGATCCTTTACGGAGATTTTTGGTTTCCAATAATGGAAACGTTGGTGGCTAATATGAAGATTGGTGACAGACCCGGTGCACTGAAAGTGTATCGAATTGCCACGACACCGGAAATGGTGGTGGAATTCTTGGAGGAATTTGACAAGGGAATTCAAGATGAGACAGAGGATCCGGTAATGGAAGACAGTAGTGGTGAAGGAGCTTTTATTGAGCATTGAGGTTGTTTATTGGTAAGATTAATTAATGCCCCGGGTTAATTTGCCTGATGTTGCTCTTGAGGTGAGAAAAAACATTATTAAAATGTTGGCTTTCGCTGGATCTGGTCATACTGCCGGTGCGATGGGAAGTGCCGATTTGTTTACTTATTTGTACTTTGGTGGGGAAGTCAAAGTACGAAGAGATGATCCAACGTGGGAGGATAGGGATAGGGTGGTGCTTTCTTGTGGTCATTACGCACCTGTTTTATATTCTTGCCTGGGTATGGCCGGTTTCTTTCCTCTTGAAGAGTTGTCAACTTTGAGAAAGTTGGGTAGTAGGTTGCAGGGACATGTAGTGAGACATATTGAATATAACGGAGGAAGAAAGTTGGCTCACGATCAGTTACCCGGTGTAGAGAATACCGGTGGTCCCTTGGGTCAGGGTGTAAGTATTGCGGTGGGAATGGCAATAGCGGCGAGAATGAAGAAGCAGAAACATAGAGTGATCTGTGTAGGAAGTGATGGGGAGATGGACGAGGGGCAAACCTGGGAGGCGTATATGAGTGCAGCAAAATATAAATTGGGGAATTTAATTTTTATTATCGATCGGAATGAAATTCAGATAAGTGGGAATGTGTCGGACGTGATGCCAATTGAGAGTGTAGGTAAAAAATTAGAAGCATTCGGACTGAGAGTAAAAGAGATAGATGGACACAATTTTGAAGAGATAGGTAGTATTTTTCCTTGGGCGAGAATGTATCCGGATCAGCCCAAGGCGGTGATTATGAATACTACTCCCGGAAAGGGCGTTAGTTTTATGGAAAAGAATTATTTATGGCATGGCATTCCACCAAATAAGGATCAAGCGATTGAGGCTTTGATGGAACTTACAGGGGGAGGACAAAATGAAGTACTTGGTTGATGATCTTGAGACAGTAGAGATGAAAGCCGTCAGAGACGGATTCGGTGAGGGATTGTTGGATTTGGGGAAAAGAAACGAAAAAGTAGTAGCTCTGTGCGCTGATTTGCGAGAAAGTGTTAGGGTTGAGGGGTTTTCAAAGGCGTATCCGGATAGATACATTGAGGTCGGGGTAGCTGAGCAAAATATGATCGGAATTGCAGCAGGGTTAGCACTGGAAGGGTTTATTCCCTTTGCGGCTTCATATGCCGTGTTTTCTCCCGGAAGAAGTTGGGATCAGATCAGGGTGTCTGTCGCCTATACTCATTCAAACGTAAAGATTGTCGGGGGGCATGCAGGTATTAGCGTGGGTCCGGATGGAGCTACGCATCAGGCGATGGAAGATATAGCCATGATGAGGGTACTGCCTAATATGATAGTGGTCGTTCCTTGTGACGCAGAACAAACAAAGAAGGCAACTTTAGCGCTAGCTGACTATAAAGGCCCGGCATATTTAAGATTAACCAGATCGAAAACAGCGATGTTTACCAACAGAAGTACGCCATTTGAAATTGGCAAGGCTCAGGTTTTACGGACTGGTAAACAGTTGACAATAGTTGGTTGCGGGCCAGTGTTGTATTCGGCATTGATGGCGGCTGAGGAGTTAAAAGAGGAAATCGATATTGAGGTCATCAATATGCACACGATCAAACCACTAGATGCCGATGCACTGATTAGAAGCGCCAAAAAAACCGGGAAAGTGCTGACGATTGAGGAGCATCAAGTTAACGGCGGTTTGGGTGGTGCGGTGGCGGAGGTGTTGGCCGAACAGGCACCAACAAAAATGTTGAGATTAGGAATGAATGATGCCTTTGGAGAAAGCGGTGACTCAGATGAATTAATGACGAAATATGGTTTGGATAAAGATGGGGTGGTGAGAGCGACTCGGAAACTGGTATGATTTTTTTATGGTAGATACAAAAATAATTGAACGCGACGGCAGAATAATGTTGTTGGCATACGATCAAGGATTCGAGCATGGCCCCACGGATTTTGACGATAAGAGTGTGGACCCTGCTTACATCATGAACATTGCCAAGAGTGGTTACTTTACGGGAGTCATCTTCCAGGAAGGGGTGGCGGCAAAATACTACGAGAAGGATTCGGGAGTCCCATTGATCTTGAAGTTGAACGGAAAAACATCTTTCCAGGGTGAAGAACCATTGTCGCTGCAACTTTGTACAGTAGATAAGGCAATCCAGTTGGGGGCAGTGGGTGTAGGTTATACGATCTATGTTGGGTCAGAGCACGAGGAAGAAATGATGCGGGAGTTTTCTCGGATTGAAGACGAAGCTCACGGCAAAGGGTTATTAGTGATCGCCTGGATGTATCCTCGGGGAATAAAAGTCGAGGGCAAGGAAAAAGAAAGGGATGTTGTGGCTTATGGGGCAAGATTAGGGATGGAGTTAAACGCAGATTTGGTTAAGGTCCCATATACGGGAGATAGGGAAAGTTTTGAATGGGTAGTAAAAGCTGCGGGGAAAACCGGTGTCCTAATGTCAGGTGGAGATAAAACCGACTGGCTTTCTTTGGAAGCAGAGGTTAGAGGAGCGGTCGATGCCGGAGCCAGAGGAATTGCAGTAGGAAGGAATGTGTGGCAGGATGAAGATCCGAGTGAAGTTTCGAGAAGGTTGGCCGAGCTAGTCTACGGGAAATAGTCTTCAGGAAAAAATGCGACGGAAGAATGACTGAAGTCTGTATCCCCATTTGCGCCAGAAGTCATCGAAATAAACAATGTTAGCCAGGATCAAACTGACTATAAGGATGGCATCGAAGTTGTTTCTGTCCCAATAGGCATCTTCCAACTGTATCCACATGGCGAATTCGTCGAAGGCCAATCCAAGTGCAATTCCATAAAGCAGTGCAAGCTTAAGACGAGTACTGGGGGATCTCGGTTGTGTCAGAAGAACATAACCGACTATGGCAAGGAGAAAAATCCCGTAAGCAAAATGATGGACGTGGACGGTCCTAACCTGGACGAATAACCAGGGAAATAAGTAGGTAAAGGCACGGGAAATCCCGAAAGTACCCAGAAAGCTAATCATTACCAGGAAAGGAATCTCTTTGCCATTTTTAGGTCTTAATAATCTAAATAATTTCATAGGGTCATTTTAGCAGGATGGTTAATGTATCATTGAAGGTGATGAAGAAAGTGGTGACAATCGGGGCAGCAGTAATCGACGTGACACTCAAGTCCAGTAGTTTAAGGGTGGTAAAGGGGCACAATCTCCCCGGGGGAGAAGCGATATGCGAGATGTTAGGCGGGAAACTGGAAGCTCAAGATGGAGTACTCTCCGTAGGAGGGGGTGGAACCAATGTTGCTGTGGGATTAAAAAGGCTTGGAGAATCTGTGAAAGTTATCACACGACTGGGAGATGATGACTTAGCAGAGTTGGTAATTAATAAGCTCGATCGCGAGGGGGTGGGATTGGAAATGATTCAAAGGGGAGGCGGAAAAACTGGGCTGTCAGTGGTGCTGGTGGCGGAAGACGGTGGTAGGTCGATCGTGACATATCGAGGAGAAAGCAGTGAAATAGAAGGAGAGAGAATCGACTGGAAACTACTTGAGAAGTGCGACTGGATTCAGGTAAGTTCTTTGGGTGGTCAAATCGAGTTACTAGAAGACTTGGTTGGTTATGCAAAAGAGCACAAGATCGGAATTGGGGTAAATCCCGGTAAAAGAGAGTTGGAACACAAGGAAAGATTAAAGAAGTTAATACCAAGATTCGATTTTTTTAATGTTAACCGGATGGAGGCAAGTAATCTTTGGGGGGTCAGCTTTGATGATGAGAAAGAGATTATGAGGAAATTTTTTGAGACCAATTCCTCTTTGGTGGCAGTGACGGATGGTAAAAGAGGAGCGAATATATTGTCGGAGAACAGATGGGTAAAGATGACTGCTTTCCCGAATAAGTCGGTGGATGATACGGGTGCTGGTGACGCATTTGTAAGTGGTGCTGTGGCCGGAATTTTAAAAGAAAAAAGTTTAGAGGAAATATTGAAGATGGGGTTAGCTAACGGAGGAGCAGAGGTGACCAGGTTAGGTGCAAAAGAAGGGTTGCTAAATGAAAAGGAGATGGAAAAGAAACTAATAAGGCAGCTGAAAACGATTGAGGAAAGATTTTAGTTTTAGATGTGATTAAATGAATGTATGGATAAGCCGAAGATTTTTGTGACTCATAAGCTTCCGGGAAAATTTTCCGAGAGGTTGGCGAAGGACTATGAGGTAGAGGTTTGGCCAGAGAAAGACATTTCCAGGACGGATCTTTTGGAGAAGGTTAAAGGAGTGACGGGAATAATATCACTATTAACGGAAAAAATTGATGCGGAAGTGATGGACGTGGCAGGTAATAATCTTAAGGTGATTAGTAACTACGCAGTTGGTTATGACAATATTGATGTGGAGGCGGCAACCAAAAGAGGAATCTGTGTGACTAACACTCCAGGTGTATTAACCGAGTCTGTTGCAGAACATGTTATCGGGTTGGCGATTAGTTTATTAAAAAGAATTTCTGAAGGAGATAGATTCGTCAGAAGTGGAAAATATCATGGATGGGAACCAGATTTGTTAGTCGGAACCGGGCTGAGGGACAAGGTGATGGGAATTGCAGGTTTGGGGAGAATCGGTAGATGGACGGCAAGGATGTCCATTGCTTTGGGAATGAAGGTGATTTACTTTAATCGGCACAGGGATGAAGAGTTCGAAGAAGAATATGGTGTTGTCTATCACACATTGGAACAACTATTGGAACAGTCTGATGTAGTGAGTCTCTCCGTACCTTTAACAGAGGAAACCAGGCATATGATAGGTGAGACGCAATTAAAGTTGATGAAGAAGACGGCAATTTTAATTAATACTGCCAGGGGTCCGATAGTAGATGAAGAAGCTTTGATCAAGTCATTAAATGAGAAATGGATTGCCGGTGCAGGCTTGGATGTGTTTGAGGATGAATCCGGGGTCCCTGAGGCTCTACGATCATTACCAAATACAGTGTTAACACCTCATATTGCATCGGCGACAATAGAAGCCAGAATGGCTATGGCAAGGCTGGTGGTAGAGAATTTGATGGATGCTTTAGCGGGAAGGCAACCAGCATGCTTAGTAAATGTCTCGGTATGGGAAAGTAAGATAGATTGATTATGGAGGACATAGACAAAATAGTTCCAGAAGAGCAAGATGAGAATGTTGGAGGGGACCCGCCTAAGAAAAAACGTGAGAAAAAAAGAAAATCCAAGGAAGAAAGAATTAGAGACAGAAGAGCTGTTTTGATACTTTTTCTGGTGGTGTTTGCGATCACCATGGCTTTTTATTTTTGGCCAAAGATTTCCGGAATTAAGTCAGGAGCTGAATGGAAGATCGAAATACCCGGATGGAAAGGGTATTCGGAAGTTGATATGTAGGATTTAGAGAATTTGGGGGGTAGGGGAAGTTGTTGGCTTTCTT
>CAZYOB010000003.1:15635-55964 GCA_964648275.1 uncultured Pseudomonadales bacterium
TCTTGATTCGAGAATGGTCTTGACGAGTTGTGGATTGCAAGAAACTTTTGGTTCTGTTCCCTTGACGAAGTATTCGTTTCTGGTGGGACAACCATCGCAGGTGAGGGTGCCGGTGAGGGTGCAGATTGGGACCGAAATTAAATTGTCCGGCTTGGCAATCTCTTTCGGTTGGGGATATTTTTCAATAATCTGGTTGAAAATCTTGGCCCAGATGGGTGAGGCTCCGGTGATGCCAGAGGCGACGCGGGACATAGGTTCGTTGTTGTTATTACCAACCCAGGAGGCGACCAGAAAAGTATCGGTGTAACCAATTGTCCAGTTGTCACGGAGATCATTGCTGGTACCTGTTTTAACTGCAACTTTAGCGGGTTTGATATTTAAGACAGAGTTGAAGCCGAAGGCAGGTGTACGAGCTGAGTTGTCCGAAAGTACGTCAGTTATCAAGTAGGCTGTTAAAGGAGAGACAGCCCGTTTCTTTGAACAGCTTTGGTCAGTGGCTAAAGCAGTGGCGCTTTCCGGATCAGCGATCATTTGCATTGGGCAGCTAGCGAGAAATAAATCCTTACTCTCTCGGGTTTTCACCGAAATGATTGATTTGAGAGGGGTGGCTATGCCTTTGTTAGCGAAGGTAGAGTAAGCAGTAGCAAGGTCGGTCATTTTTACCTCAAGACTTCCAAGGGCCATAGACAAGCCGTACCTTTCTGGTTCATTCCAAGTAGTTATTCCCATAGATTGAGCAAGGTTGGCAAAATTTTGGATGCCATTCTGGGATAGAAGCATGATTGAGGGAATATTGTATGAACTACCAAGAGCCTGCCTTAAGGATATGGTCCCATGGAAGCGGCCGTCGTAATTTTTTGGTACCCAAGGTCCTTGACCAACAAGGTTGAAAGAGATGGGTTTATCTTCGATGGTGGAAGAGGGGCGCAGACCCTTCTCGAATGCAAGGGCATAGTTAATCGGCTTTATAGATGAACCTGGCTGTCTGAGTGAGGTAGTCAGGTTGACCTGGCCATCTTCATTTAGATTAAAATAATCTTTGGAACCTACCATTGCCAGGATTTCCCCCGTCTGTGGATTGGTTACCAAAGCTGCTCCGTTTGAGACATTAAAATTCTTTAACTTGGATACCTCTTCTGTAACTGCTTTTTGGGCTAGGTTCTGCAACTCCAGATCCAGAGTCGTGGTAACAATCAACCCTCCGTGGTTGACGATATTTTCTCCCAGTTGTGAAGTCAGGATATCTTTTACGAACATGACGAAGTGCGGGGCATTTATCTCTGTTTTTGCCGAGCTAAACTCAAGCTTCACGGTGAGGGCTAAATCCAGTTCGTCAACACTTAAAAAGCCGTTTTTGACCATTTGATGGAGAACTTGTTTTTGTCTAGTATAGGCAAGTTCAGGATTTTCCCCGTAAGGTGAGTATTTACTGGGAGCTTGTGGAAGACCAGCTAAAAATGATGCCTGTGCAATGTTGAGGTCTTTTGCATCGATGTTAAAGTACTGCATTGATGCTTCCTGGATGCCGTATGCTGTACCACCAAAACCAACTTGGTTAAGATACATTTCGAAAATTTCGTCTTTGGTGAAAATATTTTCGACTTGAAAAGCAAGGATGAGTTCCTTGATTTTCCGGGTGATTGTTTTCTCGTTTGTGAGCAGGGTGTTCTTTATCAATTGTTGGGTGATGGTAGAGCCTCCCTCCAGACGATCTTTGGTAAAGTTTTTATAGACCGCCCTGACAAGCCCTACGGGAGAGAAACCTTTGTGGTGATAAAAGTCTTTATCCTCAGCAGTGAGGAAGGCGTTTTTGATATGGGGTGGAAGATCATTAAGTTTGATGAGAGTGCGATTTTCATCTTCGTAAATTTTATAAAGTAACTTGCCATGACGATCAACAATTTGGGTGGTGAGCTTATCCGGGAAATTTCTTAGTGAGTGAGGGTTGGGTAAATCGATGATTATTTCGTTATAAAAAATCACTGAGGAGATGATAAGGGTACAAAGAACTACAGACACACGAAGACTTAATTGTGGAAGAGCTATTTGCGGAAGTCGCAATCGGGGGAGCTTATACTTTTTTAGAGAAACACTTTTTCTTTTTGAAAGTTTGGGGAAAGAAATTCTTATCGAAAATATTTTGCCGATGAGACGTGATATGAGGAGGATAAGGAACCCAGCAAAAGTGACGGAGAGTATCGTCAGTCGGAAAAAAGGCAGGCCAAGGTTTTTAAGAACGGAATTTAATAAATTAAACTTAGGCCTGTGTTTGGTCATTCTGAAATTACGATTTTGAAAGGGGCAGCTGTCCGCTCTAGATATATTCTAAATCCGAATGATCAAAAAAGGTAGAGGAATCTTCAGTTATTGGTTGCGGAGGTAATCAGCAATTGGTTGCCAGATATCGAGATAGGGAACTTCATAGCCAAGAGCCCAAATAGCGACCCCTCCGAGGTTGGCTGAATTAATGAGTTTAATTTTCAACTCGAGCGATCTGGGATCTTCATAATGGATCTGACGGGTTTCGTCATCAATCTCGTAGGTCAAATATGGACTCATGGTGGTTGATGACCAAGTGGCGGAAAGTGAGCTGATGGTGGTATCAGAAAATAAATCTCTTACCCTTTGGTAGGAGGCAAGTGCTCCAGTGCCGGCGTAGGTGTTAGCAAGAAATTCGGTGGAAGTGGTCTGCCATTCGTATCCGTAAAAGGGAACCCCGAGAATGATTTTTTGGGGCGGTACAATGGCCGTGATCTCGGACAGATTGGTGGTGACATCTTGTTCAAGGCAACCTTCCGGAGGATCCATGAGTTCGGAAAAACCCGATGGTTTTGGGCAAGCCCCTCTCAATGGAGCGATGGGACCTGCTTGTGATGAAGCCTTCCGGTAATAGTCATAGGTCATGACGATAAAGTGGTCGACAATCGGACTGAGAGATGCCAGGTCGTAGAGGCGGTTCCTTCTGGCAGAATCAGCGAAGATGTCGATATCCACTTCACAATTAGGTTTGATCGTTCGGCAGCGAGTTCTTAGCTTACTGATGAAGAGGGTAAAGTTGTCTTTAGTAGCTTTGTCCGGTGAACTTATAGATTCAAAGTCAATGTTGATGCCATCGAACCGTTTGTCGATAAATATCTGGAGGATTGAGTTTAAGGCGGTCTCTTGGTTCGTTGATGAGTTTAGGATTCCCGCGATTATTTCCGGCTCCATTGCAGTTACGGTCAGGATAGTTTTTTGATTGAGAAGTCTGACCTGGTAGAGGATCTTATCCAAGGACGAGGAGTTAAGCTTGTTCCATCCCGGCTCCAGTTCTATTGAATTTACTTTCTTTTGAGCTGAGCCGTCCTCGTTAAGGCTTAAGCTAAAGTAAGCAAAGTGAGTGAGGTCTTTGATATGGAGATTTTCGGCGTGTTTTAAGTTCCAGTAAGGGAAGAATCCATAAACGATTTTGTCCGTTGGTTTAGGAGGGGCGATGTAATTTTCGATCAGTGCCAAAGGGCTGACTAGGGGAAGGCTGTATTGCCAGAGGGAATAAAGTGTTACGGCAGTAACAACAATTCCGATGGTCAGAAAAAAGAGAAGTATTTTCTTAAGCATAATTTCTTAGGGGGTCGGTGTGGGGAGGAAGTTGAAACGGGTAATGGAGGTAAATTGGAACGGATTGTAATTAACGTTCGTTTGCGGCCATTGAATACTTCCTTTGTCGTTTACGGGATAGGTGCAGTCAAGGCAAAAATCTTTAGTGAAAGGATCGGAAACTACGGTGTGTTCCTCGAGGTCACGGTCTATGGTTTCGTCACCGGGAAGGATGGGGTATTTATCAGATCTTCTGACCCAAACCTGTTTTCTCGTAGGAGCTCTGTCGTGTCCAATGGGAAGAATACCGTTGATGAAATATTCCGAATGCGATTCACAGCCATTTTCAACCGTAGCCAGGAGCCCGGTGAGGTTACATACCTGCATATCAGTGATACCTTCCGGCTTAACTAGGGGTTTGTCTTTTGTATCTTTCAAAAGCACTCTCATGATGTCGTTCCAGATAGGAGAAGCCCCTGTAACGCCTGAGGCAACATAACTCATGGATGTATTATCGTTGTTGCCGACCCAGGTGGCGACTAAGTAATCGGCCGTGTAGCCGATGGTCCAGTTGTCTTTTAAGTCGTTGGTGGTGCCTGTTTTTACCGAGACAGTATGTCCGGGGATCACCAATTCTGATCTAGCTCCGAAAGCGGCTGAACGGGCACCGTTGTCGGCAATAATATCGGAAATAATGAAAGCCACCTCTTCCGGTAGGGTGACCCTAGGTTCATTGGGATTTGTTTGAACTAATTCATTCCCATTCCAAAATTGTTGCCAATTGCGAGGGAGAATGCCAGTGAGGTTTTCGGTGTTTTCAGCCGAAAATTCTTCGAGAAGATGCCCGTCGTAAGTTTCTACTTTAAGAATTGAGGTTAACGGAACAGTAACACCTTTGTTAGCAAAGGTGCCAAAAGCTGTGGCCATGTCATACATTGTTACCTCACCGCCTCCGAGAGTCAGAGAGAGTCCATAGAGATCAGGATTTTTCCAGGAGGTAATTCCCATTGCCGAAGCTGTTGAAATAAATGATTCAAGGCCATTCAGGGCGAGCATTTTTACCGCCGGAATATTGAGTGAATTGCTGAGGGATTGGCGCATTGAGACGGGTCCGCGGAAAGTGTTATCGTAGTTCTTCGGGCAATATTGTTTTTGACCCGCGACATTAAAACAGGTGGGAACATCGAGGAACATTGTCCCTGCAGTCCACCCCCTTAACAGCCCAACTACATAGTTTACCGGTTTTATGGATGATCCAGGCTGTCTGAGTGAGGTGGTGATGTTCACCTGTCCATCGATTTCTTCGTTAAAGTAGTCTTTAGATCCAATCATGGCAATGATTTCTCCAGTGGCAGGGTTGGTCACCATGGCAGCACCGTTACTTATTTTCAAACGTTCAATCCTTTTCATTTCTGCAGAGAGTGAAGCTTCAAAGATTTTTTGCAGATCGAGATCAAGGGTAGTAGTGACGTTTAGACCACCAAGATTGACCGTATCTTCCCCGTATTTTTGAACTAACTGATCTCGGACTGTAAGGGAAAAATGAGGTGCGTTGATTTGAACATTTTTTGTTAAAAAATTTAGTTTTTCTACTGCGGCTTGCTCCGACTGCTCCTTGGTGATATAGCCATCTTCAACCATGCGTCTTAGGACTTCTTTCTGACGGTTATATGCAAGCTCCGGTTTGGCTCCGAAAGGTGAATAGCGAGTAGGAGATTGAGGAAGCCCGGCTAAAAGAGCCGATTCGGCGAGGGAAAGCTCGCTCGCTTTTTTACCAAAATATGTTTGAGCAGCTGTCTCAATTCCGTAAGTGGTACCTCCATATGGAGCGTGGTTGAGATAGAGTTCTAGGATCTCTTCTTTGGAATAAACCACTTCCGTGGCCAGTGCGAGAATGGCCTCTTTTATTTTTCTGCCGATAGTGCGGCTGGGATCATAGAGGAGGGCGTTTTTGACCAATTGCTGAGTGATAGTTGAGCCACCCTCAAGCCTCTGACCGGTGACTGTCTTGAAAGCAGCTCTCATTATCGCAACTGAATCCAGTCCATGGTGGCGGTAGAAATTCTTATCTTCAATGGCGACTGTTGCCTGCTTTGCAAAATCATTGATGTCTTTCGAAGAGACGGGGGTGCGACGGTAATCTGTGTAAACCTCGTAAAGAAGTTTTCCGTTACGATCTAGAATCTTGGTACTTATCGGAGCAGGATTCTTGGTTAAGCTTGCCGGACCGGGAATATCTTTAAGGAGAAAAAACAAATAGATAGAGGTTAGTCCAGTAACCACCAAAAGAGCAGGGATAATGAAGCGCCGTTTATCCCCGGAACGAAGAGATTTAATTTTTTTCTCGATGGCCTTCATTGCCTGTTTTCGAGTTATGGCCATATAAACCATTATAACCTGTATGGTACGATTGAGTTGTGAGCAGGCTGTGGATTTACTTCATATATTTATTTTTTTCCTGGGGTAGTTTTCGTTACTTCATCAAGTTACCTGATGTAGTAGAAGAGTTGTGGTTCAAGCCGATGATCTGGCTGGTACCAATATTTTGGTGGAATTTAGCTATTAAGAAGAGGGTGGAGATGTTTGAGAATACTTGGATAGAAACCAGTAGTTGGGGCTTGGGAATTGCTTTGGTATATTGGTTAATTTTCAGTCAGTTGAGAGTCCCAGACATAAGTTGGCAAGTTATTGGAATAGCGGTAGCAACTGCGATTGTAGAAGAGCTTACATTTAGCGGATTTATTTCCGGATATCTGGAAAGATATGCAAAGGGAAGTTGGTGGAACCTGATTCTTACGGGATCGATGGCGGGGGTAATGAGACTACCTATTGCGACCTTTGTATATAGATTGTCACCCATCGCGACTCTTGGAGTATTCTTACTGGCGTTTTCCACAACAATGATTCATTCGTGGATAAGACAAAAGACAGGGAACGTAGCGGGAGGGATGATCGCCAGGATCGGACTAAATTTGGCGATCTTGGGTTAGCCAAAAAAACTCCCCCGGTGGGGGGAGTAGGGAATTATTCTCTTCGACGAGGTAACAAACAATTTTTCTTGATATTTTCGGAGACCAGTCGGCGGAGTTGTCCTAGATCAAAGTCTTCTGGGTTATAGCCTTCGATTTTTACCCCACTTATTGTCACTTTGAAGATGGCTGACTCAGGATCTACGGGGACAATATCGACGGCAATAACCAAGTTCTTATCCTTCGAGCTCACAAGCCTTGGTTCCGGCCAAACGGCCACGCGCCTGGCGATTGTTTTCCAGACAACTAGGTTTTTAGTGCCAGCAAGGAAGTAGTCGTCTGTGAGTCCAACAGCCAATGGGTCCTTGCGGTCTCTTGCCGGGTAGACACGTTCGTCCACTCTGTGATACCCCTGACGTTTTAAGTCCTCGAGGATCGAAGCGATGGCAGGGGGGAAAGGTAGATAAATCAACGCTTCGAGGTGGCTCCTAAGCTCAGTCCTGAATTCATCTTTCTTAATGTTCGCGGATGTGCGTTCCGCTACCGTGCTGGCGGCTGCATTAAGGACTTCATCAAGCCAATTATCATCCATGACAGTTCCTCCAATTCATTAAGGTGCGAGATAAGTTTTGGGTATTGTACTATAAGACACTTGGTTTGTATATAGAAGTAAACGTGCCTAATTGGAGAAGTTTTTGCGGAGATTAGGCTTAATGAGGTGTTTTGATATTAAGAGTGATAGTTGCAATGCTAGGGGTAGTGTATGAAGATGGATGGAAACACTAGATATTGAAATGAATTGTCCTTACTGTACAAATAACGACACGGCGGTACTCGAAAGCAGAGGTTTGCCTGGTTCCGACGGGATACGTCGTAGACGAGAATGCAAAAAATGTAGCAAAAGATTTACAACTCATGAAAAAGTGGTGAACCTCGATCTTAAAGTAATAAAAAAGGATGGTCGACTTGAGGACTATGACAGAGAGAAATTAATAAAGGGTGTAAGGAAGGCATGCTACAAACGGGCAGTAAATGAGGAGAGAATTGAAAATTTAGTGGACGAGATTGAGATGAAACTTTTAAAACGCAGGACTACCCAGATTAAGTCATCGGATATAGGAAAAATGGTTCTGAATCGTTTGAAAAAGCTTGACGAGTTGGCCTTTATGAGGTTTGCAAGTGTTTATATGGATTTTAACGATGCAAATCAATTTCGTTTATTTATCGGTGCCCATTAAGTTAGTAATTAATCAACAAAAATGGTAGTTTCCCAATCTATATATAAAAGCATGAGTACAAAGAGAGAGTCTGAGGAAGAAAATTACGAACAGGTTATGAAGGGTATTAATAGTAAGCTTGGATCTATGCCGAAGATGCCCGATGATCTGCCGACAGGCGACTGGTCTGAACAGGCTGTAAAAGTATTGAAGGAGAGATATCTAGATAAAGACGGCGATGGAGTGTTGACTGAAACTCCGGATGAGCTTGTCTGGAGAGTGGCTTGGGCTATCGCTGCAGCAGAGGTGAGGTGGGGAGCAGATAAAGAGCAAGTAATGGAGATGGCAAAAAGATTCTACTCGTTATTGGGATCGAGAAAATTTCTGCCAAACTCACCAACACTGATGAATGCAGGCAAGGAGAATGGTCTCCAGTACTCAGGATGTTTCGTGTTGCCGGTAGAAGACTCCATTGATGGAATTTTTGAATCTCTCAAAAATCAAGCGATCATTCATCAATCAGGGGGAGGAACCGGATTTTCGTTTTCCCGCTTGAGACAAAAGGGGTCAATGGTCAGAAAGAGTAGGGGGGTGGCGTCAGGTCCAGTTAGTTTTATGAAGGTCTATAACGAAGCCACTCAACAGATCAAGCAGGGAGGTACCAGGAGAGGGGCGAATATGGGTATATTGAGAGTCGATCATCCGGATGTGAGGGAATTTATAACTTGCAAGATAGATGGAGGGATAACAAACTTCAATATTTCTGTGGCGGCAACCGATAAGTTTATGAAAGCAGTGGTCGACGATACGGATTACGACATAATTGAGCCTCACACTGGCAGGGTCATAAGACAAGAAAACGCAAGGGAAATCTTTGACCTAATTTGTGAGTGCGCCTGGAAGTCTGGAGACCCAGGGATGGTCTTTATCGATAAGATAAACGATGGTCCAGCCAACCCCGTACCAAGTATGGGTCCAGTTGAGAGTACTAATCCGTGTGGAGAACAGCCTCTATACCCATATGATTCGTGTAATTTGGGAAGCATTTTTCTAAATTATTTTGTAAAAGAGAGCGGAGGTAAACAAGAAATCGATTGGGAGGGATTGAAGGAAACTGTCAGACTTTCAGTAAGATTTTTAGATGATGTGATTGAAGTAAATCCTTATCCTCTAAAACAAATTTGGGATACCGTGAGATCGATCAGAAGAATTGGTCTGGGCATCGGTGGTTGGGCCGATATGCTTTACCTGTTAGGAATTGCATATAACAGTGAAGAGGCTTTAGTTTTGGCTCGGAAAGTAATGAAGACGATCAACGATACCGCACACGAAGAGAGTGAGTTTTTAGCAGAGGAAAGAGGTGCTTTTCCCTTATGGAAAGAAAGTATCTTCAAAGACGGAAAGAAAATTAGAAATAGCGCGATTACCACTATCGCTCCAACAGGAACCATAGGAATAATTGCCAATACTTCAGGTGGTTGTGAGCCAGTATTTGCTTTGGCATATAAGCACATGGTCAAAGACGAGTCGCTAAACAGAGAAATGTTCTTTGTTGACCCTGCATTTAAGGAAGTAGCTGTCAGAGAAGGTTTTTGGAGTGATGACTTGGGAAGTGCTGTGGCGGAGAGTGGTAATGTTCACGGACTTAGCCTGGTTCCTGAGAAATGGCAAAAGATACTGGTCACTTCTCATGAAATTACTCCCGAGTGGCATGTGAAGATGCAATCTGCCTGGCAAGAATTTACCGACAATGCAGTGAGTAAGACGATCAATTTGCCTAACGAGGCAACTGTTGATGATGTTGCCAGGTCGTATCTGATGTCATACGAATTGGGTTGTAAAGGAATCACCATTTATCGAGATGGGAGTAAAAGTATTCAGGTATTAAATGTGGGGACAAAGGAGACAAATATAAAAGACACGGAGGTGGATGAAGTAATGACTACTGAAGAAGTCGTGGAGACAATGGCCGATCTCAGAATTCGTCCAATTAAACTACAAGGAAATACATATAGAGTTCACACTCCGGTAGGAGCTGCTTTTGTGGTTATCAACGCAGATGAAATGGGGAATCCGTTTGAGGTGTTCATCAATGTTGGTAAAGCAGGAACGCATGTGATGGCAGACGCTGAGGCGATGGGACGTTTAATTTCCCTGGCTCTCAGGGTGCCATCCAAATTTCCGCCAAAAGCTTTGGCTGAAGCAGTCATTGACCAGTTGTCTGGAATTGGAGGAGCAGAGTCGGTGGGTTTTGGAGGTAATCGGGTGAGAAGCTTGGCAGATGGAGTGGCGAAGGTGCTAAAAGACTATTTAAAGGGCAACGGAGGTGGGCTAGAAGCGGCTCACGAGGAGGAAGTAGTGGGGAGTGTCGGCCAGCAGCAAGCACTGCCGTTGACGAAGAGGAGAGGTGATCTGTGTCCCGAGTGTGGAAGTGCATCTTTAGTACTGGAGGAGGGGTGTATGAAGTGCTATTCTTGTGGAGCAAGTAAGTGCTGAGAGGTCTTTGAAACAATAAAGCCCTCTTTTTAGAGGGCTTTTGATTGCTTTTGATGTAGTTTGAATAGTAACTTGACAAAAATGTTTAGGGGATATTTAATTATATTAGGTAATCTTGTTTACTATCAGTCTTTTGTTGACACTGCTAGGTGTAGGTTTCGCTCGCCTTTCTCCAATGTATCGTGGTTTTTTGTATGTACGGTCGTTATTCTTTTTGTGGTTTTTTCCCATAACGGGATGGCATTATGAGAACCCATAGGTCATGTATATTATCGGTAACAATTTATTGTCACTCTCTTAGGTTGAGTGATAGGATGGCTTTGGTTTATGATAAGAAAATGGGAAAAGGAATGGTTTATCTCTTTACAGGAGAGGGAAAAGGGAAAACTTCTGCTGCTTTAGGAGTAATGTTGAGGATGTTGCTAATTGGGAAGCCTGTGGTATGGATATCGTGGTTTAAAAACAGAGAATGGCAGATAAGTGAGATGGGCTTAGATCAAGCTTTCCCAGACCTGCTTGAAATGTATTGGACGGGTGAGGGATTTTTTATCAAGGAACCGGAGACTATTATAAACGGGGTCAAAATGGCAAAGGTCAACAAAGGTAGGGTGAGAGATGTGGCATCGCCAGTTAGTCATAACCAATCAGCTAAAAAGTCGCTTGAGTTAGTTAAAGATGTATTGAAAAGAAATGTTAAGCCCGCCTTGGTGGTAATGGACGAAGCTCTTCAGGCAATTAAAGAGGGATTATTGACCGAAAAAGAAGTACTAGCGGTGATAAAACAAAGAGGAGAGACACATATAGTGTTGACTGGACGAGGAGCGAGGGTTGGATTGATCAAGTCAGCCGACTTAGTGACCGAGATGAAAAAGGTCAAACATCCTTACGATTCAGGAAAATTGGCAATCAAAGGGTTGGATTATTGAGTGGAAAATGGTGATCAGCAGGTCAAACTCAGTGTATATTTAAAGTATGCCTATCCCCGGAAAGGAAATTGAACAGCGCCCAGGTTTAGATCAGACTGCGATCCGTGAGGTGGAAGGCTATATTGAGAGAGTTGAAAGACAAGCGGAAACTCAAGCACAAGTGCAGTCGGTATCACAAGTTCAAGTTACTCAGCCTGTAGCTCAACAACAACAAGATATGGGAAGTCTGGTATCTGCACAGTTAGCAGACGTGACTAAACCAAAAATAATTCTACCGCTCAATCAGGTCCAAATAGAAGAAGGTATGCATCACAAGATTGTGGATGGTATAAAGTGGTTGGCCGAATGGTGTGTGATGATGATTAAAAAATATCCCGGCCGAGTTTTTTATTTGCCGCCTAATCAGCAAACATGATGGATCTTAATTACTGGATAGAATATGTTTTTACCCTGATAATTGTGCTGGGGATAATCTTGTTGCTGCTGATAGTAGCGTGGTCTCTGTTCGTTATATATCTTAAATACAGCAACAGAGAGGTAGTGAGTATGAACTTTGTCCTGCTGGAAATCGCGGTTCCGAAAGATAATGAGATTAAGATAGATGCTGTAGAACAAATGTTCGCGTCATTGTTCTCGATAAAGAAAGGTGGTTTTTGGCAAAAATTTAAAGCCCAGCAACATATTTCTCTGGAGATAGTCGGAAAGAAAGAAGATATTCGTTTTTACATTTCTTGTCACAAGGATAATATGGAGTTGATCGAAAAGATGGTAGCCGGAACATATCCGGGGACAAGAGTAAAGCAAGTGGATGAATACAATATCTTTTACAAAGATGCCAAGGTCGCTTTTGCAGAATTGGCTTTAAAGAATAATAGTTTTAAACCAATAAAGACTTACAAAGATTTGCCGGTTGATTCTTTAGCTTCAATAACTTCGGCATTGGCCAAATTTGGAGATAATGAAGCAGCTGCTATTCAAATCATCATCTCACCGGCAGAATCAGAATGGAGCAAATCGGGTGAGGGCTACGTATCAAAAACAAAAAAAGACGAGGCGAATCCAGAAAAAGCCAAGTTTAAGATGAATCCTCAAGATATGGAGGCCATCACCAACAAAACATCAAAAGTTGGTTATTTAACTACGGTCAGGCTGGTGAGCATAGCACCTACCGAGGGTCAAGCGAAGGCTAATTTGTCTAACTTAAAAGGGACATTTTCACAATTTTCCGGGAACCAAAACGGTTTTTCCAGTCGAACCATCCGACTTAAACAAATGTTTATGGTCGACTTCCTCTATAGATATCAATCGATGTGGGGAAATAATTCGGTTTTGTCGGTGGATGAGCTGGCCACTGTGTGGCATC
Organism: uncultured Pseudomonadales bacterium; assembly: GCA_964648275.1. Lineage (GTDB taxonomy): Bacteria > Patescibacteriota > Microgenomatia > UBA1400 > MFAQ01 > CAIQPO01. The sequence continues at coordinate 28,183 of CAZYOB010000003.1, forward strand.
TGCCCAATAAAACGATAGAGACACCGCACGTGTACTGGTTGACGGCTAAGAGCGCCCCAGCAACAGGCGGTTTTCCATCTTCCGGTTTGTGGTTGGGACGATCTCTCTATAGAGGTCAGGAGAGAAATATCTACATTGGTGAACAAGATCGTCTCAGGCATACATACCTCATTGGCCGAACCGGTACCGGTAAAACTGAACTCTTGAAGTCAATGATCATCCAGGATATGAGAGCTGGGAAGGGTCTGTGTTTCATGGAACCCCACGGTGAGGGTATTGAAGAGCTACTTGAGTTAGTTCCACCAGAAAGGGCCGAGGACGTAATCTTTTTTGATCCTAGTGATAAAGATAGACCAATCGGTTTTAACTTGCTTGAAGTGGGAAGTATTGATGAGATGAACATTGTTGCCAGTTCAATCATTAACCTGATGTACAAGCTTTATGACCCGCACAAGACAGGTATGGTTGGTCCCAGGTTTGAACATGCTATCCGTAATGCAATGCTGACAGTGGCCTACATTCCCGGAGCTACTTTTGTGGAAGTGAATCGGGCACTGACGGATCAGAAATTCGTCCAAGAGATATTACCACTGGTGAAAGATCCGATTGTAAGAAGATATTGGACAGATCAGATTGCCCAAACCAGCGACTTCCATAAGAGTGAAACGTTAGACTATATTGCCTCTAAATTTGGCAGGTTTGTTACCAACAGAATGGTGAGAAACATTATTGGTCAGGCAAAGAGTACTTTGAACTTCAGGACAGCTATGGATGAGGGGAAGATTGTCTTCTTGAAGTTGGCAAAAGGGCTTTTAGGAGAGGAAGACGCTAACTTTTTGGGGTTGGTTTTAGTCCCAAAAATCTTAGCAGCCGCACTTTCTAGGCAGGATACCCCCAGAGAACAAAGAAGGCCATTTTTCCTATACGTCGATGAGTTCCAAAATTTTGCAACTCCTGACTTTGCTCAGATGTTGTCAGAGGTTCGTAAATACAATGTCGGTCTGATATTGGCTAACCAATTCGTGAGCCAGCTTGATGAGCAGGTTAGAGATGCCATTTTTGGAAACACAGGTACTTTAATGGCTTACCGTGTGGGTGTGCAAGATGCAAGCATCTTATCTAAGGAGTTTGAACCGATATTCCACGAGCAAGATTTGGCAAATATCGAAGCACAAAACATCTATGTAAAAACAATCGTAAATGGGACACCGGTACCTCCTTTCTCAATGAACGTGATGAAAGATCTAAAGGCTGAAAGAGCTCAAGGCAGCCCTGAAGTGGCGCGGATGATCAAGGAGCTGTCTAGACTGAAGTACGGAACAGATATTGAGGAGGTCGAAGCAGAGATCGAGAAAAGAGCCAAGCTCTAGCTCCGGGCGGTATAATATACGTTCATGGGCCGGTAGCTCAGCTGGTTAGAGCGCGAAGCTTATACCTTCGATGTCCCAGGTTCGAATCCTGGCCGGCCTACAATGAGGAAAAAAAGAATAATAGAAAAACACGATAAATTGCTTAGGGTGTCAGATTCATCGGAAGAATTAAGCGATTTTGCTCGAGGAGATTCCTGGCCAAAAGAGATGATGATCAGCGGGGACCTGGGTATTGGCAAGAAGGGTAATCCCGTGACGATCGTGGTAGAGGATGAGATGACCGGAGAGGTCCTGGAAATAAACAATATCAGTTCGGCCTTCCTGATTATTGAGGATTCAAGGAAAAATACCAATGGGTGGCTTTCTTTAGCTGTTGGCGGAGTAGACAAACTCTCCGAAGTGCTGAATTTTTTGACTCAGACAACGTTGGAAAGTTTGAAAAAACTAACCGGTAGATAAATTTACTTTAGAGATCAACAAGCTTGGGCTTGTCTTTGCTGGGTTTCTCAGAAATGAATTCTAGGTATTTCTCAGTAGTCGACAGTCTCTTGTGTCCAACCAGCTTGCTGATGTAGACCAGAGGACTTCCCTGAGCCAGTTGCTGGGCGATAAAGGTGTGTCTTAGGTCATTGACCTTGGCACCTTCGATACCACCGATGCGGAAGTATCTGTCCAGGTTGGAGCGAATGTTTCTTATAAGGAAAGGATTGCCAGTCTTAGTAATGAACACCGAGGTGTTGACACTCTTGGGCCTGAAAGTAAGATATTTCTCAAGTGACTCCTTAGTGGGGGTATTTACAGGAACAGTGCGCTCAGGATGTGATTCATAGGCGCGAATGGTGATCTGACCAGCAGAGAGGTCGAGATCGTTCAGCTTAAGGTTGGCGAGCTCAGAGATGCGCATTCCAGTTTGGAGAAGCAATTCAACGATAGCAGCCATACGTACATCTTCGCGACAGGCATCACGGAGAGCTCTGTATTCAAGTTTGGTGAGGATGCGGGGAGGTTTGATGTCGTATTTAGGGTGGGTAACGTTTACAGCGGGGTTTTCGGTAATATTACCGGTGGTTTGCATGTAAGAGAAGAAAGCTTTGATCGAGTTGATCTTGCGGGAAATCGATTTGGTGGTGTAGCCACTGTTGGCGAGATCAGCTTTGAAAGCGTCGATGTCTTCTTTTTTGAATTCTTTAATAGAAGTCTTTCCAGATTTAGCAATAAAGTTAGCTAATTGCTCTATATCTTTAGAGTAGGCTAAAATGGTCGCAGAGGCCCTGCCTTGCTGGGTTAGATGACCCTTAAAAGCCTCGATGGCCTGGATGATGTTGAGTTTATCTTGGTCCATATGGATTATTTATATTATGGCACTTATTATAACACTACAGGGTTAAAATGCAAGGGGTAAGAATCAGGCATGAACCAAAGGACAAAAAGAGCTGGATAAGGCTGGCCTTTTTGGTTTTAATATGGCTGCTAATATGGTCTTTATTCAACGATTTTTCCAAGGTAAGGAAGGGGTTTTTGAGGGTGGATGAATCTCAAAATAGGCTAACTCAGGTCAAGGAGGAGAATTTGGAGCTTAAACGTAAGATGATGGCAGTCCAGACCGAGTACTATAAGGAGAAGTTGATGAGAGATAAGTTGAATCTACAACTTCCCGGGGAGACGGTGGTCGTTCTGCCTGAAAAAGATGTTGAGGTGGTATCTGGAGAGGCTGAAGGAGAGACAGAGGAAAACTGGGAAAAATGGTTAAAGATTGTCAGATAGTGTTGCGGGGCCGAGGCTCCGCCCCTCGGTTAAGCAGGATTATGAGCCCTGCAAGATACTTACCTTCCCCCCGCATGTTTACGAACACTCGTATTATAGCATGGGTGGCTGTCAGGCTCCCAACTTCTGGTAAAATATGCATGATGGCAGGGTAGCTCAAATGGTTAGAGCGGAGGATTCATAAACCTCAGGTAGTGGGTTCGATACCCACCCCTGCTACATTATCCGTTGGTCAGGCATGTGATAGAATCTGGGCCAAATGGAAAAAGAAAGAATAATTTCCCCCGAGAGACTTGGATTAGAGGATGGATTGATGGAAGTAGAGCTTAATGATTACCGGAAAGAGATAATTGGGGTGATTGAGGGTGCAAAGCTGTCGGCAAAGTATGCCGAGTATGGGGAGCGTTGGGTAACTTACTGGGTGGAAGGAAGGATGGTGGGGTGTGTGACTATTGAGAGAAGAGATAAATTAATCCATCTGCAATCGCTTTCGGTAGATAATAATCATCGTAAGATGGGGATAGCCAGGGAACTGGTTGAGTATGTATTCGACAATTATGTGGATCAAGGGGAGGCTCTGACGGCTCTAACTTTGTTCTGGAATGTAAAAATATACGAGAAGCTGGGATTTACCAGGGTGAATGCGGCGGAGATGAAAAAGGCAGATGATGTTGCCGGTCGGGAGAAACATAAGCATTGTGCGGCTTTGTTAAAGCTCAAGGAGTGATAAAATTTCTTCATGAAGAAGAGAATTTTGACAGGTGACCGCCCCAGTGGCAGTCTTCACCTAGGACATTATTTGGGATCCCTTAAAAATCGGGTCAGGTTGCAAGATGAATACGAACAATTTGTGTTGATTGCGGATGTTCAAGCATTGACCGATAACTATGAGAACCCTCAGATAGTTGCAGATTCAGTTCGAGGATTGGTGCTGGATTATGTGGCGGCCGGTATTGATCCGGAGAAGTCTACGATCGTTGTTCAGTCGAAGATTAGTGCTATTGCTGAGCTGACCATTTTTTACTTAAATATGGTGAGCCTAAACAGGGTGTTACGTAACCCAACAGTGAAAAGCGAAATTGAACAGAAGGGTTTTGGTGAGTCGGTGCCAGCAGGGTTCGCGATGTATCCTGTTTCTCAGGCTGCAGATATCACTGCCTTTGGGGCAAATTTGGTGCCAGTAGGAGAAGATCAGTTGCCAATGATAGAGCAAACAAGGGAGATCGTCCGTAAATTTAATAGTTTGTACGGTGAGACATTGGTAGAGCCGGAAGCTTTGTTGGGAGAGGAACCCCGGTTGGTGGGACTAGACGGTAAATTTAAGATGAGCAAGAGTTTGGGAAACGCGATTTATCTCGCCGATTCAGAAGAAGATGTCCTCAAGAAGATTATGTCGATGTATACCGATCCAACGAGGTTAAAACCAACCGATCCAGGTCATGTTGAGGGTAATCCAGTTTTTACCTATCATGATGCGTTTAATGATAATAAAGATGAGGTGGAAGATCTGAAAAAAAGATACAAGGATGGACAAGTAGGGGATGTTGAAGTGAAACAAAAATTAGCCGTGGCTATCAACAAGGTCTTGGCACCAATGAGAGAAAGAAGAGCACTTTTAGAGAAAGATCCGGCAAGAGTTGACCAAATCTTGCGCAATGGAGTAGACAGGGGAAACAAGGTGGCGAACGAAACTCTTCTAATCGTTAAAAGGGCGATGAAAATAGATTACGAGTTTTAACTAACATGAAAGACAATGTCAATTATGAAGATTTTTCTAAGCTGGATATCAGGGCAGGATTGGTGACTGCGGCCAGTGCTCCGGAATGGAGTGACAAGCTAATACGATATGAAATGGATCTGGGAGATGAGATCGGGAAAAGAATATTGTTTTCAGGGATAAGAAAATGGTATAAACCAGAGGACTTGGTGGGTAAGAAAATGCCGGTAGTGGTCAACCTGGCACCCAAAAAAATGGGAGAAGAAGAAAGCCAGGGTATGACGATCATGTCTGATGGAGATGAAGGTCCTTTGTTGATCTTTTTGTCAGATGAAGTTGTTCCCGGAACTGTGATCAGATAAGGCACTTTTAGCCTCAGCCATGCTATGATAGGATGGCAATATGAATACGGAAAAAACATCAGATCCAATAAAAAAGGGTGGAGTCGAGCGCAAGATTGAATTGAGATTTAATATGAATTTTAGGAGGGTTATCGTCTGGATACTGATTCTCTTCCTCTTTTTACCCAGTTTAATTTCTTTATTGGCCAGTGCTACCGGAACGATGATCGAGCTTCCTCTCTCGACAGCCATCTCTGAAATCAAATCCGGGTTAGTCGAATCGGTAAAGGTAACGGGAGATGAGCTCATTCTTCTCTATCCTAAAGACGAAAATGGTGTACAAAGATTAGGAGTATCCAGAAAGGAAGAGGGCTCTAGTTTTATGGAGGCTTTGCAGAGAGCCGGAGTTGATGAATCTAAGATCAGAGTGGAAGTAGTCTCTCAAAGCATAAGTAAGGCATTTTGGGCAATAATTTCGATAGCATTGCCGATAGTTGGATTTGGAGTATTAATGTATTTCTTGATGAGACGGCAGGGGGGAGGAGCAGACGTTTTCGGAATCGGAAAGAGTAGAGCCAGATTATTTGCAAAAGGTAAACAATCAGTTAAATTTACAGATGTCGCAGGAGTAGATGAGGCGAAAAAGGAACTAGAAGAAGTGGTGGACTTCCTGAAAAACCCAAAGAAATATAAAGATCTGGGAGCTAGAACACCTAAGGGTGTGCTGTTGACCGGACCATCAGGTGTTGGGAAAACTCTGTTGGCTAGAGCCGTTGCTGGAGAAGCGGGTGTCCCCTTCTTTTCAATGGCAGGATCAGAGTTTATGGAGATGCTTGTGGGCGTGGGTGCTTCCCGCGTCAGAGATTTGTTCGATACTGCCAAGAAAGCTTCCCCATCGATAATATTTATTGATGAAATTGATGCCATCGGACGGACAAGGGGTGCCGGTGGAGGAATGAGTGGTCACGATGAGAGAGAACAGACCTTGAATCAGATCCTGGTTGAAATGGATGGCTTTACACCCAGTGATAATGTGATCGTTGTGGCAGCTACTAATAGACCAGACGTACTTGATGCTGCTTTATTAAGACCTGGAAGGTTTGATCGTAAGGTAAATCTTGATTTACCAGATATTGCCGGTAGAAAAGCCATTATTGAAATCCACAGAAAGGGTAAGCCTTTTATGAAGGAAGTGAGCTGGGATAGAGTTTCAGAAAGAACGGTAGGTTTCTCTGGTGCAGACTTGGAAAATATGCTAAACGAGGCTGCAATATTAGCTGCCCGTGAAGCTCGAAAGGAGATAGGAATGAAGGATATCGAGGAGGCTGCTCTGAAAGTGGAAATTGGACCAGAAAAGAAGAGATTGCAAAGCACGCGGGAGAGAAAAATGACTGCTTATCACGAGGCCGGTCACGCGGTGGTAGGTCATTTACTACCAGGAAATGATCCAGTAAGAAGAGTGAGTATCGTATCTCGTGGATTGGCCCTCGGGTTCACTCTCTCTCGGCCTAAGACGGATAAGTATCAGACTACAAAAACGGAGCTTATTGATCGGTTGGCAATGATGTTGGGAGGTAGAGCAGCAGAGAAGGTTGTCTACGACGAACTGACTGCCGGAGCGGCCAATGATATCGAGAATGCCACTCGACTAGCTAGGAGGATGGTTGTAGATTTCGGAATGAGTGATATTGGTCCACTGGCACTAGGTCAGTCAACAGAGCTTGGAATTTGGGGGATGAGTTATGGTGATCAAGTAAGGGTGTCGGAGGACATGCAGGCAAAGATAGATACCGAAGTTAAAAAGCTGGTAGATGCTGCCTACATTACAGCTGAGACTGTTTTAAAAAAACAAAGAAAGACTTTGGATAAGGTGGTCGAGCAGTTAATGAAAGTTGAGACATTAGAGCAAGATTCGTTCGAGAAAATAATGGGATCACCTAAAGCCTCTTTAGACGAAGATGAGAAAACTAGTACTGATTGACGGGAACGCCCTACTTCATAGGGCGTATCACGCTTATCCTCCTTTGACTACGCCGAAAGGTGAGTTGGTTGGAGCAGTATATGGATTCTCGGTGCTGTTATTATCTGTTTTGGAGAAATTGTCGCCTACTCATGTGGCCGTAGCCTGGGACGTCAAAGGTCCTACCTTTAGGAAGATTGCCTTCGACGAATACAAAGCGAATAGAGGTCCCATGGATGAAGATCTTGTCTCTCAGATTGAAAGAACCAAAGAAGTGGTCGAAGTGTTAAACATTCCCCAGTTTGGTATAGAGGGTTTTGAAGCAGACGATATCATTGGGACTCTTTCCTGGACTGCCACAGACGAAAAAAATGAAGCGGATACACAAGCGGTAATAGTAACAGGGGATAGAGATGCTCTTCAGTTAATTAAAGATAAGAGAGTTGTAGTCTATTTGCCGATCCACAATCGTTATTCTCAATCCGAGGTATTTGATGAAGGTCGGGTGATCGAGGTATATGGATTGCGACCTGATCAGATGATCGATCTAAAGGCTTTGATGGGAGACGCGTCAGACAATATACCCGGAGTTAAAGGTGTCGGTAAAGTAACCGCGACCAAACTTATCCAGGATTTCGGGACTCTGAAAAATTTATATAAAAAATTGGATGACGAAAGGATAAAACCTCGTACTCGAATTATGTTGGAATCCGGAAGAGATATTGCCTGGAAGAGTAGAGAGCTGGCGGAAATAGACAGACATGTACCTCTTGATTTTGACTGGGAGTCTTGTTTGTTAACAAACTATGATAAAGATAAGGCGGTTAAACTGTTTGAGGAATTGAGTTTTAAGAGTTTGATAGGAAAGCTCCCTTCTGATGAATGGGAGAAGACGGCAGAGGAGGTATTCTTATGAAAATAGCTTTAGTTCATGACTATATAAAGGAGTTTGGAGGAGCCGAAAGAGTTTTGAGGGTACTCTCGGACATGTATCCAAATGCCCCAATCTATACAGCCTTTCGTTTAAAGGGATCAAGTTGTGATCTAGCTTTTAGTGATAGAAAAATAGTTGAGAGCAAGTGGGCATTATTGATAAAGTATGGAAATCTTTATAGCCCTCTGAGGTTTTTACTGCCTTTAATTTGGAGATCAATTGATTTAAGAGGGTATGATCTGGTGATTACTTCTTGTTCTTCGTATATAGCCAGAGGATTCAGGGTCGACGATGGTGCGACAGTAATTGCTTATTGTCACACACCTCCAAGAAATCTCTATGGATATGAAACAAGTATTCATTTAATGAAATATTGGATAGTGAGAGTTTACGCAACAGTGGTAAACCACTTTTTACGAATTTTTGATTTGTGGTCGGCAGGGAGAGTGGATAAATGGATCGCCAATTCACAAAACGTTGCCGGAAGAATATGGAAATTTTACCGCAAAGAGGCTGAGGTAATTTATCCTCCAGTGGAAGTTGAAAATTTAATTAAAGAGAGCGAAGGAGAAAAGAAGGATGATTATTTCTTGATAGTCTCAAGGTTGGTTGGAGCTAAGGGATTGGTAGAGTCGGCCCAAGCAGCACGTCGTTTAGGTTTCAGACTTAAAATCGTCGGCGAGGCAGTGGGATTCAGCAAAGTCGGAGATGAATTAAAAAAATACAGGGAAGTGGAGTTGGTGGGTAGAGTGGAAGATAAAGAGCTTTATAAATTATATGCAGGGGCAAAGGGGTTTATTGCTTTAGCAAGAGACGAGGACTTTGGAATCACACCGGTAGAGGCGATGGCTGCCGGAACCCCGGTAATAGCTTTTAACGGTGGTGGTTTTAAGGAAACGGTGGTGGATGGTAAGACTGGCATTTTGATAGACGGTACCGATGAGAAAACTATTGAAACTGCAATGGGCAGATTTAGTAATATTAAATGGAAGAGAGAGGTGTTGATCTCCCAAGCGAGAAAATTTTCGAAAGAGACATTTATTAAAAATATCAGGAAGGTAGTAGAAGAGACATTAAGAGATGAAAATAAATAAAGCACTGAAGGTTTTGATCACTTATAACGGACTCTTGGTGTTCGGGGTGATGCTTTTCGGGCCGCTCTATGCAGTTTTTGTGCAAAATATAGGTGGAGGTGTGTTGTTAATCAGTATTTCTTCGGCTGTGTTTTATCTGTCATCAGCATTATTCTTGTGGGTTGTGGGAAAGATGGGAGATAAAGTCAAGGAAAAGGAGTTAATGCTGGCAGCCAGTTACCTAATCAAGGCAATAGGATACTTAGGCTTTTTGATAATTAACAGTGCTTTGGGGTTGATTTTGCTCCAGATGTTGTTTGGATTAGCAGAAGCGTTAGGCTCGCCAACATTTGGAGCTCTTTTTGCAAAACATGTGGATGGAGACATGGAAGTAATGGAATATGCAGACTGGGCACTGATTGCCAGTCTGATAATGGCTGTCGGAGCTCTTATCGGTGGTTATGTGGTGACTACGTTGGGGTTTGGACTATTGTTCGTGGTTATTTCAGCTCTTTGCTTTATTGCTTTCTTGGGGATCATATTAACGCCGCGAAAATTACTCTAAATTATGCCCGAGTTACCTGAGGTCGAGACAATCCGAAAGCAGCTGGATACTGAACTTTCCGGGAAAAAAATCTTGAAAGTGTCGGTGCTGAGAGAAAAGAGTTTTTCGGGAGAGCCAACGAAGCTTATCGGGAAGGTAGTCGATCAAGTTGGACGAAAGTCAAAGGTAATTGAGGTTAATTTTAAGAACTGGAATTCACTGGTGATTATTCACTTGAAGATGACTGGTCAGCTTGTCTATTTGTCAAAAAACATGAGAATAGCAGGAGGTCACCCGACCGCTGACTGGGTTAATGAGCTTCCGAGTAGTCACACGAGGGTTATTTGGGATTTTGCTGATGGATCAAAATTATTTTTTAATGATATGAGAGTGTTTGGTTGGATGAAAGTTATTAATAGCGAACAGTATGAGAAAGAAATCAGGAAACAGGTTCCTGATGTGATAGATAAGGAATTTGACTTTAGCTATTTAAAGAGCGTTCTGGGTAAATCGAGGAGGGCGGTGAAGCTAGTCTTGACGGATCAGGAGAAAATGGGGGGAATGGGCAATATTTATGCGAACGATGCTTTATATCTTTCTAAAATCAATCCAACCAGGGGTGCCAACTCTTTGGATGACACAGAAATCAAACAGTTGCATAAAGCGATGGTGGAGGTAATTAAAAAAGGAATCAAATATGGGGGTTCAAGCGCTTCAGACGAAAAATTTGTTGACACAAAAGGCCAGATGGGAAGGTACCAAGAACATTTTCTAGTCTATGAGCGGGCAGGATATCCATGTAAGCGAGACGGTGAGTTAATCAAGCGAATGAAGCTTGGTGGAAGGAGCACATACTATTGCCCGAAGTGTCAGGAATAGCTTATTATGAACAAATGACAAAAAGGAAAAAATTGACGATTATGAGCGAGCACTATCATGGGCAAATGCATTTTCTGTTTGGTCTTTTGGCGTGGGTATTTGGGATGATCATCTTTGGGGGAGATCAAGCCAGCCTGTTGATAGTAGCTCTTTTAGGTGCATACATTCCCGACGCTGATCACCTGCTGTTTATTTTCTGGTACGGACGACAAACAAGATATGCGATAGAGGTAAGGGAGTGTCTTTTGGGTGATGGCTTGTTAACTTGCATTGATTACATTAAGAAGAACCACAAGGGGAACACTAAAATACTGAGTCACAATATGCTATTTGTTGCATTGGCGATGTTCCTGTCCTCTTGGTTTGTGTACACATCGCAGAGGTTGTGGGGGGTATTCTTTCTTTCTTGGTCACTCCATTATATTTTCGACATATTGGAAGACCTATTATTTTTTGGAAAACTTAACGGAAATTGGAGATTAAGATTTGGCAAGTAACCGGTTCAGGAGTCCAATGTAAATCTTTCTTGACAAGAGAATTATCACCGGCAGTGGTTTGAAGGAATGAGTCTTGGAGTATAAGTGCGGTGTCAGGTCTAGCTAGTTTAAGAATGCTGATAAGAAATTTCGCAAACCAAGTTGGGATATTGAAGATGGGCTTGTGTAATTGAAAACTAGATATGAGGCAGTCAACAATTTCTTTAATAGTAATGAAGACGTCATTCGATAGTGTATAAGTCTTGCCTGCTGAAAGTCGTTCGTTCATGGCAAGGATGATTGCCGAGGCGATATCGGGTGATGTTACCGGATGTACTTGATTGCTACCCCCATCTACAAGAGGGATAGCAGGCAGCTTGCGTATGAGGGCAACCAGACTCTTTATTTCCGGGGACTCATGAGAAACGATCAGAGTCGGACGGAAGATTGTCAGGGGGATCTCTGTTCCCTGGAGAATTTTTTCTGATTTTGCCTTGCTTAAGGCATAATGTCTTTGGCTATAGTTGACAGAGTTTGAGCTTAGAAAGAAAAGACGTTTGGTCTGCTTTTGTTGGGCAACACTGACAATAGTATTTGCCATGGAGACGTTGTCCTCATAAGCTCCCCGGCCAAGAGATATGTGAGCGTCGGTAATGCCGGCCAGGTGAACAATGCAATCTAATTTTGACACCTCTGCCAGGGCGTCCAATGTGTCTACAGCATCTCTTAGATCGGATTTAACTATCGTAATCCTGGGGTCGGCTTTGAGTGGAGTGGAGTGGTTTAGACAGTAAATAATAGCTGTTTTGGGAAGAAGTGAAATAAAGGATTGTCCTACAGAAGAGGAACCCCCAGTAATAAGAATTGTCAGGTTGTCTTTCACAAGTAGAACAAACTAATGAGAATGACCGATGTAGCACTGTAGACTCCGGCCACGACGTCATCCAGGACGACTGAGCCTGGAGTGTGAAGAGCATCAATTTTTTTAATGTAAGAAGGTTTCACAATATCAAAGAAGCGGAAACAGATAAAGGCAATCAGGATAAAAACGGGAGAGTGAAGGAAGATTGTAGGGAGCAGGGAGATGATCATGCCGAATAGCTCGTCAATGACGATCCAGGATTTATCAATTGGAGGTTTCAGATAAAGGGAGATCAGCTTAACGGAAATAAAATAAGTCGGGATAAGGATGAGAGCGAGAAAAATTGGGAGTAGTGGATATTTTGAGAAAGAGGGAAGCAAGTAATACCAGCCAATAGCGGTGGCGGCACTGGCAAAGGTGCCGGGAGAAAAGGGAATAATGCCTATTCCAAAAAGAGAAAGAATGGTTTTAACCAGAAATTTATTTTTTTTTGGCAGGTCGGTCATCTTCGCGGTATATCCAGTCTACGACATAAAGGATCCCACTGAAATAGGAGAAAAATAGAGCGGCGATGGCCGATATGACAAGGCAGCCATAGAATAGAAAGTTACCAGGGAAAGTAAGGAGCAGAAGAGCAAAGATAATCATAGCTCCTTGGGCGACCATTTTTGATTTACCGGATTTGCGAGCAGAGATAGGGATGCCTCGGGAAAGTGAATAGTTCTTGATACCGTCAATTAAGAGATCCCTTATGACCAAGGCGACAAATACACCCGTGTGGATGAGGTTGTGGGGGATAAGGAGCAGGTACATGTTGATAGTCAGAATTTTGTCGAAAAGAGAGTCGAAGACGACCCCATAATCTGACTTCACCTTCCATTTTCGGGCAAGTTTACCATCAAGAATGTCTGTAAGGATGGCGATGATGAATAAGAGGAGGGCGACAAGAAATCTGTATTTCCAACCGGAAAAGAAGACAATCGAGATCAGAACAATCAAAAAACCGCGAGAAATCGTCAGCAAATTAGGGAAGTTTTTTTTGAAAGCGGGGGACATGTGATGGCTATTATATCAATCGTTTTTTGGTTATATAGCCGTGTCGTTGATCTTCAAAAAGAAACCGATGACTTTCGTCAAAAGGTGTGTAAGTAGGCCGATGAGGAGGAAAGAGAAGGAGATAACTGGAGTAATTTTGATGAAGGGAACGGCAAAGATCAAAGCACCAATAATCCAGTCAATTTGATCCCAGGGGAACCAAGCTTGCCCTGGCTCTACTCCGACTTGTCTCTTAAAGAAGCTTTTAATCGCATCTCCGACAAGAGAACCAAAGGCCAGGAATAGACCAAATGCGATGGGAACCTGAGTGTAATCAAGCAGACTTATTGATCTGAAGAATGGTGAAGATGTATAAAGATATCTTTGGAGGTAGATACAAAGAACTCCGGCGATCGTGCCAGAGACAAAGCCTCTGACGGTCTTGTGGTCACCGAAAATGCGCTTGCCTCTAAATGTCTTACCAAAGTCGACTGGAAATCCCAAATAAGGAAAGACAATGGAGGCAAATGGTGGGGCCATGTTTGCCAGTCCCGCAGGAAGGAATAAGTAGAGAATCTGAAGAAGATACATAACATTAATATACTGTATGTACAATATGGGGAAGAATGCTGACTAAAGTAACCCTAACTAATTTTAGAAGCTACGAAATGAAAGAGCTGGAGATGTTCGACGGTGTGAATGTAGTCTTTGGGCCAAATGCTTACGGTAAGACTAATTTGCTTGAGGCAATTTTCCTGATGAGTGTAGGTGATAGCTTCAGGGCAAAGAGAACCGAAGAGATGGTGCGCTTCGGAGAAGAACTGGGAAGGGTTGGCGGCCAGATCATCGACGAAAAAGGGGAGTTAATGACCATAGAGGTAATCGTCAACGGAGGAGTCGTGATGGGGAAAGTGGTTAACAAAAGAAAATACATCATAGACGGAGTAAGCAAGAGAAGAAAAGACTTGGTAGGGCTTCTTCCCTTAGTACTTTTTAGGCCGGAGGATGTTGAGTTAATCTCCGGGTCCCCGGATGTCAGGAGAAAATTTTTGGATAAAGTGCTGCTCCAGACAGACAAGTCTTATGACCACAGCCTAACGACTTATGAACAAGCCCTGAGGCGTAGAAATAAATTACTAGACGCAATCAGAGAGGGGGCGGTGACCAGATATTCATTAACCTTTTGGGATGGCTTGATGATAAAACACGGTGCGATCATTCAAGAAAAGAGGCGGGAATTTGTCGATTATATTAATAGTCTTTTCCAAAGAAGCGAGCTGTTCAATAAATTGAAACTTGAATATGATGCCAGCCCAATCAGTGAGGCGAGACTGGAGCAGTATAAAGATGCTGAAACGGCATTGGGTTACACGCTGGTCGGTCCACATAAAGATGACCTGATGATAAAGGAAGAGGAAAGGAACTTGTCAGTTTACGGATCCAGAGGGGAGCAGAGAATGGCAGTTCTTGCATGCAAGATGGGAGAGATATATTATCTGGAAGAAAAAACCAAGAGGAGGGCAGTCTTATTACTAGATGATATCTTTTCAGAACTTGATGAAGAACACAAACAAGAAGTGCTCCGGGTAATGGTGGGGAGACAGGTGATAGTAACTACGGCGGATGAGGGGGATGTGCCAATGTTCAAGAAAGTGAATCTGATCAGGCTGTAGCCTATTTTCCCTGTTTGTCCAACAGTCTAGTAAGACGATTAAGTTGCCAGGTAACAATGACTGTGAGCAGGGTAATGCCAATAGCATAAAGAAAGAGTGAAAGGACGGCCGAACCGCGGGCAAAGTATGGTCGGACATAAACATCGACATACTCTTTAATGGCTTCATTCCATGCCAGAGCAGCAACTAATCCAAGTGAGGATGTGGCCAGTGTGAGTGTCTGGATAGCAATTTTCCTGGATATTTTTGTTACTGATTTTTTTGTGGCCATAGGCAAATTATATTATGATGAGAGCATGGCTGCCGAATTGTTTTCCAGAGATGACTTTGCCAACAACAGATCTTTAGGAGAGTCTGAATCCAAGTACTCTTCAGGACAGATAACAATAATTGGTGGAAGTGAGTTGTTTCATGGGGCACCGATACTGGCTTTAAAAGGAGCTTCGAGGTTGGTAAGTATGACTTTTTTCGCCTCACCGGTTGAGGATAGAGGGGTGGTAGATAAGATCAAGTCTTCACTGGGAAGTTTCGTGTGGGTACCCTTTGAAGACCTGGATAGTTATATCGAAAAGAGTGATGCCATCCTGATTGGACCGGGTTTGATGAGGAGCCATATTAATGAAAAGGACTTCGTCTGTGATGAAGAGGGAATGATAACCCGTGATATTACAAAAAAATATTTAAGATCATTCTTAAAAAAGAGATGGCTTGTCGATGGAGGTAGTCTTCAAGTGATCAGTGTGAATGATTTGCCAGAGGGAGCGGCGGTGACGCCAAACAAAAAAGAATTTGAGATGCTTTTTGGTGAGGAATTATTGGATGATATAGAGAAAAGAGGTGAGCAGATAATGAGATTGGCGGCGAAACATAAACTAGTGATTTTGTCTAAAGATGCTGTCAGCCTTGTCAGTGACGGAAAAAGATTAATAAGAATCGAGGGAGGTAATGACGGTCTAGTCAAAGGTGGAGTAGGAGATGTAATTGCGGGAGTGGCGGTAGGATTTATGGCGAAGAATGAGCCATTATTTTCTCTAGCGGCTGCATCATACTTGGTCAAAAAAGCTGCCGATAGATTAGCGGAAAAGAAAGATTTGATGTTTAATTCAGACGATATAGCCGATGAAGTACCTAAAGTGTACGGTGAGATAGTAAAAAACTTGAGATCTCCGCATTAATAGCGTAAATTGAAATAGATGTTCGAACCTGCCTACGATATTTCTACCCGCCTGCTCATGAGAACCATTGGATTCGAGAGAGCAATGGCAATCATGGGGATTGTGCCAGTCCCCAGTGATTGGGAAGGGAAAATCCGCCATGATTGCCTAACTAGAGGGGCACAGGCGGTGTTGAGGGTTTATGGAAATGCAATTCAATCGCCGGAGATGGGTAGAATTATCACCGATGATCCCGGGAGGGACGAAAGAGCAGAGGAAGTAGCACAGAGAGTAGGAGTCGTGGCAAAGGAAAGAGATGTGCAAATGGTGCTTAATTTCCTAAACGCCAATAAGTATAAAGAGCAACTGGGCTATCTCTCAATGAGGTTTAAGCAGGCTGGCTTTGGGGAGAAAGATCTGACCCAGCTTAATTCATTGTCGATGGAGAAATTAGTATCTTCTAAAGAGTTGGGTGTATTCAGAATGGAAGAGAGGGGAGAAGGATGGTTGGGAAATAGAATTAGTGTTCCCAGTGCGGTTGAGGTGTCGTATCAGATAGAAGATTTCTTCAGCTGGTTTATTTCTGCCGATGCCGAAACAATAAATCCGATATTAAAGGCAGGAGTATGTCTTTATGAGATTATTAGAATTCAACCGTTTGATGAAGGCAGTATGCTTTCCGGAGTGCTGTTCACCGATCTTTTTTTAAGTAGTGTGGGTTATGAGTTAAAGGGGCTTTGGGTATGGGAAGAGGAATTATTTAGAAACAAGGAGGCAGTATTGAACAGCCTAGTCGATGTAGAGAAAAAGGGTGGTGACTTAACCGGCTGGTTGGAATATTTTGTAGGTAGCTTGGAAAGTGCGGCATTAAAAGCGAAGGCAAGGTTGATGACCTTGGTGGGCGAGCAGCCTGTATTCAGATCAGAGAGTGGAAAAGCAATCTCATTATCCGAGAGACAAATCGCCATCATGGAAGATCTAACTTTGAAAGGTGAGACAACAATTAAGGATATTCGAGCAATTTTGCCGAGTGTTTCAGAAGACACGGTGCTAAGGGACTTAAAAGATTTGATTGAAAAAAAACTGGTTAAGAAAAAGGGTCATACAAGGGGAGCCAGGTATGCTTTGGGGAAGGTAAAATACTTCCGATGAGGTAGAATTTAAGCATGAAGTTCAAAGATTTCGTGGTGTATCTGGAAAGACTGGAGAAAACCAGTTCCCGATTGGCAATTACCGACATTTTAGTGGAGCTATTGAGGAAGTTGGAGGCAGGTGAGTCCAGGGTGGCAATGTATTTGATCGTGGGACGAGTGGCTCCCGATTTTGAGCCGATTGAGTTTGGAATGGCGGTGAAGATGGTGATAAGGGCAGTAGCATTGGCGACGGACAAAAAACCTGAGGTGGTGGAAAGGGCTTACAAATCCAAAGGCGATATGGGAATTTTGGTCAAAGAGATGGAATTTGGAGTTGAGGGAGGGGGAATGAATCTGATACAGGTGCACGAGAATTTGTTAAATATGGCAAATGATTCAGGAACGGGAAGCCAAGAGAGAAAGGTCGAGAGCCTAAAGCAATTATTAGTATCGATGAGCCCCGATGAGAGAAAGTATGTGGTCAGAATAGTGTTGGGAAAATTAAGGTTGGGCTTTTCTTCAAAGACAATATTTGACGCCTTGTCCCAAATGGAGGAGGGAAACAAAAGTTTGAGAAAAGCATTGGACGAGCGTTTCCAGATATTTCCTGATGTAGGACTTTTGGTTGAACAAATAAAAGAGTCTGGGATGGCAGGTCTTTCAAAAATAAAGATCAAGAGCGGGGTACCGGTGGTGCCGGCATTATGCCAGAGGTTGAATAGTTACCAGGATATTGTTGGCAAGATGAAGGATGTGGCAGTGGAACGTAAATTTGACGGTACGAGAGTTCAGATCCATTTCAATAGAAAGAGCGGTGAAGTAAGAACGTACACTAGGAATTTGGAGGAGACAAGTAAAATGTTCCCCGAGCTGGTGCAAATGGGTGATTGGATAGAGGCGGATGATGTGATCTTGGATTCGGAAGCAGTTGGCATAGATCCGGTAACGCAGAAAGTTATGCCCTTCCAAGTGACCATTACCAGAAAAAGGAAGCATGGAATTGAGGAGACTTCAAAAAGTGTACCTCTTAGGTTTTTTGTTTTTGATATTTTAGCTAAAAACGGAGAGAGCTTGATCGAAAAACCTTATTCCGAAAGAAGGGAGATTTTGTCGGAGCTGATTAGGCCTAATATAGTGGTGGTTGTGGATGAGTACGTGAGAGCGGATGACCCTAGAGAAGTGGAGAAAATGCATGAGCAATATTTGAAAGAGGGATACGAAGGAGCAGTGATCAAGAAATGGGATGGAGCATATTTGCCAGGAAGGCAGGGGTGGAATTGGGTAAAGATCAAAGAGGTTGAGGGCACTACTGGAAAATTGGCCGATACATTTGATCTGGTAGTGATGGGCTATTACTACGGAAGAGGCAAGAGAACCGGTTTTGGTATCGGAGCATTTTTGACGGGATTGAGGAAAGGTGACAAATGGGTATCTATGGCCAAAGTCGGGACCGGATTGAGCGACGATGATTTCAGAGAACTAAAGAAAAAACTGGAGAAACATACTGTTGCCGAGAAGCCCGAAAATTATGATGTATCAGGTAACTTGTTGGCAGATGTATGGGTCGATCCGGCGGTGGTGGTAGAGATAGCCGCCGATGAGTTGACTAAAAGTCCAGTTCACGCAGGCGGGTTGGCATTGCGATTTCCTAGGTTGATTAAATTCAGGGATGACAAGGGCCCTGCTCAGGCGACTACATGGAAAGAGATGGAGGAGATTGCCAGGTTGTCACAGGTTAAGTAGAATAGAGTGATGGAACTTCTGAACAAACTGATCGATTTATTTTTGCATGTTGATAAAAACTTGGCGGTGATCATCGCCCAGTACGGGACTCTTACTTACGGAATCCTTTTTGCTGTGGTGTTCATGGAAACCGGTTTAGTGGTTACTCCATTCTTGCCAGGGGACTCTTTACTTTTTGCATCCGGTGCTTTGGCGGCAATGGGATCATTTAATATCTGGATTTTGTATTTAATGTTTTTGGCTGCGGCGATACTCGGTGATACGGTCAATTACTGGATCGGTGACTATTTGGGCAAAGAAGTTTTTGAAAAGAACAGTAAGATTTTTAAGAAAGAGTATCTGGATGAAGCCGAGGAGTTTTATGCAAAACATGGTGGCAAGGCAATCGTTTTTGCCCGTTTCGTTCCCATTGTTAGGACATTTGCACCTTTTGTGGCAGGTGTTTCTAAAATGAGCTACAAACATTTTATTGCTTACAACATTATTGGAGGTATTGCTTGGGTGACGATGTTCCTTTTCGGAGGGTATTTGTTTGGGAACATCCCATTTGTAAAAGAAAATTTCCATTACGTAGTGGTGGTAATTGTTCTAATAAGTGTGGTCCCAATCTTTTGGGAGGGGGCAAAGAGGAGAAGGAAGAAGTCTCAGACGGTCTGATTTTATGATTTAATGAATCTATGCTCGCGAATTTATTGATTGGTGGGGCTTTAGTGGCTGTAATGGTGTTGGCAACAGGAATTGCAATAGATCAGTTCGAAAAACTTTCAACGGATATCAAGGTCAAGAAACTGTTATTGGCAACTGTGATTATTGGTCTATCGACATCGTTACCAGAGCTGTTTATTACGGTGACGTCAGGGTTATCAGGGGAGCCTCAGATAGCTTTAGGTGACCTGATGGGCGCCAACATTGCCAACTTAAGCTGGGTGATCGGAGGAGCGGCTTTGGTGGGGAAAGCAATTCCGGTGGTGGGTGAGTACATCAGGGAAGATCTTTGGATAACTATGATCCTGGCGATGGCTCCTTTCTTGTTAATGATCGACGGAACGTTGGGACGCTTCGACGGAGTGATATTGATTTTTGGATATTTACTTTATCTTAGCGATTTAGTGGAAAAGGGAAGGTACAGAATCAAGCAGGCGAAGTTAGAAAAACATGTCATTTCAAAGCATCATCTAAAAACAATTGAGGGGAGACTTATTCATATTGTAAAAATGACGCTATCACTTGCGGTTCTAGGTGTGGCAGCAGCGAAGTTAGTCGGAGTGGCCGTTAACATTGCACATGGACTAGGGGCGAGTACGTTTTGGGTGGGATTGATCGTAGTGGCTTTGGGAACTACTCTGCCTGAGGTAATAGTGAGCCTAGAGGCGGTGAAGAGACGGGAGGCGTCACTAATATTGGGAAACCTTTTGGGTAGTGTGGTGGTGAATTCGAGTTTGATAATGGGGATCGGAGCAGTATTGAGCCCGGTCATTTTTGATGATACGCTGACAAAGGGTATATCGGGAATATTTATGGTGGTAGTTCTAGGTTTGTTCTGGCTTTTTACCAAGACAAAACACAGATTGGACAGGTGGGAGGGGGGAGTGTTGGTGGGGATATATCTGATGTTCGTCGGGATCCAGTTCCTGGCTTTGAGGTAGTTACTTTTCTTCCAAGCTGAGGAGGGCGGAGATCTTATCCAGAATTTTGGGTTTCTTGAGCAGTTTTTTGAATGAACCGTCAACCTTGATGAACATCTGGGCAGTTTTCATATCAGAGAATAGCTCTCCACCCATGGGATATTCTTTTTTCTGATCGACTCTTTGTTTGGTGATGTATTTAAGATTTAAGATGGCGTAGTCCTTGACTGCTTTGAGAATACCGATCTTTCGGAACCGTCTAAGGGAGTAGACGTAGCGTGGTTCATGGAATACAGCGAATGACATGCCTTTCTTGAAGGCTTGTCTGACGAACTCGGTATCCTCGGCGAAACCGACTTCGGGGTTAAAACCACCCGTTTTCTGAAATGATTTTGTACGACAACCGATCATGGCGCCAAAAGCTGCCGGGTTCCCGAGAAGATAGGCAGTTTCAACAAGAAGGTTCAGATAGGTGGCGATCGTCCTGTCAGAACTCTTGTCAGAGTCAGCATTGCACCAGACGGTGAAGGTGTCTACCGGTCGGACATGGAGGTGGAAACGGAGGCCTTCTAGATAGTATTTAGGAAGGTTGTTGTCGGCATCGTTCCAGAGAATGTATTTACCCTTGGCTTCCTGAGCACCTTGATTACGTTGGTGGGAAACGTTGCGGATTTTACTGGTCAGAACGGTGAGAGAAGGAAGCTTGTCTTTCCACTCTTTGGCTCTGGCAACTGTTTTATCTGTAGAATGTCCGTCGACAACGATTACTTCAAAGTCACGAATGGTTTGGTTCGCCAGGTCCGAAAGTAGAGCAGGAAGAGCCTTCTCTTCATTGAGTACCGGAATAACAATCGAAAAAAAAGGTTGATCATTAACAGCCATGAGTAGATTATATACACAAGTTATTTGTTAGAATCGAGTGTATGTACTTGATTGTAGGAATGGGAAACCCAGGAAAAGAATATGAACTGACTCGGCATAATGCCGGGTTCATAGCAGTCGATAGGCTGCTGAGCAAACTGAACAAGAAAGCTGTCTTTAAAAAGGAGACAAAATTTTCTGCCGAGGTAGCAAGAGTGGGAGATGTCATTATTGCTAAACCGACAACTTTTATGAACGAATCCGGACGCTGTGTAAGGAAGCTGATGGATTTTTATAAAATTGAGATTGAAGGATTGGTGCTGTTGCACGATGATCTGGACATCCGTCTTGGGGAATATAAGGTGAAAAATGGAGTGGGACCTAAAGTCCACAACGGAGTTGGCTCCGTAGAGAAGTCTTTGGGTGAAAAGAGTTTCTTAAGGGTTAGATTAGGAGTGGATAACCGTCAACCGGGTGTGAGATATGGAAGTGGTGCCGACTACGTGCTTTCAAAAATGACCAAAGATGAGTTGGCAAAATTAGGGATGGTGATGGATCTGGCATTGGGAGATTTAGCGATAGCTCTTGGCTTGGAGTTCGAATAACTCCCGATAGCGTCCGTTATTTTTCATCAGCTGTTCATGACTGCCGTATTCTTTTACCTCACCATATTCTAGAACCAGAATCTTGTCCGCTTTTCTGACGGTACTGAATCGATGAGATACCAAGAAGATGATTTTGTCGTGAGCTACTCCTAGAATGTCTTCAAAGATTTGCTCCTCGGTTTCAGGGTCAACATTGGAAGTTGGTTCGTCGAGAATTAGGATAGGAGAATCTCTGAAAAGGGCTCTGGCAAGCGCGATTCTCTGCCATTGACCTTTACTGGGCTCAATGCCTTTGTCAAACTCTTTGTCCAGGGGATTGTTATACCTTAACGGAAGAGAAGCGGTAAACTGATGAATTCCAGTGAGTTTGGCGGCATTCTTGATGTCTTTAATTTTGGACTTTTTAGTAATGTCCCCAAAGTGAATATTGTCTTTGGCAGAGAAAGGGTATTGAGCAAAATCCTGGAAAAGAGCGGAGAGCGCATGACGGTAATTTTTCAGATTGTAAGTCCTAATATTCAGACCATTCACTTGTATCTCTCCTCTTTGTGGTTCGTAAAACCGGCAAAGGAGCTTGATGATGGTGGTTTTTCCAGCGCCATTCTCTCCCACAAGAGCAAGATTTTCTTTTGGATCTATCTTGAAGGAAACGTCTTTTAGAATCCAGTGGGGTGAAGAATTATATTTGAACCAAACATTCTTAAATTCTATTCCCTGAGTGAAAACGGGACTAAGAACCGTTTTTTGCACGGTATCTTCTTCTTCGAGAGCCATAAATTTTTCGTAGTCTTGTATAAAGAGGTAATTCTGATAGACATCATTAATTTGGCTAATAAGGCGAGTGATGTTACCTATGAAACGGCTAATTGCAGAGGAGGTAATCTGAGCAGTGCCAAGAGTGACGACTTGAATGATGGCTTGATAATATAAGTAAAGCTTGGTGCCAGTCTCAAATACGGCGACAGGTATGCCCACAACCTGTCTTTTCCAGGCAAAGTTAATACGCAGATCATTGTCTTTTTTATAAAACTCCTTGGCCATTTTTGATCGACGTCTAAGCAAGATATCGACGTGATCGAGGATTTTATTTTCGTAGAGATATTTCCCTTTGAGGGTAAAATCTTCGAGTGCTCGCCAGACTCTCCAGAGAGGGGCATACCCTGTACGAAAGAGATGTTGGTTGCGACTATGTTTGACGCCAACCGCAATTCTGGGGATGGCAAGAACAATACAGGGAATAATGAGAAGGGGTTGATAGGAGACAATGGGAATGGCTGCCGAGAGAATGGTGAAAATAGTATCAGGAAAGGAAGAGATGGGAATGATGAGTGACCATACCGACCGCCCGGTATTGTCCTCGACTTTTTGGAGGGCGTTCCTTGTTTCGGGTAACTCGGCAACTCCGACAGGGAGAGCATTGATCTTACGGGCGATAGAGATGCCAACTTTTTCAGATACCAAGTTAGCCATGGTATAGCTCCACGCACCGTCTAAGTGGCCCATGGCTTGGGCAATCTGGTCGATGACAAATCCGAGGATGGCGGCTATAACCATAGTACGAATACCTGAGTTGACATCACCTGTGGTAATCGAGGTGATAACAGCGTCTATCAACATCTTCGTGACGAGGAGAGTCGGATAGACTAGGGCACCAGTAACAGCATTGACTAAGGTAAGCTTAAGAAACAACCATTTATTTGTCTGCCAAGCGATTTTGATGGTAGACGAATAAGTAACTGTGAAAGCCTTGATATTAGAAAATAATCTAGATGGTTTTGAGGAAGACACATTATTATTATATGAGTATGGACACCAAAAAGGGATTCTCAAATATCGTTGATATCCTCGACAGATACCAAATAGATGAGCCAAATCAAAAGAGAATCAGTAGAGAATTCCAGGATTACGCGTATCGGTTGGCGGTAGATCTGGATGACACTGCGCATGTGCCGATCTACATGAGGATGGTGAAGACAACCCCTAGGGAATTAATTGAGAGTGCCAAAAGTTTTGTGATGGATGCAAATGCCAGGAATAAAGGTCGACTATTTATGTGGAAACTTAAACAATTGAGGATCGAAAAGGCGGAGGGGAAGTTGGTAAAATGAAACTGATGAGGCAAGCAGATCCAGTACTCGTGTCCGAAGACAAATCATGGATAAGGTTGGTAGGTTTATCAGCAGTGCTCTTCTTTGTCTTTCTGGGGGACGCGATCTTGTCAGATTGGGTTCCGGCATATATGCAGGAATCATTGGGGGGGCCTTTGATCATGGGAATGGTGATGTCGTTCAGTTCAATAGTCGGGTTGGGGGCAGATCTTCTACTGCCTCAGCTGATGAAACACGCTACATCAGGAAGGTTAATGACAATGGCGATCGGGGCAAGTCTAATTTTCTCAGGAATCCTAATGTGGTCAATTCAATGGCCGGTGGTGCTACTTTTTCTTATCGGCATGGGGGTGTGGGGAATATATTACGAGTTTTTGGGTTTTGGAAGTCAGCAAATGGTGGCAGAAACAGTTCGGCCGTCAGGAAGGTCCGGAGCATGGGCGACAATAGGAATATTTAAGAGTTTGGCCTATTTTTTGGGACCGATATTGGGAAGTTGGCTGGCTATTTCACAGGGGAACACTCAAGTCGTTTATTTTGCAGCAGGGTTTGTGGTGATAGGTTATGTTTTTTGGAAAATGCTCAAGTATGTGGGAAAAGAAGAGGATAAAACACAAGAGTTGGGGGAAAAATTGAATATCGTCGATGAGATAGATCACTGGAGGGTTTTGTTAGTTCACGTGTGGCCAATTCTGATTATTAGCTTAGTATTAGGCTTGGTGGATGCAACTTTTTGGACGACAGGAACAGTACTTTCGGATAATCTTGCCAGGCAACATTGGTTGGGGGGAATGTTTTTACCTTTCTATATGTTGCCTCCAGTTATAGTAGGAGTGTTTTTAGCTAAATGGGGGTTGAAAACAGGGAAGAAAAAAATGGCGGAAAAATTCATGTTGCTTGGGGGAGTTTGTTTGTCGCTACTGGGAATCACAGACGGGATATGGTTGCTGCTATTGGCGTCGCTGGCAACGGGAATAATGTTGTCAGTAGCCTGGCCAATGATGGAGGCAGTATATTCTGACATTGTTTTCAGGATGGGAAGAGAGCGAAAACATATGATGGGTCTGTCTAACTCGACGACATCGATTGCGTATATTATCGGACCAGTAAGTGCAGGCTGGTTGGCTTCAATGGTAGGTGAAAAGATGACTTTTGTAATAGTGGGAGTGTTCACTGTGGTGGTGTCGCTAGTCTTGTTGGCAGTAACCCCCAAGAAACTTAGACTGCCGCAAGGGGAGATAGCCGAATGGAAGGATTGAGGTAGAATTAATTAGATGAAGAATAAGTTAGTGTTGCACCAGATTGCATTAATAGGAGTTTTACTTTTCCTGTCCATCTGGAAGTTGTTTACGGGGGGAATGATCTTCGGAGCGGACATGATCTGGTGGTGGCTTGGGGCGATCTTGGGTTTTGTAATCGTATTTGCAGACAGGTTGGTTTATGTACTGCTGATGAACGAAGAGCCTTTATCGAGAAAGTTCGGCGATATGTTTTCCAAGGGGCATTATCTTAATTCAATGGAGGCTTTGTTAAGTGAAAGGCACGAACAGAAAGAGCTGGTAATGAGGAGTGCTTTATTTATTTTGGTATGGGTAATATTGGCGCTGTTCGCAGCGACCAGTGTGGGTAATCCATTCGCCAGAGGCTTCGTTTTGGGCATCGGAACGCATTTAATCTTTGACCTGATCAGTGATTACACCGGAGACAGAAGAAGACTAGGTATGTGGTTTTGGCAGGTTAAGAGGGAACTGCCGGAAAATGAGAAGAGCGTGTTTGTGTGGGTGATGGCAGTGGCTTATGTTTTCTTGGCTTTTACACTTTGATCTACTTGACAAGATATTGATTTATCTATACCATAGGGGGGTATGACAACAGAAGACAAAAAAAAGATGTCGGTAATGTTAAAAAGAATCCAGGGACAGGTTGGTGGGATAGAACGAATGGTGAATGAAGATAAAAGTTGCGAGGCTGTGGTGACACAAATTACCGCCGCGATGAGCTCTCTTAAAAGTGTGGCAAAAACACTCTTGTCCGATGCAGTAGGTAGCTGCAGCAAAGAGGAATATACCAAGTTACTTAAGAGATTTCTTTAAGATATAGTGGAGTTACAAATTAATTAAAACAAAAAATG
Source organism: uncultured Pseudomonadales bacterium (assembly GCA_964648275.1). Classification (GTDB taxonomy): domain Bacteria; phylum Patescibacteriota; class Microgenomatia; order UBA1400; family MFAQ01; genus CAIQPO01. The sequence continues at coordinate 54,171 of CAZYOB010000003.1, forward strand.
GCTTTAGTACATTTTACCGATCAAAACTTTGATGAACTGGTGCTTAAAAACGAGAAACCAGTATTAGTAGACTTTTACGCCGATTGGTGTGGACCGTGCAGGATGGTGTCTCCCATAATCGAGGAGCTGGCTAAACAATATGAAGGAAAAATATTGGTTGGTAAGGTAGACGTAGATGCAAACCCTCAGGTAGCCGGAAAGTATGGCGTGATGAGTATCCCAACTGTAGTTTTGTTTAATAAGGGAGAAGAGGTACAGCGCCAGGTAGGTTATGGAGGTAAGGAAATGTATGACGGGATGGTCAAAAAGTTAGTTAAATAAAAGTGGAGAGCCGGGAAGTAGTCATCATTGGTGGAGGGCCCAGTGGCTTTACAGCTGCGTTGTATTTAGCCAGAGCTACTCTAAAACCACTAGTACTTGCCGGAGAAAAGAAGGGTGGTCAACTAATGTTCACCACAGAAGTAGAAAATTATCCCGGATTTCCAGAAGGAGTGATGGGGCCAGATTTGATGGTCAGGATGGAGGAGCAGGCCAAGAAGTTTGGGGCTGAGATAAGACAAGTAAATGTAACCAAGGTCGAGTTCATCAACGGCGTCAAAAAGATCTGGGTGGGGGACGAGGTGATTGAGGCAAAAGCAGTGGTGATTTCAACAGGAGCCAGTTCGAGAATGTTGGGTCTGGGGGAGGAGAAGCTCCTTGGTAGAGGGGTAAGTACCTGTGCTGTTTGTGATGCGGCTTTTTTCAAGGATAAAAAGACCGTAGTACTTGGTGGAGGTGACGCGGCAATGGAGGACGCATTGGCTCTTTCTAAATTTGCTTCCGAGGTGACGATGATCCATAGGAGAGATGAATTCAGAGCCAGCAAGATTATGCAGGATAAAGTGTTGTCCAATCCAAAAATAAAAGTGATCTGGAGCACTGAGATCGTTGGAGTTAAGGGTGGAGGAAAGTTGGAGGGGATCAGAATTAAGAACTCAACAGGTGAAGAAAGTGATTTGCAGATCGATGGATTGTTCCTGGCGATCGGTCACTTACCCGAGACAAGTCTTTTTAAAGATCAGGTGGAATTGGATGAGAAAGGTTATCTGACTACAACAATGACGGCGATGATGCAGAGTAATAAATGGAGAGTAAGTGATAAGGATATCTGGCGTGACGGCTATCCGACAATGACAAGCAGAGCCGGAGTATTTGGTTGCGGGGATGTGGTGGATTATAGATATAAACAAGCGGTGACGGCTGCAGGAATGGGTTGTCAGGCGGCGCTGGATGTCGAGAAATACTTAACCGGGAACGTGAGCAGCTGGTAAGATAGCATATATCAAGCTGCATCAGAATTCATGAAAGCCCGACAAATAATAAAAGATAGCATCAGCAATCTGTTTAAAGCGGCGGAGTTCACGTTGGAGCATCCAATGGATGAGAAAATGGGAGACTATGCGAGTAATGTGGCGATGATCTTAGCCAAGAAGGAACAGAAACCTCCGAGAGAATTAGCCGAGGAAATTGCAGAAAAACTAAGAGGTCAGGGAGAGTTGAAGGGACTTGTGGAAAAAATTGAGGTAGCAGGTCCGGGATTTGTTAATTTTTTTCTGTCCGATAAATATTTGGCAGATGGAGTAAGTGAAGTGCTAAGTGAAAAAGAGGCTTACGGAAGAGGTGTTCGCTGGGAGGGAAAAAAAGTCATGGTCGAATACACCGACCCGAATCCCTTTAAACAATTTCACATCGGACATTTGATGAGTAACACCATTGGTGAGTCTCTATCCAGATTGATCGAGTTTTCAGGAGCAG
>CAZYOB010000004.1:0-18474 GCA_964648275.1 uncultured Pseudomonadales bacterium
TTGACCGAGAAGTTTCGGTCGATGGCGTCTTGCGGGATGTGGAACTCGAAGTCCTTTTGCTCAAGAAGCAGGGACAAGGTGACCTTTTCCATCCATGGGTACTTGAGCTCGTCACGGTACGTCTGGAGGTAAGGCCTTTCAGGATTGTCATCGAATATCCGGACCGATTCCATCGGCCACTTTCGGTAGACAAGGGCTTCCTCCTCGTCTCGGTAAGAGTAGAAGACATATTGTTCTTCGTCGATGGTGCCGCTACCGAGGAAGAATGATCCCTGAACACTTGGGTCATTGTAGAGATTATTGAGCATGATAGGCTCATTTGCCAAAGTGACTTTGGGAGCGAATACCCCTAACATCATTACGAGTAACAACGCAAATATTCCGACGACCACAGAGAGGATAATCACGCCGCCCAGCATCTCGAAGTCCTGTTCTATTAATGTCGCAATGAGACCAAGGGCAAATACGATTCCAACAACCACTAACACAAGAGTCATTTTAACCTCCGTCCGAATTAAGGTGCAGAATAGCCTATATACTACCACGAAGATGGTGTTAGGTCAAGAAAAACCCCGCCGGTTGGGCGGGGTAGCGGAGCTTTACTGGATGTCGATGCTGGGGACTATCGAGTCAACGGGAACGTGGAACTCATAGACTCGTTCTACCGTATAAAATGGGGTGAACGCTAGGTACTTTTCCCAGTCCCACTTCCAGTCTCGCCTGTAGGTGACCAGGTAGGCAGAGCCAGGTTCCTGATCACGGATCAGGTAGACGAGAGCTTCGTAGTCGTCATAGCGGATGACCTTGCCGTCACGCAGACGATCACCTTCGTAGAAACGGTAGACATAGTATTCGTCGGTACTGATATGTCCGGTTCCAAGGAAAAACCTGCCTTCGATCGTGGGCTCGCCTAGGTTCATGGTCTCCAGTCTAATGGGATCGTTGGCGACGGTTTTGGTTGGTAGGAACATGCTGCCGAAAAACGTGGTCATTGCTCCACCACAGAGAGAGACCATGATGAGTATGGCGACGCCGAATCCAGTCACATAGTGGACAGTGCCTCCATCAACGTACTTGACATCGTAGGCTAAAAAGCGAGCAAAAAAGGAAACAGCTAGAAATCCTATAAGCAACAGGAGCATTTTGTCCTTCCTTTAATCAGAGTTAAGGTTCGATTTGATGAATTCTATCCTATAGATGGATAGAAGTCAAAGATTGGCTTGAGAAATAGGCACAGGTATAGTAGAATACACGGAGAATTAATTAATAATTTACCCGCGGCGAATCTCTTGAGAGGCCGGACGGGTTTAAATAGAGATAAACAATATGGCTAAAAAAGCTGAAGAGAAGGTCCTGGTCAAGGCCGAAGGAACAAAGACCAAAAAAGTAGTTAAGAGCGCAGCTCCCAAAAAAGAAGTTGTCGTTAAAACTGCCCCCTCCAAGAAGGAAGCAGTAAAGAAAACCCCCGTAAAAAAGGTTGAGGTGAAAGAAGTTAAAGAGGTCAAAGAGGTAAAAAATGCCGAGGTAGTTGTGGCAGCCGAAGAGGTCAAAGAAACACCCAAGGGTGGCTATAGAAGTGAGGTGACCGTAGAGCAACTGTTCGAGGCCGGTGCCCATTTCGGACACGTGGTGAAGAAGTGGAATCCTAAAATGAGGAAATATCTTTGGGGGGAGAAGAATGGTATTCATATTTTCGACCTGGAGAAGACCGTAAAAAACCTGGGAGAAGCCTGTGATGTGCTTCAGAAGGCTGCCTCTACAGGAAAGAGGATCGTCATCGTCGGCACCAAGAGACAAGCAAGACCTATTGTCGAGGAGATGGCCAAGAGAGTCGGAATCCCTTATATGACACAGAGATGGTTGGGTGGTTTGATAACCAATTGGAGACAGGTCAAGCAGACTATCGACAGATTGAATTCTCTTAGACTCAAGAAAGAACAAGGTCAGTTAAAGAAGTTCACCAAAAAAGAACAGGTATTATTCGACAAGGAAATCGCCCGCTTGGACAGAGTTGTCGGTGGACTTTCCAACCTTAAAGAAGTTCCCGAGATTGTGATCGTCATTGATACTCACAAAGAAAAATTAGTGGTCAAAGAGGCATCATCCCGAGGAGTAACAGTTGTCGGATTGGTCGATTCCAATTCAAATCCCGATCTGGTTGATTACCTGATCCCGATGAATGACGATGCTACCAAGGGTTTGGAGATCGTTATCGGTGAAATGGAAAAAGCTCTTACCAGTGGTCAGAAAGAATTAAAGAAATAAAAAAACACAATGCTAGACAAAATCAAAGAACTCAGAGAAAAGACCGGCGCCGGAATTATGGATGCCAAGAAAGCGATTGAAGAATCAAAAGGCGATATGGATAAGGCCATTGAGATAATCAAAGCCAAGGGATTGGCCAAAGCCGAGAGTAAATCGGACCGCGAGGTCAGAAGCGGATTGGTCTATTGTTACACCCACAACGGTGGAACAGCAGCCGCTATGGTCGAGTTAGCTTGTGAGACCGACTTTGTAGCCAAAACCCCCGAATTCGAAGCCCTTTGTAAGGAAGTTGCAATGCAGGTAGTGTCAATGAATCCTCTGAATGTTGAGGAGCTCATGAAACAAGCATATATCCGTGACGCTGCGGTAACCATTGAACAACTGGTCAAGACTCTTGTTGGTAAAACCGGTGAGAATATACGAGTGATCCGTTTTGCCAGATTTAAATTGGGAGAAGAATAAAGAGGGGTTAACCTTTCTTTTCACCTACGCTACCGAACCCAGGGTTATTCATAGGTGTTTCTTTGGTCTCACCTTTTTTGGCGATATCTGTAGCCGTTAAGCTGTCAAGTCTTCTACCGCTTATATTTTCGGTTGGTCTTTTGGTGGCTCCTTCATGGTGGGTGTTTATGACAGATCCCACGCCAGCTTTATCTCGGGTATTCTGAGCGGTTGGTTTTGGTCCGTATGACTTTGGCATACCTTTTTTATATCATGGTTTACATGGATTTGATAAGATAGCGTATATGCAACTAGAACACGAACTGATAACTCTCCTGAGACAGAAGTTTGATAAGGTGATGGAAATAATTAAGGATGATATGGCGACAGTTAGGGTTGGAAGGGCAAAGCCTGATTTAGTGGAAAACGTGGTGGTGTCTGCATATGGAACCAAGATGAGGTTGGTGGAGTTGGCTACCATTTCTGCACCCGATACTAATATGCTAATCATTGCTCCTTATGACAGAAGTGTAATGAGGGACATCGAGAAGGCGATCTCGGACAGTGAGTTACAGTTATCTCCGGCAGTGAGCGGGGATCAGATAAGGATTGTATTACCTCAATTAACCCAAGAAAGACGGTTGGATTTTGTAAAACTTCTAAACCAAAAGAAGGAGTCGGGAAAGACACTGATCCGTCAAGCAAGACAAGACGTTAAGGAAAAAGTTGACGCTTTGAAGGGAAAAGACGGAGTGTCCGAAGATGATATCTATATGCTGAATGAGCAGACAGACAAAATTACCGGGGAATACAACGAGAAGATTGACGCAATGACAAGGGAGAAAGAGGACGAGATCATGGCGATTTAGGAAATATAAATCCATCCCAGGTGACAGTAACCTCTAGGCAGTCTAGCCCAAGCTATCTTGATGATAGAATAAAACAATGCAACTTTTGACCTTTATCCTCACTCTTTCGGTGCTTGTGTTAGTCCATGAATTTGGTCATTTCATTATGGCTAAGTTATTTGGAATGAGGGTTGAAGAATTCGGAATTGGTTTACCACCCCGGGCTAAAAAACTTTTCTCCAAAGGGGGAACTCTGTTCAGTTTGAACTGGTTGCCAATCGGAGGATTTGTAAAACTATTCGGAGAGGACATGGAAGACGAAGCACAGCTGGCATCTCCGGAGGCCTTTTTTAACAAACCGATGTGGCAAAGAGCGGGGGTACTTTTTGCTGGAGTGACGATGAACTTCATACTGGGAATTTTATTGTTCGCAGCAGTCTATTCTTTTATGGGAATTCCGACGGAAACAGATAGGGTGTTGATTGTGGAGGTAACAGAGAACAGTCCGGCGAAGGAGGCAGGGATTGAGAAAGAAAGTGTAGCCAAGAAAATCATTTTTGAAGACAAGGAATACACATTTGAAACGATGGACGAGTTTGTGGAGGCAGTAAACGGTTTGAAGGGGAAGGAGATAATACTTACTCTGGAGAAAGATGGAGTCGAAAAGGAGGTTACCATAACACCCAGAGAGAATCCACCCGCAGGAGAGGGTTCGTTGGGGGTGGCGCTGTCTAATATAGAGCTGGTCAAGTTTCCCTGGTGGCAGATGCCGTTCAGAGGGGCAGTGGTTGGAGTTGAAGAGGCAATTTCGTGGGGAAAGGAGATCACAGGTAATTTATTCAGTTTGGTCGCGGGTATTCTGACCGGTAAAGGGGTTCCCAAAGACGTAGCCGGTCCGGTGGGGATTTATCAGGTAAGCAAGGAGGTTTATAAGTTCGGATGGTTGGCTGTGTTGCAGTTTGCAGGTGTCCTATCGGTGAACCTGGCAATCCTTAATGTGATGCCGTTCCCAGCATTGGATGGAGGACGGATAGCTTTCCTGGGGGTAGAACGGATAATTGGCAAGAAGAAAAAAAATAAAATTGAGGGATATGTCCATACGGTGGGAATGATCATCTTGTTGCTTTTGATGGTTTTGATCACCGCCAGAGATGTTTTTAGATTATTCACCTAGGTGAGTGCGGAAAAGTTGAGTGCTAGAATGGTTTTATGAATGACCCAAATTGTCTGTTTTGTAAGATCGTGGCGGGGGAGGAGAAGGGCACAAAAGTCTGGGAATCAGACGAGTTTCTATGTATCAAAAACAAATATCCGATCTCTCCGGTGCATGTTTTGGTCATGCCGAAATCCCATATTAAGAAGGAAGAGGTTGCCACTAGCCAAAGTAGTGCCTTTTGGGGTAAAATAATGGGAGCCGTTTTTGCCGTTGTTGCAGAACTTGGACTGGATAAAACCGGATACAAGATCGTCAATAATGGAGCCGGGTACAACCATTTCGAGCATGAGCATGTGCACATCTTAGGTGGTTCCAAGTCCGAGCCGGGCGGTCAAACTTAATTATTTGAATTTAAAAAACCCAAAGGAGGTGCATTTCCAGTGGCACTAGTAGTTCGTAAGAAACAAGGTCAAAATACTCAGCAGATGATCAATGAATTCAGGAAACTGACTTTCGAAGATCAAGGTTTAGAGAAGGTAAAGACAACCGGCATGACCGGTTATCAAAAACCATCTACCCTCAAAAACATCAAAATGACTGAGCTGAGGAAGGCTTCGGCCAAGATAAGACGCAGAAACAAGCGTTTGGCCGGTATTACCAAATAATTTATTCCTATGCTTTATCAGACGATAAAGTCAGACATGGTCTCTGCTCAGAAGAGCGGGGATAGTCGTTTGCTGGGTGCTTTGAGGTTAATAGTATCCGAGCTTTCTTATGCTCAAGTGGATCATAAGGACGGTGAGTTACCCGATGAGGATGTGGTCAGGGTATTATTCAAAGAAGCCAAGAAGCGTAAGGAGTCGATGGATATCTATGAGAAAGCAGGAGCATTAGATCGTGTGGAGCAGGAGAGATATGAATTGGGAATTATTACCAGGTATTTACCTGAGATGATGGCGGAGAAGGATGTTGAGGTTGAGGTAGATAAGGTAGCAGCTGAAACAGGCCTTGTTGGTGGCAGGCTTATGGGAGCGGTGATGGGTAGGTTGAAAGGTAAGGCTGAGGGAGCGGTGATAAACAAAATTGTGAACGAGAAGTACAAAGGTTAATTGACTATAGGACTTACAGGGGATAAAATTCAAGGGTTGTGAACCTTAAAAACCTTTGTAAGGAGGGTCCATATGACCGTTACCGTGCATCAGTACGCTGGTTTGAGTTTTCCTGTTTTGTGTAAATGCACTTGCTGTGGCACGTTATGTCATGTAAGTTCTGTCGCAGACTTTGATATGGGCTATTACGTTGGTCTGCCCACTAAGGCTGAGGCGGTCTGTCCTATGTGCGGGGATCCTGCAATCCCTGTCAACGATGTAGATGTCTCGGAGTTGATCCGTTTTATGACTCCGATCTTTGACGATTGATGGGTTGCATGGCAACCAGGTGAGAGGAGGAAACAATGCCAGATGAACTTGATGAAATTATCAATGCAGAAGGTCCGATCACTCAAGAGACGATCCGGGCTCTTCATAAAAGCGGGATGGAGCTTTTAGATAAGGCGATGGCTATTCGAAGTCTTGCTCTGGCCAAGTTGAAGATGGCACGGGAGTTGTGTAGTCATCCGAATAAGGGCGGTAAGTATGTTTGCCCTGATTGTGGGTATGACACCAGCCCCGATCCTTACTAGGTTGTTTTTTTATCGGCGTCTGCCCCTATGGGTGGACGCCTTTTTCATTGGTGAAGTAGAATAAGGATAATGAAACTGGAATTAGATATTAATGCAGACAGCCGATATTCTTTCGACAGGAAGAGAGTGCGGGCTGCCTTGGAAAAAGTTTTGCTTGAGCAGGGGATGAAGGAAGGAAAGATAAAAATCAGCTTAAGCGTAGTGGGGGAGAGAAAAATTAAAGAGTTGGAAAAGAAATTTTTTGGCAGAGATGAGGTGACGGACGTGTTATCTTTTCCGATGCAAGAGGGTGAAGTAGTGCCTGAAGACGAAGACGGTATCAACTTGGGGGACATTGTGATTTGCTATCCTCAGGCCAAGCGTCAAGCAATGCAATGGAATAAGCTGCTGGATGAAGAAATAGAATTTTTGGCTAGCCATGGGTTGCTACATCTTTTGGGAATTCATCACGAATAAAAAGACCGCTAGGGTAAGCGGTCAGTGGTACACGTATGAATTAGACGATTGAAATATGCTGAGGACGGTATTCATCCGCGAATACCTGGGCGATATGAATCAAGTCGAGCAGGTCAGCGTTCTCCTTGACGAAGGTTAGTTCGTATCCTTCATTTGAGATTGAGACAGAAAAGAGATCGATGTCGTTGGCAGTATAAATATAGCTGCCATCCTCTGTCTGACGATACTTGACGCTAAAACCATAGCAATCGTCGCAGACTCCTTGGATTAGTTCGGCGGTAAGCTCTTTGGAAATGCGCATAATCATGGTCATGTCTCCTTAATGTGCGATTTGGCGTAATTATACAGGGTATTCTATTGTGCGTAAGTGATACGGAATGATAGGGTGGCGTGTTCGGGTAATATTAGGTATCTTCTATAAAAGTTATTTGGCTTACAGTTCAGGCACATAGGTTTTTACTGGGATTGATGCAGGGCTAAAATCCTCGCTTCCGAGTAATTATTATCCAGTTGACAGAGGTATATAAACAGCCTAAGTTGTTGATGTGAGCTATTATCAAAAATACCGACCCAAAACCATCGACGAGCTAGACCTTAAGTCGGTCCGGGAAACTTTGCAGTCCTTTCTCAAATCCGGAAATTTGAATCACGCGTATCTCTTTATCGGTCCCAGAGGGGCGGGCAAGACCAGTACAGCCAGAATATTGGCTCAAGTGGCTACTTGTGAAGAGAATTTGGGTAAAAAAGAGCTGAGTGAGCCGTGTGGAAAGTGCAACGCGTGCCTGTCAATTCAGGGTGGAGCTGCAGTTGACGTGATTGAGATGGATGCGGCTTCTCACAGGAGCATCGAGGATATCAGAGACTTGAGGGAAAAGATCCGTTTAACGCCGGTAGCTCTCTCCAAGAAGATCTATATTATTGACGAGGTTCACATGTTGACCACCGAGGCTTTTAATGCTCTTCTGAAGACATTGGAAGAGCCTCCAGCACACGCTATGTTCTTTTTATGTACTACCGAGGCCCACAAAGTGCCCGAGACGATCATGAGCCGTTGTACAGTGGTCAAGTTTGCCAAAGCCAAGACCGATGAGATCGTCCGATCATTAAACAAGGCAGTGGCAGGCGAGGAGTTGAAGATGGAGGATGGTGTTTTGGAGATGATCTCCGAGGCGACCGACGGCAGCTTTAGGGAGGGGCACAAGTTGCTGGAGCAATTGAGTTCCAAGGGGACGAAAATAACTAAGGACGAAGCAAGAGACTTTTTGGGATTGGCAAAAGGTAGAGCTGTCGGTAAGCTGGTTGAATTTTCGATTGCGGGTGAGCCAAAAAAGGTAGTGGAATTGATCGATGAGTTGGAACAAGGAGGGGTGAAAGCGCAGGTATTGGTAGGGAGCCTGTTAAGAGAAGTGAAGGTTAAGATGGAGGAGACGATGGATAGGGGTGGCTTTGCCACCTTTGCCAGACTGGCTGACAAGTTGATCACGGCTGCCGAGAAAGTGAAACAGTCCCCCTTACCCATGCTACCAGTCGAGTTGGCCTTGTTATCCGTGGCAGTAGATGAGGAGAGAAGCCGAGACAGGAAGGTCGAGGAGAACGAACACAGGGGTGAGAAGTCTGCGGATCCGGTCATCAAAAGGTCATTGCCCAGGGTAGAGGTAGTGGCGGAGTCTGCCCTTGACAGTGTGGCTCAAAATTATGAAGGACCCTTGGCCAGTATAGATCGGGTAAAAAGTGAATGGGGGAATTTCCTGACGGACCTGGCACCAAGGAATCAGTCGATTGCCGGATTGTTAAGATCAGCTACTCCTTTGGCAGTTCAGGGGAGAGACTTAACTCTGGAGGTGTTCTACCCCTTTCACAAAGATCAGTTGGAGCAAGATTCCAAGAGGAAAGTGGTTGAAGAAGCAGTGGCAAGGACTTGGGGGAGGATGAACGTGAGATGTGTTTTGGGAAAGAAGGGCGAGCAGATGAGAGAGGAAATTGAAGCTTCGAGCGGAGGAGAAAAGGGAGAAGATAAGGTGGCTCAAGCGGTGTCAGGAAGTGTGGAAGAGATTTTCGGTGTGTAGCTTTACTTTTTGTATATTTGAATCATAAAAAGGACGATAATAATTTCGTGTGATTTGTTGCTATTAGTGTAGATGCGGGTGTAAACTTCTGATACTAATTTTTGATTTGATTATGGATAATGAGCAATCACTGGTTGCGTTGCCCTTAAACACGAGATCTCCTGAGTTTTTTAATAGCAGGCAATACTAATGACAACTTACTTGGAAAATGAGAATCACCAAAGGTCCGAGACAGTGTGGGAGAAACAGTTGGGAATGATCGAAGTGATCTATGAAGATGATCAAGTGAAAGCTTTGGGTGAGTTACTAGAAATGGGGGTGGTTTTATCAAATAAAAACCATTTAGGCGGTATCTACGGAAGAAATCAAGTATGGGCGTGTCAGCAGTCCGCCTATGAAAATTTAGGTTTTTTGGAGATGCTGGCCGTCTACATCAGTTTTGTAAGTGTAAATGACTCACAAAAAGCTTACCGTGAATACGGAGACGTCTTGAGAAATTTTGTCCGCAAACTTGATCACCATGTCGATACCCATCACGGTGAGTTGCAAGACAGAGATAAATGGCTGATAGGGATTTTTTTCGAACAGATAAGAGGCAGACTGGACACTTTGAGGGCAGAGGAAATAAGTGGAGAAGTAGCGATCTCTTTGGAAAACACCTTGATTAATCATCCTGAAATCCGTCCATATGTAGCAGGCTTGGTGGCAGAGATGACGAGGTCGACTTATTTGCACGAGAAAGTAAAAGCATTTGACTGCATAAATAACGGTTACGACCCGATCGAGGCGTATTTATTTATGGCTGAGTATTTTGATAAGCCGGGAGAACAAGATACATTTTTTGCGGACAAGGCTATTGAGGTGATCGAGAAGTCATTGGCAAGAGAACTTAAGATGATTGGGCGCTGGGAAGACATTGAGGAGGGGTCCAAAACGATCATCGCTATGTGTTTGGGAAAAATTGAAGAGTCACTGGTAGTAGCTACGGAGAGGGGTCACCAAGAGTTCATTTTGTCAGGTGTGTCCAGTTTGGTGCTGAGATTCCCAGAATTGCAGAGCTATTTAAGTGTTAATTTGGCATGTAAACTAGTTCAATTCGGAAACAGGACTGTCCAGGAGGTTATAGAAGGCGATCATGTGGGGAAGCTGGATAAACACAGAAGATATGGATTTTTAAAGCGGTTATTCGATGGCCTGACTACGAAGGAGCAAGAAGAATTGTTGGCGTATATTGTAAAAGACAGATGTCCGGATGAGTTGGACTTGTTGAGAAATATCTATAGCTCAGAGGAAACGGATAAGCTGATTGAAGCCAATTTTATTGAAAGGGGGGAGAGGTATGAAATATATAAATGTATAGCGAAGAATAGATTTGTATTGGAGCTGATGAGCTTGATGGTGGGGAAGGACAAGTATCGATTCCAGTTGGGAGTACTGCTGTCAATGTTGGACTTTAACGATCTGCCGGTGAGTTTAAAAAAGAAAATAGATCCGGAGTGGGTGGAAAGTAATCAGACCCTAAAACTTAGGAAAAATCATTGGAGTTTATGTGATAGTGCTGAGGAAAGAATGGTAGATGCAATGTATACAAAGGCAATACTTTTGATCAATGGGAACATGTTATTGAAGCTTAAGGGAAAGTTGTCAGCCTTGTGTTTAAGAACATTTACTACCCGAAAGGGGTTCACTTTTGTTGAAGGGAATTGGTACTCTCCGGTAGATGAGGGAACTCGGGATGAACTTAAAAGTGCATATTTTTATGGACGAGATACGACTAAGATATTGGATTCATCCGAGTGGGTATTGATGAGAACTATTACCGGAATAGGAGACCGGAGCTCGGAGGAGATGTTCAGGGAGATAAAGAGGATTGCAGGTAAAATAGAGCTGTCCGACATAGGCGGAAAGTACAACAAGAAAGACTACAGATACATGGTCAGTCAGGAAGACGATTAATAAGTGAATATTTGTCGTTGTGTATATAATCTATACTTGAAAAACGAAAATTTAGCTCCCTTAGGAATTCCGGGTGTTGTGGAGGGAACGTTTTTCAACGTAAACAGACAGCTTAAGGTAAAATTATTAAGTTAGCAGTTGAAATATATATGTTTGACAGAATGAAACAATTTGGGTCACAAGGAGCCGCATTGGCAAAATTGGCCTTATTACAAAAGAAAATCGGCAATCACAAAATCGAACACGAAGGGGATGGGGTGAAAGCTGTAGTCACAGGAGACGGAAAGCTGAAGGAGCTTTGGATCGATGGTGAAAACTACAACAAAGCTGTTAAGGTGATCAATGAAGCGATCACGACCGCCCAGAAATACGCAGCCGAGGAAATGAAAGGATCGATGGGTGAGCTTTCCAAGATTCTTGGTAGTTTGCCAAAAAGTTCCTAACATGAAGACAGGTTGCCCCGGTTTAAGAATGGTTAAAATAGTATCTATTAAATTAGTGGAATCTCAGGAGCCCGGGGAATAAAGTTTATGCGCAGTATTAAACCAGTACAGAAAGTGGTGGACGCCTTTGAGGCGCTTCCCGGTATTGGTCCGAAAACTGCTGCCAGGTTGGCTTACTATCTTCTTAACGTACCTCAAGAAAAAATGGATAAATTTGCCAAGGCTCTGGAAAACCTGAAAAAGGATACCAGGTTGTGCAAATTGTGCTTTAACGTTGGGGAAGAAGAGTTCTGTCCCGTTTGTCAGGACGGTAGTCGTGATCGAAGCATCGTTTGTGTGGTGGAAACAGCTTTGGATCTTTTAGCTTTTGAAAAAGCTGACGGTTACAAAGGGATCTATCATGTTTTAGGGGGTTCGGTGAATCCGATGGCAGGTATTGGACCGGAGGATTTGATGGTGCCGCAATTGCTGGCCAGGGTAAAGACGGGGGAGATTAAGGAGCTGATCTTGGCCACCAATCCTAATATGGAAGGAGAGGCTACGGCTATGTATATTAGTCAAAAGATTAGGGACATGGGTATGGGGGAACAGGTGAAGATGACAAGAATAGGTAGAGGGTTGCCAACAGGTGCGGATATTGAATATGCAGACGCTCAGACACTTCTGAGAGCATTGGAGGGCAGGGGAGAGGTTTGACATACGTGCCTGCGCGTGGTAATATTATGGGGTAAATTGACATTATCCTTTTGAGGAGGTTCACATGGAAGAGATACCTGATATGACAGCAGATTGTAACGAGTCAATAGATGATTTTGCCAAGCGAATGGTCGAGGAAGCAATCAAACATGGGCATTCCGTGACCGGAATTTTCAACGGGGTGTGGCTTTTCGCAAGTATAAATATGTCTGCGGATTTTTTGGCCGGCTTCTACAAGGGCTATATGCAAGCCAAGTCATCCCACAATAGGGGTGGACTTCGAGCAGGATTCTAATTTATGCGTGGCTCCTTTTAGAATAGCAACACAAGCCGATCCTTTGGGTCGGCTTTTTTGTGGTTAAATTTAGTTAATGCCCGCAATCGGAGGAATGCCAGGTCAAATATTAGGAGATTTAAGAGGTGTGGTTGAGGAGGCCGCCAAACAAACCGTCAAGGCGGGGAGCGATATTGCAATTGGAACGGTAGAGACAGTCGCCGGAGCTTCTCCTTCGGCTTCCGGGCAATCAGGCGGGGACCAGTTTGAACAGGTATCTGCCTCTAGTGACCCCCAGGCTCAGGCGAAGAAGAAAGCGGAGGAAAAACGTCGATTTGAGGAGGTTAAATCTGAGTTGGCACGGTACATCGAGCGTAGGAGGCAGTTGGATGCCAAGATAGCCCAGGAAAAAGCCCAACAGACTCAAGTAGATCAGCAGAAAGAGGCTCAAGAAAAGCAGGAAAAAGAAAGTTTTACGGCTGGTTTGTTGAAGCGGGTGGGTGGTCAGTCACATGGAGAGGTGATGAAGAGTAAGGATTAATTTGATTTCCAGTTACGTTATAGGGTAAAATAGCAAGAATTCTTGCACGTTAACTTACGGATTGGAGAAACCATGAATGATTTGAGTCAGATAGCAGGAGCTCTATTACTGGAGTATCAGGCGTATATCCTGAAAACTCATTTTGAACCATTCGAGAGCTGCGAGCCGACCAAATATATGGAATTCGATTGTTGTCCATATCACCGGAAATCACAAGAAACTTTTTCAGAGCTATCATCGAGATGTCGACTTTTGGATTGGATGAGTGATGTGAATATCAGGCAACAATATGGTCATGAGCCGTTTTCGGTGGAGTGGTGGAAGACACTGGCGAGAATCGCTGAAGTGCCTTTTCCGGCAGTTTTGTATAAACAGTTCTTCATCTGGGACGGCCTGCTTTATGTGTCGATATTAAAACAAGATGGGTTTGTGGGATTGCTGATTTTTGCAGGAGCATCGGCCATTGATGTTTCATACATTGAGCGATGTCTGAATGCCGTCCTTAACCCGGTCGAGATGGTGATCATCAGACAATATTTCGATTGGTTGAGGGAAGAGTACCCGGATATTGATTCATTGATGGCATTAGTGATGGACGATTTAATCCAGAAAAACATCGCTGAGAAGATCAAAAAACTTGATTTTAGGAGTAAATGAAATGACAGAACAACCAGAGGATCTTTATCTGAAAACTGCTGCCGCCTGTGCTTGGTTGAATAAGGATGAGGCCAGGGCTTACCTGGCCGGGGTCAGGACGGCGATCAATCTGGCGGAGTTACTGACCGTACATGGTGAGACCAACGCACTTCAGGAAACTTGGAAGTACTTGGTCTACGGGAACTATAAAGAGTTCCCGATCGAGCTTGTGGTAGAGAAAATGCGGAGGCATTTTGATGACGGTGCTTTATGGTTAACCGCGGACATCTTTGAACTGCAGGAAATGAGAGCTGTTCGTCACCACTCCATAGGTTCTGGCCAGGTTGGTTACCAGCTCTTGTTGGTTTACAGATATCTAGCCAAACATTACAAGCCTGAAAAGTTGCAGAACTTGTATAACGACTACCTGACCAATCTCAGATTGGGATTGGACAGAATCGAAGCCAGTCTTTAATACACATGAATGACGGAGTGCCCAAACGGCACTCCTTTTTTGTGGCAGAGGGTATAAAATAACTAATATTGAAAAGTTCAAACCAGATCCGGAAGCATGCACCGGGTCGTTAAAGGCGGGAGGAAAGAGGCAACTCGAGTAAACCCCGACGTTAACCTAGCGTAATCAGGAATAATTGAGAATAGTTGAGGTGGAATCTCCCTTTTTGGGCCGCAACAGAGTGGCCTATGACAGATATACGACAATATTTATCTAAATTTTCCAACAAGAAGATGTTGGTGGTCTTTCCGCACCCGGATGATGAATCGGTGATGGCAGGGGGGTTGATACTGGTCGCATTGAAGGAAGGCTGGGAGGTAGTGGTTTTGACTTTGACTGAGGGTGACAGCGGAAAAATATATATCAATGGAGGAGGAAGATCGACCAGGGAGATAAGAAGAGAGGAAATGGCTTCGGCTATGTCGAGATTGGGAGTGATTGATTGGGTGATGTGGAGATTTGATGACGGGAGATTAAGGAAAACCAAGAAATGGAGGGAGAGGTTGAATAAATTCGTCGAGATAACAGATCCCTCCTTAGTAGTGACTTATGATCTTTCGGGAGTGTCCGGACACCCGGATCATATTAGTCTAGGATTGGAAATATTGAAGTTGACACGTAAGAGAAAGATCCATTTAATATGGCCTAGTTTTATTGAAGAAGGAAGGGTGATAGTAGATAGTCGGATAAAAAAATATGCCCAAAAACCAGGATTGAGGTTGAGGATGACAATGGGGGAGTCCTTAAAAAAATGGCTGGCGGCCTTTTCTCACAGGAGCCAGGGGTTGAGGGGGTTTATCGGTATGGATTGGTATCTGGCTGTGTTACTAAGAAGAAACGAATGGTTTGCCGGAATGAAACCGAATAAGAAGTACCGTTACCGTTATGTTAAATTTAGAGTGTAACTATGCTTAAGATCTATAACAGCCTATCAAGGCAAATCGAGGAGATAAAACCAATCCATTCAGGTGAAATCGGTATGTATGCTTGTGGTCCAACCGTATATGACTTTACCCATATTGGACATGGCAGGAAGTATGTGAACGATGATATTTTAAGAAGAGTATTGGTGGTAATCGAAGAATTAAAAGTGACTCATGTCCAGAATGTCACTGATGTAGGTCATCTAGTCTCCGATTCGGATACGGGTGAAGACAAGATGGAAAAGGGTGCCAAGAAAGCAGGAAAGACAGTTTGGGAAGTGGCCGAGGAGTTTACAGAGTACTTCAGGAAAACAATGAAGGATCTTAATGTTTTACCGCCGACGGTCGAGTGCAAGGCGACCGATCACATTCAGGAGCAAATCAATCTGATTAAAACTATCTTGGAAAAAGGACACGCTTACGAAACTGATGAAGCGGTATATTTCGATGTAAGTAGTTTCCCAGATTACGGTCAGCTTTTTGGTCAGACTTTGGATGAAAAATTGGTGGGTGCTCGCGATGAGGTGGAGACAGAGACGCTGAAGAGGAATCCGGCAGATTTTGCTTTATGGTTTAAGAGAGTAGGGAAGTTCGCGGATCACAGTATGTATTGGCCAAGTCCTTGGGGAGACGGATTTCCGGGATGGCACATCGAGTGTAGTGCCATGAGCATGAAGTACCTGGGAGAGCAGTTTGAGATTCACACCGGTGGAGAAGATCATCTGTCGATCCATCATCCAAATGAGATCGCTCAAAGTGAGTCGGCTACGGGGAAAAAACCATTTGTGAAGTACTGGTTCCATAGTATCTTTTTGATGGTTGATGGAAAGAAGATGGGTAAGAGTTTGGGAAAT
Organism: uncultured Pseudomonadales bacterium; assembly: GCA_964648275.1. Taxonomy (GTDB): domain Bacteria; phylum Patescibacteriota; class Microgenomatia; order UBA1400; family MFAQ01; genus CAIQPO01. The sequence goes on from CAZYOB010000004.1 coordinate 15,751, forward strand.
TATTTGCGGGTGGAGGACGTGGTGGCAAAGGGATTTTCGGCTCTGGCTTTGAGATATTACTTTTTGTCGACCCATTATCGGAAACAGATGAACTTTACTTGGGAGGGACTAAATAGTGCACAGAGTGCACTGAATAGACTTAATGAATTAGTCGGCAATTTGACAGGTGAGATCGAACCTGATGGATGGTCCGCCGAGGGGGAGGGATATTACAAAAAATTTGTGGCAGCAGTCGAGGATGACTTAAATACTCCTCAAGCTTTGGCAGCAATTTGGGAGATGATGAAGAGTGATATCAGCGATCAGGCCAAAAAGAATTTAATAGCGATCTTTAATCAGGTATTGGGGTTAGAACTGGGAACAATAGAAGAAGTTGAGATTCCGGTTGAAATCAAGGAATTGATGAAGGAGAGGGAGAAAGCAAAAGAAGTAAAGGATTATGCTGCCAGTGACGTTATAAGGGAACAGATAAATGCAGCGGGGTATCAGATCAAGGATGCTCCCGAGGGAACGACAGTAGTGAAGAAGTAGATATTTGATTTATACTGATATTAATGAGACGTTTAGTTTCCTTGTTCGTTTTGATGTTGGCAGCCGAGGCGGGAATATGGAGTCTGGGCAAGACAGGATACTTCAATCGTTACAAGGTATTGGGTGAGACGACCAGCGCTGATTCACGGATAGCATCACTCGAAAAGCGAGTTTACCAATTGGAAAAAATTACCGGTCTGATTAAATCCAAATCGGCCACTACGGCCATCAAAGAATCTTTCGTGTCGCTTAGTGGAGGGAGTGCAGAGGGATACGACTGGACAAAACTTTCAGGGTCTGATTTTACTTTTGACCTGAGCCTTTACGGCAATGCAAACGTGACTTGGGAGGGGTGGATGGATAACGGATTGGGGAGCGTGCGATTGTATGATGACACCAATCACAGAGCAGTCGATGGAAGTGAAGTAATGGTGGTTAGCGGGAAGAAATCCAGTTTTTATTCGAAACCGTTATCTATTTGGAGAGGTCAGAACCAGTATCATTTGGAAATTAAGAGTCTTTCGGGACAAGTGACGGTAACACAGCCCAGATTGAAGATCTTAGTTAAGTAGATAATATCCTTACAGAGACCCTTGTATGTCGAAGATGATGACTGTCTCATATTTTCCTTCAAGATTTTTTATGACATTGGCTTCATGACGAGAGACTGCTTTAATGTCTTCGGCAAATTTATCAACAGGATGGCCGGTAAGTTGGGCGTCGATATGAGTAGCAGTGAGATTGATGATATCCAGTTGGCAGTAGATGGCGTCGTTGATCGACGAAATGTTCAAGATTTCGGACAAAAAATTAATCAAAAGTGATGTGGTGTCGGAGGAGCTGATGTGAACTGGTTGGATCATGGCTTTGGAGACACGGTGGTCTTTGTCAGAGCAACCTTGAGGACGGATGATGTGGTAAAGGCCTTTGTAGGCGGAGGTGAAAAGGTCCTTGAGATCATCACCTACGACAAACAAGCGTATATCAGCAATGTGCGGTTCAAGTTTGAAAAAAGTCATTGTGATTTATTATACATATACGGGTATATGTAGACGGAGGATTACGAGGGGAGAAGAACATAGTAGATTCCGACCAGGAGCAAGCCGATGGAGACCAGTGCCCTGAAAGATTTTTGAGGAACGTAATTGATGAGAATTTTAGCTAAATAGGCTCCCAAGAGTGAAACAGGAAGACATAGAAGTAGGGTGATAGACAATTGAGAGTTGAGACGTACTCCGCTTAAAAGATATTGGGAGACACGGCCGGTGTCGATAAGAAGACCAATAGCGCCTGAGGTAAAAATGAAGACTGACTTGGGGAGATCAAAACCAGCGAGAAACGCACTTCTAACTGCACCACCAGCACCAAAAAGACCGGCAAAAAAACCTGAAAGAACTCCTCCTGTAATAGCGTTTCTACTGGAGGCTTTGGCTTTCCAGTTTGGTCTTAAGAATATAAAGGCAACATAAAGACTGAGAAAAAGCCCGAGAGATCTCTTGAGAAGACTTTCAGGAATGACGATGGGAAGATAACCGGCAAAGAAACTAATAATAACGCCCGGGATGCCAAAGAGAAGAATAAGTTTAAAGTCCAGACCCTTCTTAAAAAATATCATTTTCCAGATATCTCCAAACCAGTGGACTATTCCAGCAAATAACAGGGCTTGAGAGAAGGGGAGGAAGAGTGATAGAGCGGGAACCATAATGGTGGAAGTACCAAAGCCCGTGCCGGTACCAAAAATGGATGAGAGAAGTGTCAAAAGTAAGAACGATGACAGGCTAATCATTAAAATATCTTAGCACTGAAGCGGGGGCAAGAGGTGAATATCTTGACGTGTAGGTAAAATTCGATTAATCTGAATTAGTATGAAAAAATCTAAAGTGACAGGAGGCAGTGGATTACCAAAGAATGTAGCGGCGCTACTTTCTTATGTATTGGGATTCGTTAGTGGTTTTGTCTTTTTGTTAATCGAGAAAGATAAGTTCGTCAGATTCCATGCTTTTCAATCTATATTTACTTCATTGGCGGCATTTTTAATCCAGACAGGTCTATCTATGTTCAGGTTATACTCACTTTCGGAATTGGTCAGTTATGTGACCTTTGGTGTGTTTATTGTCCTGATGATCAAGGCTTACAGAGGTGAGAAATACATGTTACCGGTGATCGGTGAGATGGCAGAAAAATACGCCTGAG
>CAZYOB010000004.1:18574-22686 GCA_964648275.1 uncultured Pseudomonadales bacterium
TTTTTTATTCCTAAAACTCTTCATTGATAGAATAAATATTACTGTAGTCAGTGTGACCACAATGGAAACCCATGCCCAGTTGGGGAGCCAGCTTTCTCTTACCTCTAATGTAGCAGATACACTAAATTCGCGATTGTCACCGGTAACATTCAGAGTTTGCTCAACCTTATAGTCCTCATGAGAAACCATCAGTGTATGTTCACCTTTTTCAACATTGGCGAAAAGCACCTGCCCATTTTCATCAGTCGTCCCATATTTTGGATCTGAATGCAGTTCAACATGGGCTCCAACTAGAGGTTTTCCTAATAGTATTAATGTCACTAAAACATCATGAGTTTGTAATTCATTTTCTTCTTCCTCCTCTTCCTCACCCTTCCCTTCTTGAGGTATACTCAGGTCTAATTTGCTGATGAAGAGTGAATCGTCAAATATACGACTAGAAAACTCAGATATTCTTGCTGTAACTGTGGATATAATCTGTGACCAGTCACCTGTGGCACAGCCATTTTGGCCTCTGACCTTGAAGTAATAGGTCGTTCCTGGTTGTAGGTATTCAATGGTATAGTTTTGAACACCATCACTGCCGAGCACTAATTGAACTCCGTGTTCTTCTGCTGATGCATTGGTTGCGTAGCTAATAAAGTATGTGTCTACATTTGACAAAGGAGTAAAAAAAACTTTGGCAGTATTCTCCGTTGTAGTAATTTGAAATACAAATGGTGTACCTGTTGGCTGAGCGTCTGAACATGTTTGCGGAGAACTATTGTTGGATGTATCTGATGACGAAGCTTGAGAAGTCGGCGTTTGGGTAGGTGTTGGAGTTGGAGTCGGTGTTGGTGTTGGAGTTGGAGCTACACTTGTAGTAAAGCTTTGTGTAGTAGTCCAACCACTGGTAAGGGTGCTATCACTTACTCTTGCTCGCCAATAATAGGTGATGTTTTCATCTAGACTCGCTTGTGCACTGTAGCTTATTTGATCTCCGGCAGTAAACGGGGTAGTATCACCACCATCGACACTACTAGTAAAACCTGCGTCACTAGTGCTATTAGCTTCTTCTAAAGTAAACAACTCATATATGTTAAAGTGCAGATCCCAATCAGAATGGGCTCCATGATTGAATGCGCTAAATCCGTCATGGTAGATATTTCCACCATGCAGTGATCCACCATTTAAAACATCTCCTGACCATGCCCATGTATTGTTTTCAAGATTGTTGTTGGGAATCCAGTCACTACAGACTAAATAATTTGCTCCAGCTTCAAAGCGAATCTGATTTGCTCCTGATGCCGCAAAATCAAAATCTCCTGATGCAAAACTTGCCCCAAGTACTACACCATCCGACTGTGCAAGCCAATTGATTGTCGGGGTGCCGGCTGTTGTTTGATTTGTAGGAACACCTGCGTTGGCTGGTGCACTCGAAGTACCAAAAATACCATCGTGTTCATAGATTCTTGCAAAGGCAGTCCCACTAGTATCCACGCGCGAATCTCCCAAAGGAAACACTGTTTTAGCCCATTTGCCTCCAACAGCAGTAAAACTTTGACACATACGGTCATCAACTTGAATATTACCTTGCCATGTAGTTGCGGTTATTTCCGGTTGCGGGTGGAACGAACCCCCACCCCCACCGCTAAAATTATCAGCGAGTATTACTCCTCCGGTAAAGTCGTTTGGGTTATCAGAGATTTGTATTTCATAGCTTAGATCATCGTTATCAGCATCTGAACCAGTGAAATTGAATGTTGGTGTTGTACTAACACCAGTGGCTGCATCAGAAGGACTATTGAGGGTAATTGTCGGGACATTAAAAATTGGTGAAACACCAGGAGTTACCGCCCATAGAATAGAAACATATGGACTTGTATTGCCACTACCAGTAATGCTTCCTGTTGCACCAGCGGTTGTCTTAACACCGGAATCAGCTGCGTGGCTAATTTGTGTGACTGTGTTTGACAGAGTTGCGTTTGGAGTATAGACACTATCACTACTTACCCAATCTAGACAGCCAAGGAGAAGAGCATCATTTGTATTGGTTGTAATGCTGTTATAAATACGAGAAGTTGTCGCCCCGCTAACTCTTGAGCTTGGAGTAGCGTCACTTGGTGATGCGTCTGCACCGGAAATACGCCACATGACACCTCTTCGTGCGGCGAGGTTATTGACTGAGCTAATAGTGAAAACGGCTGGGTCGTTATCACCCGGTTGCCAGAAACGGTATAACATGCCAATTTTAGGATTTGTGCCTCCTCCTCCAGCAGTGATCACATGTGTCCAGCCTGCTGCTGACATGTTAGAGGTGTCATTACCAGCTGCAGCCACGCAAGCAACAAGCAGATTCCCCGAAATGACTCCTGATGGAAGACTGATAGATAGCGTGGTACCAATTCCGCTAATTGAACCGGTTGAACTAAAAGACTCAAGTGCTGGTGACTGGGCGAGCACAGGGGTTGGCATGTAGCTACTAAAAAGCAAGAATGAAAACGTTGTGATTAGTACTTTTTTTAACAACATGTAGCTTTCATAATGCTAACATGTTATGTGGGTAGAATCCACCAAAAAGGCTTAAATTTTTAAAGCGGGTCGAGCTAAAAAAAGATAACTTTCTTTATCGATAGCTACTTTTTGATTTGGCCGAAAAGTTGGGATATGAACCTGGGCGTAGGATTGTCTGCCTGCTAATTGTGGGGATATCCTCGTTGTTTCTCATAGAGTCACTTATATGCATAAATAATTGGTAATTGCCTTGCAGATATTGATATACTAGGCTTCATGGAAAGAGCCGTATACTCACCATTTTCTAAAGAAATTGATGGGGGATTGGATGAGAGAAAAAGAGAAAGATATACCAGCTTGGTCTTAAGGGCCAAAGAAGCGAGCGCATATCCACATCAATCCGGATATTTTGTCAGAACTGCCGGACTGGCCAAAGATGGGACAGAGTATATAGGTGGAAACAAGGAGTATGCGCATAGTGACGCTTTTGTTCATGGGGAAACCGCTGTGCTTTCGGGGATGAAAGATATTACAGATAGTCCGATGGAGGCGATTGCATGGTACAGGAGAGAAGGAGAATTGGTCACACCGGAGAGTTTGGGTCGTCCTTGTGGAAATTGCAGGGATGTAATGAGGGCATATTGCAGTCCCGAGTTAGTATTACTTAACGGAAACGAAACAGGTATTGTCTACACCCATCTATCAGATTTCTTGTTTGAGGATTTTTCCCGGATTGACGTTGGTTCAATAAGACCATATCCTGCCTGGTCAGCATTACACGCGGCGAGAAGAGCAGTAGATGTATATTTGCCCGAGGATATGAAGAGCACGGTTTATGGGGCAGCTCTGGAAGCAGAGGACGGAACTATTTGGCAGGGGATCCAATACACCAACGTGGGATATGACGCGATTACTCCGGTGATGAGTGCGGTTATTAATTGGATGAACAGTTATCCATCAGGACATGTTTCCGACAGACATTTGAGATTGAAAAAACTGGTGATCGCTTCCGAGGGTGGAGTCCCGAGTCCGTTTTATCGTGACAGACAGGCAATATTGGAATTGGATGAGATATTGAGAATCTATACAGGGAATCCAAATCCGTTGCGAGTGGAGATAATACAGGCTAAAGATTCGGTACGTGGATGGGCAGAGGCTGTAGAGGCATTTGAAACTAACGTGGAAGAGATGTTGCCACATCCGTTCTCGCCTGGGGCATTCCGGATGGATGACGTGATGATGGCTCAGCTTGTCAAGCTGATCGGCGAAAATGATTTGGCGAAGATAATGGAAAAAAGATCCTGATGTTAATGTAAAATACGGCTAAAGATCTTTAACATTCTTTGCAAAGGGAGGTATGAGTGGAGAGAAAAGAGCGATTAGTGAAAATTAATCGGGTTTTAATTCTGACCATGTTCCTGAACCTGTCCGTTTGCCTACTCAAGGTGGTCCTGGGTTTGGTGACCGGGTCACTTACAATTATGGCCGACGGGTTACATTCCCTGGGAGATACCCTCTCCAATATTGTGGGAATGGTGGGTATCAAGTTGGCACAAAAGCAGCCGGACAAGAAGTATCCATATGGATATGAAAAGTTTGAGGCAGTAGCTACCTTAATT
>CAZYOB010000004.1:22786-37850 GCA_964648275.1 uncultured Pseudomonadales bacterium
GGAGTGATCACTATCATTGTTGGCCTGTTTATTTTGAAGGTGATCATCGACATTATTATCTCGACCGTGAAGGTATTGGCAGACGGTCAGATAATTGACCCAGAGGAAGTGGAAAAAATTGTTTTATCAGTACCCGGAGCCAGATTCTGTCATTCCATCCGTTCGCGGGGTAGGGAAGATGCTTTTTATATTGATCTTCATCTGGGAGTCGATCCTAATATTAGTGTCGAGGAAGCTCATGACGAAATATGTCACAGTGTGAAGCTTGCCTTGGAAGAACACTATTCCACACTTAAGTCGGCTCAGATACACATCGAGCCGGATAATGAGTCGGGAAGACACCGGAGCAGAAGTGTGTTTGCAAAGAACGAATCTTGATCTCATCCCCTCCATGTGAGGGGATTTTTATATGAGAAGGTTCGGATAAGGATAGATAGAGGGGGCGCTAAATGATCATGGTCGGGGTAAAATAGGGGGATGAGTTTGAAGGTTGGGATTGTCGGTCTACCAAATGTGGGGAAATCCACTTTATTCAATGCCTTGTTAAAAAGGCAACAGGCTTTGGTGGCAAATTACCCATTTGCGACTATCGAGCCGAATGTGGGGGTAGTAGAAGTCCCCGACGAACGATTAAAGAAACTGTCAGAGATATCCAACAGCGGAAGGATCGTTCCGGCGACGGTTGAATTTGTAGATATCGCTGGATTGGTAGCAGGTGCCGCCAGTGGTGCCGGTCTGGGGAATAAATTCCTGACCCATATCAGAGAGTGTGATGTGATCTTGCAGGTATTAAGAGACTTTTCGGATAGCGAAATCGTTAAAGAAGGAAGCGTCAATCCTGAAGAAGACTTCAAAGTAATCGAGATGGAGTTGATCCTGAAGGACCTGGAAACGGTGAGCAGGGTGCGTGAGGGTAAAGACCTGAGGGCCAAGGGGATGGAGAAGAAGAAAGTCGTGGTAGATAAGCTATTCGAAGGTCTGAATGACGGAAAGAGTGCCAGGGAAATACTAAGTACTGAAGAGGAGAGGGAGCTTGCCGGAGACCTGTTCTTATTGACCGCCAAAAAACAACTAAAGGTATTCAATGTCAGCGAAGGCGATCCTAGACTCAAAGAGGATGGTGGAGAGGATCTATATATATGTGCAAAAGTGGAGTCAGAGCTGTCGTCTTTGTCTGAGGAAGACGCTAAACAATACTTGTCGGAGTTAGGGATCAAGGAGTCCGGTTTGGACAAATTGATCAGAAAAGCCTACGAAACCCTTGGACTTATCAGCTTCTTAACAACCGGAGAGATGGAGAGTAGAGCGTGGACGATCGAGAAGGGGACTAAGGCACCTCAAGCTGCAGGGGTGATCCATACCGATTTTGAGAAGAAGTTCATCAAGGCCAAAGCCTGTGATTACGATGAGTTTGTGGCTCTGGGGGGTTGGAAGAATGCGGCTGAGAAGGGGAAGGTGAGGTTCGAGGGTAAGGACTACATAATGAAGGATGGAGATGTGGTTGAGTTCATGATAGGAGGCTGATTTTTGCCTTGGAGAGGCTCTAACCCCCAGGAAGTTGACTTTTAGGAGGTCCTATAGTATATTAGGCAGGTACTTTAAGCATACATTCTCTTCTATTTTCCTATACGGAGGTTGAAATGGGTGAATTCTTAATGTGGTTGTTTGCCTTTTTGGTCGTCGGCCTTTTTACCGGAGCTCAGGTTCTACGGGCTCAAGGATTAGGAGGCAGAGGATCGCAAAACTCCGGTTCGTCCTGCTTGGTGTTTATCATCGGATCCCTGTTAACCATCGGACTATTTCTGATGATGATTTATACGGGCATGGCGAACGGTATTATTGGCAACTAACTGACCTAACCCTTCCGGTACATCCGGGAGGGTTTTTTGTGGCTTTGGCCTGTAGACGGGGACATTCTTTGATATAATAGGCGTGTTAACAAACAAATATTATGAAAAAAGCGACGACAACCGAAACAAAGTCCATGGGCATCGTAAACAAATACGAGCTCGTTGTCATCTATCCAACCTCAGAAAATGAGATTGGTGCCGAAAGGCAAATTACCGAGAGGTGCAAGAAACGTGGCCTCAAAGTAGTTGAAGTTGACAAGTGGGGTACCCGCACCATGGCATACGAAATTAAGAAGCAAAGCAGAGGTTATTACCTCAGACTTGTCCTTGAAGGTACTGCCGATGGAGCCCGACAGCTGGAGAAGGATTTGCAGATGGACGACAAAATGCTAAGATTCTTATTGATTAGAATTTAATTCGCAAGAGTATGAGTACTAGAAGTTTAAATAAAGTGTTATTAATTGGTAACCTTACCCGCGACCCAGAATTGAAGTACACTCCTCAGGGAACAGCTGTCTGCCAATTTGGTTTGGCGACCAACCGTGAGTGGACCGATTCCTCAGGTCAAAAGCAGGAGGGTGCCGAGTTCCATCAAGTGGTAGCTTGGGGAAAGTTAGCCGAGATCTGTTCTCAGCTATTGAATAAAGGTAGAAAAATATTTGTTGAAGGTAGATTGCAGACCAGATCATGGAAATCAGCCGATGGTCAAGACAGAAAAATGACCGAGGTGGTGATCGAGGAGATGATCGTACTTGACGCTCCAAAAGGCGCTTCACAACAGATGGATTCTTACGAAACCTATGTTCCTGAAGTCCCCGGTGAAACTCAGGTTTCCCCAGCAGAGGAAGTCTTTACCGGTGAGATGCCAGCTGACGAGGCCGACAAACCCGCTAAAAAGGGTAAGAAGGCGGATGTCGCCGATGAGATTCCTTTCTAATAACCGAAAATATAAATAAATAATATGATCCAAAAGAAGAAAATTAAGCGCGTAACTAAGCCTTGCCCTTATTGTACCAAGAAGGTTGAGCCGGAATACAAAGATCTCGAATCGATTTCTTTGGGAGTATCGCTCAAGAAGAGAATCCTTCCCAGATGGAATACCGGCTGTTGCCAGAAACATCAAGGTAGGCTTTCTTCCGCTGTCAAAAGAGCCAGATTTTTGGCCCTTTTACCTTTCACCGATAAGGCGTAAGATAGAAAAAGTGTTAAAGATAAACATGCCCATGAGCCTATTGAAAATAAGGCAGATTCTTTTGTTTGCCATAGTAGCCTTTTTATTCCTCGGAATCGGATTCAGAATAGGGCGTGAGAAAAGTGTTTATAAAGTAACCGGAGAGAGCGTTAAAGAGGTTGATACGACCGTAATGAATGAGGTGCTGGCCAGATTGAAGCAATACTATCTCAAACCTGAAGATATTGAAGCTAAGAAATTGATGTATGGGGCTGCCGAGGGGATGACAGCGTCACTGGGGGATCCTTACACAGCTTTCTATCCACCGAACGAGAATGTCCGATCTAAAGAGGACTTGCAAGGTGAGTTTGGTGGAGTAGGGATCCAACTGGGATACATTGACGAGACATTGGCCGTCATGGCTCCTCTCAAAGGAACTCCGGCAGAAAAAGCAGGTATAAGAGCAGGAGATCTAATCTTAAGGATCAAAGATGAGGCTAAAAATATCGATCGGGATACGTCAGACCTAAAGATCGATGATGCAGTCGATATTATTCGTGGTCCCAAGGGAACAACGGTGATTCTAACGATATTCCACGATGGAGAAAATGAATCGGAAGATATTCCTCTGGTGAGAGACATAATCAATGTGCCCTCAACGGAGATCGAATGGTTGGATGATGGCAAAGTGGCTGTACTTCGGGTAAATAAATTTGGAGAACAAACATTAACCGAGTGGAATAAGATGGTCGACCAGGTGATTGCGCAAAAAGCGACCGGTGTAATTCTTGACCTGAGAAATAACCCGGGAGGGTTCTTGCAGAGAGCAGTAGATTTGGGTGAAGAATTCATTTCCGGAGGAGTGGTAGTGCAACAGAGAGACAGGAACACAACCGAGTCAATTGAAGTTGGTAGAAGTGGTCGTTTGATTGGAAAACCTTTGGTGGTATTGATAAATAAGGGTTCGGCTTCGGCGTCTGAAATTTTGGCCGGTGCGTTGAGAGAAAGGGTCGGAACCAAGCTTGTTGGTGAAAAGAGTTTTGGAAAGGGAACCGTCCAGGAAGTGCAAGATTTGCCGGGTGGTGCGGGTCTGCATGTCACGATCGCTGAATGGTTGCTGCCATCAGGGAAAAATATTCACGAAGAAGGATTAACACCGGATGTGGAAGTGAAGTTTGAATTCGACGAAAAGAATCCCGAGAGCGATAACCAAATGGATAAGGCTTTGGAAGTGCTTAAAGGTCTGATCAAATAAAAAAAGCCCCCTCTTTTAAGAGGGGGTAGAGCTTTAGGAGTTATTTCTTGTTAGTGGGATGAACCCCGTACCAAATATAGGCGAGGAAGCCAAGAATCTGAAGGACCTGTTCGTCCGGGATTCCTGGAGTGAACTGGCCAATTAGCCAGATAATGGTGGCGATGATGGTAAAAACTACGAAGTTGTAGATGCCAAAGCGGTGCTTTTTTTCATTTGGATCATAAAGGGTCTGATTCTCAGCCACTTTTTTTAACTCTTCGTCCTGCATTGTTTTTCTCCTTATTTCGATAGGTCGCCGAGGTAGGCGTTGATCATGATAGGGAAGATGCTTGCCAACATAACAGTAAAAATGATCATGGCCGCATTTACAAAACTGAATGTTAGGGCCACGAACACATATAAGAAGGTAATTGGGGTACCTGTAAACCAGAGATTGGCCATTCCCGATCCACTCTTTGGTGAGGCGGTGATAAATACGATTAGAACGATCAGAATCGCCTTTGAATATGGATCCAGATGGAAAACTCCAAGTAGCCAACTAAGGCCAATGATTATAAAAACATAGACCAGTGGGGCAATGAGCAGTCCAATAACGGCGGCACCTGGATGCTCTCTGAATATGGACATATCCGGTGAGGGTTCATCCAAGGCGAAGAGATTAGCGATGACCCCAAATACTGCTGAAATGAATATCAGTAGAGTGATCATCTGCCATGGAGAGAGCGATAGTGTTGTCAGAGTAGTGTTTGTAACCCAAGGACTGAGTGTTGTCAGTCCAACTCCCATTGAGGAAAGTATGAGGTAAGCAGCTACTCCGATAATCAACCAATATGCTCCGCTGATTACATCCTCAACGATGGATAACTGCAACTTAATCACCGAGAAAAGAACAAAATCATAAGTTAGGTGTGCTAGCAGTGCAACCCAAAAGCCGTATTCCAGGAAGATGAAGGTCAGAATGAGCCCCAGCATTAGTTGAGGAAGAATCAAGATGGGCTTGCGATGACCCTCTGCGTGATTAAGAATGTGTGGCAGGGCGAAAAGTGCATTACCGATCAGAATCAGTAGAACGGTAATGAGCAGACCGCCACCGAGGAACGTCCTTACCCAGCCAATCAAAATCTGGCGGAAGATTAGTTCCTCAAGAAATACCGACAGATATATTAACCGTGGTCCTTTTTCAAACAGTTTCATCGGGTCGAAAGCGGCCTTAATGTTTTCTGCGCCAACTACTCGGCGAATGATTATCAGCAGTGTCAGGCCTACGGCCAAGAGGATAGCAGTTTGATGGAGAACGATTGTAATGGTTTCCAATACCGCTCTCTGAGATTCAATGGCGACACTACCCGTAAGTAATCCGGGTAAATCGGTAAAAAGTGAAACAGGTTTAAAGCCAGTGAACAGAGAGAATAGGAATATGGATGCTATAAGGCATATGTATGACCATCTGCCGAGAGAAAGATGCAGCTTGTCTAAATCGAAGTAAGATTTGTTCAAGTTGTAACTCCTATGTCAATGAGCGAGGATATGTCCTATATTTTATATCTTTACGGTGTAAAAGTCATCTCTTTGTGCCTATGAAATAGGTTGGGGGCTTGAAAAATACTCAATTTCGGGTAATCATTAGACTATGAAAAACTTTATTTTAGGTGCCTTGGTGGCCTTAATGATCGCTACTAGCTCCGTTGGTGGAGCGATATTGGACAGAGTATACAACTGGAGCTTTTTGGATAAGTACATCGTGAGAGACGCGGGTGGAGTGGTTGTGGGAGAAACTCGGATCATTAGTGAGGACGACAGCTTGAGTACAATGTTAGAGAACGTAGGTCCGGCAGTGGTGACAGTGGCTGTAAAAGGCACTAGACCGGACAGGGTGTTTTTTGACTGGAATAGTTTTGGGGTCAAACAGGAAAAGGGTGAGGAGTTCCAACAGGATATTGGTTCCGGTTTTATTGTTGACGCCAAAAATGGATTCGTAGTCACCAATAGGCATGTTGTGGGTCAGGATGGATTAGAGTACAAGGTCATTACTATTGAAGGGACCGAATACAAAGTTCAGAACATATACAGGGACCAAGTAAACGATATGGCGATTTTGAAAATCGACGTAAATGAATTTCCGGGAAAAAAAGTCACCCAGGTAACGATGGGGGATTCAGACAAGCTTAAGGTAGGCCAGAAAGCAATCGCTATCGGAACTGCTTTAGGAGAGTTTAGAAATACAGTTACTATCGGAGTGGTCTCCGGTCTGGGTCGGGGAATCAGTGCAACGGATTTTTTTGCCGGGGTAGTGGAGAAGATCGATGGGTTAATTCAGACTGATGCAGCAATCAACCCAGGTAATTCAGGTGGGCCACTACTTGACACCAAAGGAGAGGTTATTGGCGTTAATACGGCTGTGGCAGGTGATGGACAGGGTGTGGGTTTTGCCTTGCCAATCAATGTGATAAAAGAGGTGCTGACCAACTTTAACAGTACAGGTCAGTTCGAGAGGGCGTATTTTGGAGTCAAATACAAGCTGGTGGATAAGCAGACGGCGGTGATGAATGATCTTCCTCAAGGAGCGTTTGTGGTGGAAGTTGTTAAAGACAGTCCGGCAGAGAAGGCGGGGATATTGGTGGAAGATGTGATAGTTAAGTTTGGAGGAGAGAAAGTGGCAGAGGCTAAAGGTGGTTTGGGTGAATTGGTGAGTAAGCATAAGGCCGGAGAGAAAATATCTGTTGAATTATGGAGAGGTGAGGATACTAAAACAGTTTCGGTTACTCTTGAAGTCTCGAAATGAAATAAAAACCCCGTCCTTTAGGGACGGGGTGGTATTGAGTAGCTACAGTGAAACAAAGTAGCTGGCCATCATTAGCAGAGAGGTGATTAAGGCAATGTAGGTTGTAATATCGCTGGCAGTGGAAAAGAAGTCATTGACGAATCCCAATAGAGAGGTGACAGGTTTTGCCAACCAAGCTATCAAGCATACCTTTGCCACGAAGGCCAGCGCAACGCTTGTCGATGACATGAAGAGGTAGCTGGCCCAGATCCCTGATGCAAACAGACAGAGAAAAAGTGCCATCCAGAAAAGAGCGGGAACAAGTTTGGATGGTTGCATTTTTTCCGTTTTGTTAAGACGAAGAGTAGTCTGCCAAGATCCGGCGGTAGAGTTCAGCATTGAATCAGCGGAGAGGAATAACCCTCCAGCCAACAGGAAAGGCAACACCGATTCAGGGCTGTTTTCTTGAAAGTAAACTAAATATGCCCCGGCCAGACAGATTGCTACGATTTTCAGTAGAAACCAAGCGCGGCGTTCTGCCTTATCGGAGATCATTCCCTCGTCGGCATCGAGAACCTTTTGAATGTGGTTTATCCTGACGGTTGGGTGGGGATGAGAGCCGAGGAAGCCATGCTTTTTAAAGTCCAAACCAACCAGAAATGACTGGAGTCCGGGCCCGAAACCATGAATAGTTGCATAACTATCGGCGAATGTCTCGGTGATCCGGCTGGCATAGTTTGAAATCATGGGGATTGCCAGAGAAGTGAGGAAATAGAAAAGTACCGCACTCCAGAAACCCCAGACAATCCAAACTATGATGAAACCGAGGGTTCCACTGGCAAGGCTGATACAACAACCAAGACTGGCGCGAATCACGGAAAAGGCCAAATCCTTGTTTACAGTGTGACCGAACTCATGAGCAAGAATCGATTCAAGTTCGTCCAAAGAAGCTTGCTCTAAGGCACCAAGATAAACACAAATCGTTTTTCCCCGGTTTAGACCGGTGGCGAATGCGTTCTTGGCTTCATCCAGTCTAATCATGAGAGTGTATTTTTCAGGATCCAGACCGAGTTTTTTAGTCACGGTAGTGTAGGCTCTCAGTAATCGAATGCAGTCTGAGTCGTTGCCATGAGTATCAATCACACCTTGGTGAAGCACCACAATAGACTTGTTGCTTCTGGGCTTGTCAGTGCTGGATAGACCGATCCATAGAAGAAGAAAAAGGATTCCGGCAATCCAGTAGACTAAGTCCCCCCAGCCCTGGAGAAAAAATCCCTCCTGAGCATCAATTTTGGTTTGGATCAACCAAAGGGTGGACAGCAGAACAATGAGGAGAACCAGATTAGCGATCTTCTGTTTTCTGGCTAGAGTGGTAAGAATCGACAACTGAACATCGACTTTTTTCAAAGTACACCTCCGAAGAAGATAGCATAAGAAGGATTAGATTAGGTCCTATAATGTAGCACGGAAAGGGTGAGAAATCAAGCCTGTAACGTCAGTTTGTGAAATTCCGAGATGGTGTACTCAAGCACATCACTGATCCTACCTTCCATGATCTCTTTAAGGGAGTACCAGGATTTATCAAGACGATGATCGGTGAGCCTGTTTTGAGGGTAGTTGTAGGTCTTTATCTTTTCGGCACGCATACCAGAACCGACTGCCTGAGAGCGTTGATCGGAAAGAGTAGAAAGCCTTTTTTCTTCATCCGCCTGCCAGAGCCTGGAGCGAAGGAGGTTAAGAGCGATTTCCTTGTTCCGTGACTGGTATCGTTCTTCACGGACGAAGACTACGAGACCTGTTGGTTTGTGGGTAAGACGGACTGCGGTGTTGACCTTGTTTACGTTCTGTCCACCGGGTCCTCCAGCGCGGGTAAATTGCCATTCGAGGTCGACTTCTTTGACCTCAATTTGGTTTGGTTTGACCTCGGGCAAGACGGCGACAGTGACAGTTGAGGTGTGTATTCTGCCTGCAGCCTCTGTCTCGGGGACTCGTTGGACTCGGTGAACACCTGATTCATACTGAAAAGTTTCGAAAGCACCATAATTCCATAGGCTACGATCCGGTCGGCTAAATCTGACAATGCCCTCATCAAGTGTTTCAATAGTGAACCCGTGATCTGTGGCAAAGCGAGTGTACATCCTGAGCAGATCTTCGCCGAATATTTTAGCCTCATCTCCTCCTGCAGCACCGCGAATCTCAAGGATGGCAGGGGAATTGTCAAAAGACTCACCTTCCTGAGCTTCCGGTTCGGGAGCCGAAAAAGAAAGTTGTTCGATCTGTGTTTTGAGACGAGTGATCTCTTCCAGGGCAAGGGAGCCAAGTGAGGGGTCGGACAATAGAGCCTCATTGTCTTTGATCTGGGAGTTTAAGCGCTCAATTTCGGCCACAATAAAAGGATTGTCCATATTCTTTTAGATTACTACAAATGGAGAAACCGCTTCCTCAACGGCTAGCAGCTACTTAGCTGTATCAGCGGCCTTCTTAATCTCAAGCATTTCTTTAAGTGATTTGGCGGTGACATCTTCCTGAGCCTTCTTGCTGCCTTTTTTGATGTAACCCGAGGCTGCCTGGCGCTTGGCTATGAATTTGTCTACTCTACCAAGGGTGTCCAGGAACTTCTGGGTACCGGTAAAGAATGGGTGACACTTTGAACAAACGTCAACGTGGAGATCCTTGATGGTACCACCGACATTAAAGGTGTTTCCGCAGGCACAAGTGACTGTGACTTGGGTGTAGTCTGGATGTATGTTTGATTTCATAGCAGGTGTTATTTTACCACAGCTACCTCTTCTCGGAGATGTATACACCCAAGGCTATGATGAGCGCGCTAGTCCAGGTAATCGGAGAAATAGTTTCTCTTAGCCAGAAAAGGGCAAGGGGAAGAGTGAAGAGAGGTTTAAGATATGAAAAGATGGCTGCTTCTGAGGCCTCAATACGCTTTTGGCCTTCCTGATATGCCCAAAAAGCGACTATGGAACCAAAAACGGCCATGTAGAGGATCCCGGGAATGGATCTTGGATCAAGAGCAAAGGATTGATTTTCAAAAATTGTCAGAAGCAGGAAGAATGGGATGCTTACCAGAAAGGAATAGAAGGTCAGTTGAGAGGGATTAGTCTTGGTTTTTTTGGAGAGCAGTAAAAAGGCTGCCCAGATAATATTCGACAGGACGATCAAAAGATTGCCGGTAAATGAGGTGAAGGGGGTGAGGTTGCCTGTCAAAAGCGGTTCAGAGGTTAACAAGAGGGTGCCACCGACGGCGAGGATCAGACCTACCCATTCCTTTGGTTTTATGACCTCATGTAGAAAGATTAGGCCTCCGAGAATGGTAAACATAGGACTGGAAGACTCGATTAGGGAACCTTCCATTGAAGAGGTAAGATTCAAACCGAGAAAGAGAGGATAAAGAGTGAGGGGGGTGCCAAGAAGAGCCAAGCTGACCAAGAGCCAGGGATTGGTTTTATGGATATGCTTCTTCTTGGTCTTGAGGAAAATAGGTGTAAACAGTAGAGAGGCTATCAGAAAACGGAAGAAAAGAAAGGCTGAGGGCGAAACATAATGCAGTGAATTCTTGATGATCGGAGGAGCAGCACCCCAAAGGGCGGCGTTAAGAAGCAAGAGCAAATAAGCAAGATGTCGCGGCTTGAGCAGGCGGGGCATGAATTAATATTAGAACACTTTGGCTGTTGTGATCACCTGATCTTCACCTTGCATTTCGAAGATGGCAACGACAGGTTTTCCGGAAACAAACTTGTCTATTTTAAGTACGGCCCTTCTGGAGAGGATAAAAGTTTGATCACCACTCAGTGTGCGAATGATGATAATTCGTGTCTTAGTGTCGGCCGAAAGAATCTTTCCGGAGACGACTTGAGGTAATTCCGAAGGAACGTCCTTAATGATAACAATCCTCTTGGCGTCGATGATGTCCTTATTGGTCATGGTGCCGATAACAATGGCTTTGTCCTGGATGGCAAGGGAGCTAAAGTTCGCCTTACCGGACTTGTTGTATGTAGTGTCTTCAGAGGTGCGTACTTGGAAAGTATCACCGTTGAACTTGAGTGTGATGCTGGTTGAGGATATGGCTGAGATTCTACCAATATAACCGACAAGAGAAGATTTTCTGATCATGGCCTCGGCAGTCGCCAGATTTTGTTGGACGATGTTCCTAATAATGGTCACTTGATCCTGAGCCTCTGTAGGAGTGGCACTGGGTGTTGATGTGACTGCAAGTATGGGGGAAGTAAACGTGAGCAATAGTGATAGTGTAAGGATGGTCTTCTTTATCATTCTATGACTGTAGTGGTATAGATAACTTGAATTGAAGCGGAAGCGATAAGAGTATCGGACATGAAAGAGTTGACCAGGATATTATTTTCTCCTCCTATGAGCTCGATGGTGGTATCGAATGATCCATTAATATCAGTGTCGATGATCTTTTGATCGTCTTCGGTAACGATGACGATGGTAGACCCTGGGAGGCTACTCCCTTTAACAGGGATGGTAGATTCAAAAAATACAGCGTGATTTTCGGGGGTGGAAATAATTAGATCTTCTGCGGCTTTGGGGACAGGAGTAACTTGAGTTTTCGTTGTCGGTGAAGTTTCTAATTGACTGGGTGAAGAGGCAGCATTATTCGCCAGCTTAATGCCGTAAAGAATAATTCCTCCAAGAAGGCTTCCTAGTATTAGAGCAAAGATGACCTCTTTTCGCATAGGTTACGTTTGAACGATAACACCCGAGACAAATAATATCAAGTGGAGGGTCGGGGTGGTTACTGTGATAACATTGTCTCATGGAAATAACATACTTGGGTCATTCATCGTTCAAGATAAAAAATAAAGAAGGAATGGTGATTATCATGGATCCTTTTGCAGCAGATAAAGTAGGTTTGCCATACGCAAAGGACGTAGCCGATATTTTGACCATTTCTCACGATCACGAAGATCACAATGAAAGATCCATGATTACTGGGCCGGTGGGCAGGGATCAGACTTTTGTAATCGACAAAGAAGGAGAGTATGAAATTGGAGGAATTGAGTTCAATGCGATCAAGACATATCACGACAAGACCGAAGGGTCAGAAAGAGGAAAGAATCTAATATTGACCATCAGAGTTGACGATATAAATGTATGCCATCTTGGAGATCTGGGGCATAAGCTTACCGATTCACAGGTTGAGAGATTAGGAAGTATAGACGTACTACTTATCCCTGTGGGTGGTGTATATACGATCGACTCGCAGGAGGCTGCGGATCTAATTAAAGAGATCCAGCCCTCAATAGTGGTGCCGATGCATTTCAAAGCTTCGGGGATGAAGGGGGATTACGATGGATTGGCGACTTTGGAACAGTTTTTGGACAAGAGTAAACTTCCTTTAATGGGAGAACCTGTTCATAAAATTAAAGTTGACGAATCCAACTTGCCCGACGATACACAAATACTGGTAATGAATGGCTAATTTAAGGATACCTCCTCACGAGGAGGATGCCGAAAAATCTATTCTAGGGGCGATCTTAATCGATAAGGACGCCATTGTTGATATTGCTGTATTGCTGCGACCTGAGATGTTTTATCACGAAGGGAACGGAAAGATCTATGAGGCGATGATGACCTTGTACGAGAACAGAGATCCGATCGATGCTCTGACCGTGGCAAATTGGTTGAAGGAAGAAAAGCAATTGGAGAGGGTAGGGGGGAGAGCATATTTGGCGGCGCTATCAAATGAGGTTCCAGTGGCATCGCATGCTTCCAAGTACGCTCAGATCGTTCGAGAAAAATACATAAAGAGAATGCTGATCACAGCAGGAGCAACGATGGGGGAGCTGGCCTTTGATGAAAGTAGGCCTTTAGGTGAAATTTTGGATAAGGCAGAGCAATCCATATACGCACTGTCTCAGACTCATGTTCGCAGGTCATTCGTACCTATAAAGGACGCTTTGGCAGAAAGTTTTGACAGACTGGACTCATTGCATGGATCTCCTGACGGGTTAAGAGGAGTACCGACTGGATTCGGGGATTTGGATGGAATGCTGGCCGGAATGCAGGACAGTAACCTGCTAATCCTAGCTGCCCGCCCGGGTATCGGTAAAACTACTCTTGCGACAAATATTGCTCAGTTTGTGGCAGTGGAAAGGAAGTTGCCTGTCGGGTACTTCGCTTTGGAAATGAGCAACTTGGAAATGGTAGACAGAATGCTAGTGGGTCAGGCCAATATTGATGCGTGGAAATTGAAAACGGGGAACCTGAAAGATGATGACTTTGCCAGGTTGTCAGAGGCTATGGGTGTCTTGGCCGATGCACCTTTGTATATTGACGATACTCCAGGGCAAACCATTTTGGAGTTGAGAACGAAGGCGAGAAGACTTCACTCTCAAGTTGGTCTTAAATTATTGGTGGTCGACTACTTACAGCTTTGTGTAGGAGATAAAAGTTATGAGAGCCGTGTTCAAGAAGTGGGTAGTATCTCACAGGGGTTAAAGAATCTGGCACGTGAGTTGAGAATTCCGGTGCTAGCTCTGTCACAGTTAAACCGTGGGGTGGAGAGTAGGACCGACAAGACGCCTCAGCTGGCGGACCTTCGTGAGTCGGGAAGCATTGAACAAGATGCGGATGTGGTCATGTTCTTGTACAGAGATAATGATGAAGTAATGGAGGATGTAAGGTTGTCGATTGCCAAACATCGTAATGGAGCACTTGGTACCGTTAACCTGAAGTTCAGAGGAGAAAGGGTTAAGTTTTACGGAATCGATAAGACTAGGTAACTTTAAGTGAGGCTATATCCATAATAAAGACTGGTATTGTATAGTAACATTATGTACAAAACATACCCATTTACCTTAGAGGATTTGCCATATGCATACGATGCATTAGAGCCTATTATTGATGTCAAGACTATGGAGATACATCACGGTAAGCATCACCAGGCATATGTTGATAATTTGAATAAGGCGCTTGAAGAGAGAAAAGAGCTTCAGGATAAGACCCTGGAGGAGTTGATCACATCTGATGTTGATGTAGTCAAGAATAATGCCGGGGGAGTGTTGAATCATGATTTTTTCTGGCGGGCGATGGTTAAGCCTGATACAAGTCATATTGGAGATAAACTGACTAGCGCGTTGGAAGAAGAATTCAAGTCGGTCGACGCCTTTTTTTCCATGTTTGAGCAGATAGCGTTGGGTAGATTTGGAAGTGGGTGGGCGTGGCTGGTAAAGGACAAAAATGGCAAGCTCGAGCTTGTATCCACTCCGAACCAGGACTCTCCACTTTTGACAGGAAAAAAGCCATTGCTAGGTTTAGACGTGTGGGAGCATGCGTATTATCTGAAGTATCAGAATAGACGAGCAGACTATGCAAAAGCCTGGTGGTCCGTGGTGAACTGGGATAGGGTAGAGGAGCTCTGGGGAGCCTAGAACTTGACTTCTGAGGCTATTTATAGTATCCTATAGACTGTAAGTAGTTCTTTTCAAACTTAAACTAGCCCAAGGCTTGGGCATGAGGAGAGTGTCAAATGTCAGACGACTACGATGGTGGTGACTACGACGGCGATTTCGACGGCGACTTTGATGGTGATGGAATTGCCGACTCCATGGACTCTGACCCAGATGGGGATGGGGACAATGATGGGTTGAACTCAGACCGGACCGACATCTTCGGTAACCCGATGGTGATGGTTAACGGTGAGTGGATGACTCAGATTAACGATGCCTTCGGTAACCCCACCGTTCTTGATGGTGACCGAAACGTTCAGTTTATGGTTGAGCCAGATGGAGATATCCGGGCTGCCTCCGGCGAGACCTTTACTCCTACGGATACCGGATTCGGCCGTGACTCCTATGTCAGTGCCGAAGACGGCAGTCTGATTACCCCTACGGATACCTTTACCGGTGACACGAATTATGTGATTGGTGAATCGGGAAATGAAGGTGGTGCGGACGATAGCTCGGATGATTCTGAGGAATCTCACTCCAGTAGCCCGGAAGAAGCTGAAGATGGTGAGGAGTTCGAGGGTGATGGTGGAGAGGGTAGCGTTG
>CAZYOB010000004.1:37950-55296 GCA_964648275.1 uncultured Pseudomonadales bacterium
CTTTCGATAGTGATGCTCGTGACGCCCGCAATTACGGCGTACGCCATGCATTGGGTAGTTTAGTTTTTCCGACCCACCTGAAATATGGTGGGTTTTTTATGGACTGAAAGGGACAAAAAAAGACGCCCTAGGGGCGTCTTGGCATGACTATTCTTCTTCGTAATAGTAGATTTCGGCGGCTACGAGGTAGCCTTCGACATAAGTCGTCTGAATTTTGACGATATCGTATTGACCACTGTTTACAAATTCATCGAGCTGTGGGGACAGCTCCTTATCTCTGACATCGATGTATCTGGTTTCAAGGATAAGTAACTTGATCCTAAGAGCATTGCCTTTTCCAGGTCCTGAGTTGTCGTAGGTAATATCTGCTGATGTTAGAAAGGCACCTGTGTACCCGGTTTTGACCGAGATGATGTTGAGCTCGCCACTGTTTATCGTATCAACTAACTCAGGCACGATCAAATTTTGTTTGACGTCAATGTACCGTTCGTCCGGTGATATCCTTAAAATCCGGATACTTTTGCCTTCCAGGGCGGTATCGTTGATTTCAATAACCTGAGATGACTCAGGATATGGGTCCGAGCAAGCGGTTAGCAGTGTGACTGAAAGTACAATCAGAAAAAGAGCGGGAAATTTATTCTTCAAAATTTACCTCCTCCAATGGGAAAGTGCGGTTTTGATGGGGTATTGTAGCATAATAGGCCTATAACAGCCAGGATGGGACAATTGCAGGTGAGAGTGAAGTATAATATTTGTATTGCCGAGATGGCGGAATGGTAGACGCTCAGGTCTCAAAAACCTGTGAGGGCAACCTCATGAGGGTTCGATCCCCTCTCTCGGCACTAATTAAAAAGACCTAGGAGTAGGTCTTTTTGTTGATATATCTTTATAAAGGCTTGCCCGGATAGGGGAGTTGGGAGTACAATACCGTCTGCATATGATCGACGTAAATAAACTAAAAGTGGGTGTGACCTTTACCGAGGACAACCAGCCCTTCAGAGTTATGAAGTACGACTTTACCAAGATGGGTAGGGGAAATGCCGTTATAAAAATTAAAGCTAAAAACCTTTTTACCGGTTCGATTGTCACAAAATCCTTCATTTCCGGTAACGTGGTAGAAAACATCCTCCTAGACAAGAAACATTTGCAGTATCTTTACAAGGACGACAGCTTGGCGTATTTCATGGATCCGGTTTCGTTTGATCAATTCGAGATCCCGCTATCTGTTTTGGGAGACGATGTTCTTTATCTGGTCGAGGGAGAAAAATCCTGGGTATTGTTCTGGGGAGAGAAAATCTTGGGAGTTGAGTTGCCGGCCTCAACTATTATGGAGGTGGCAGAGGCAGAACCAGGTGCCAGAGGCAATACCGTCAGTAACGTACTTAAACCGGTAAAGATGACCACAGGGTTAACTGTGATGGTACCTTTGTTCATAAATGTAGGAGACAAGATCAAGATCAATACCGAGTCGGGTGCTTATACAGGCAGGTCGAACGAGTAACTAGCGGAAAAGATAGACCAGAGCGATAACAATGATTTGGGGAAGTAATCCCCAGACGACATTCGATGTGGAGCGGTGAAAATGTTTATGAATTCTGTTCAGATAATCCAGAAGTGGAAAGCGGATTTTCAAGAAAACTACAGGAAAATCCAGAAAGTCAGGTAGAAGGCCGACGAACCAACCGAGCCAGGCAAGCCAATTAATCTGCGCCTGACCGCTTTGAAAGAGAAAATATACAAGCAGGATTGAGCCTGGAAAATCGAAAAATAGCTCCTGATAGAAAGCGGCTGACTTTTCTTTTTTCTTTCCCATGCCGGTGCCGACGTCCCAATGGGGAACTCTGTCTTGAAGATAATGAGTTACCAGAATCAGCGGAATACTGATCAGTGGATAGGGAATTTTGGTGGCTATGAGAGCTCCTGTGGGAGCATGTGCTAGGGACAACATGGTGAATTTTAGTATACTATCAAGTAATGGAAGGAGCAGTCTTGAAGATCGATACAGTAACGATTTATGGGTATAGTGCCATACTGGCAATAGCCTTTCTTTGGGGTGCCTTTGTAGCCTACAAAAAGGCTATTGAAGCCCATTTGGATGACGTACACGTACTTGATACTATTGTCTTGGCAGGTTTCTGGTCATTTGTGCTGAGTAGACTATCTTATGTGATGCTTAATTTGGGATTGTTTTGGGGTAATTGGCCTAGAATCCTTTTTTTGAAGAACTATCCCGGACTTGATCACTGGGGTTTACTTTTGGGGGTTGTAGTTTCGATCATGATTGTAACCAGGAATTACCGACAGAAATTTTATGACTGGTTCGACCTGGCAATGTTGGGAATGGTAGCGGGAATGAGTGTTTATTTTGCCGGGATGGCGATTGCCAGCTTAAGTCTTCTTTCGATTGGAGGATCACTGACAAGTCTGGGGATGTTCATATTTCTTTGGAGAGCAGAGAAGGTCTACAGAACGTATAGTTGGTATAAGAACAAGAAGACTCAGGCAAAGAGCGGATTCTTAAGCGGGGTAGCATTGTCTTATTACGGTTTAACTCATTTTATCTTATTAGTTTTATCTCCAGGAGCCCGTTTATGGGTCATGATTGTGAACCTGCTTTTGTTTGTGGGAGGTTTTGTAATGGTGTATAGTAGGTCTGGCAGGAGTTTGTCGGAGGACTTAAAATTTAAATTAAGACATGGAAGAAAAAAAGACTAAATTCTTTTTCCCTTTATCGGTGTTACAGCCGCTAATTTCGTATTTAAAGGGTGAAGAAAAAAGATTATCTAAAACTAAGAAAGAACTTAGGAAGACAGACCCGTTCATTTCTGGAAACAGGGATGACGATAATTCGGTTGATGCAGACGTGTCCGAAAATGTTGAACATGACAGAGCCTATGCAATGAGGAGACAGGTTTCCCGCTCACTGATCGAAATAAAGAAGACTTTAACACGAATCAAGTTGGGTAAATTCGGTCTGTGTGCCAATTGTGGCAAGATGATCGATACCGATAGATTAGCCGTTAAGCCTACGGCAGAGTACTGCATGGATTGTGAAAGAAAGTTTGAAAAAACAGGCAGATAAACTGATTTTTCTCGTAATTTTGTTACTGGGATTGTTGGATTTTTGGTGGCAAGGTGTATTTCGAGATGGTGGTTTTGGAGTAGAGAATAGGGGAGTGTCATTCGGAGCTCTGCAGGGTATTAGCGGGGTCTCATTGGTGGTAATTTGGACACTGCTCTTGTTGGTTTTGATCAGAAGTACCAGAAAGAGTTTGTGGCACGGTTTACCCGCCTGGTTAATGGTTGTTGGAGGAGCGGTTAATTTGATGGGCAGAATAAAATTCGGAGGAGTATGGGACTATTTGAGAGTGCCGGGAATCAACTTATGGTTTAATATTTCGGATATGATGATCGTAGGTGGGTTAGGCGCCTTTATTTTCAGAAAATGAGTCTTAATATACAAACACTTTATAAAGACGAGAATACATTGGTAATTAACAAGCCGGTGGGAGTAGTGGTGAACAGAGCTGAAACAGCCAGAGGAGAGACAATCCAGGATTGGGTAGAAGGAAGAATGGCTGCTGAGCCAGAGAGGTGGAATAGTGAAGGTAAACTTTTTCAGCTGAGATCCGGGATCTGTCACCGTTTGGATAAAGAGACAAGTGGTTGTCTGATGATCGCCAAAAATCAAGAAGCTTTGGTACATTACCTAGCCCAGTTCAAGGAAAGAAAAATAAAAAAAGTCTATACGGCACTGGTACACGGAAGAGTGGAACCAGCTGAGGGAGAAGTGAGGCTACCTTTGAAGAGGAGTCTTTTTGACAGGGAGAAATGGCAGGTGCATTATGAGGGGAAGGGGGCTGTTACCGAATGGAAGGTCGAAAAAAGATATGTTTTGGCAGATACACCCCATTACAAAAACTCACTCACTTTGCTTAAGTTAAATTTGAAAACGGGAAGAACACATCAGATCAGAGTCCATTTATCGTTTTTGGGTTGGCCAATTTTTGCGGACGATAAATATTTGAATAAGGAGATCGCCAAAAATGATCGCGGCTTTTTGAGTCATCATTTTTTACACGCCGGGTTTTTGGAATTTAGTGGTTTAGATGGAGGAAAGATCACTGTAGATGCTCCGCTACCCGAGGACTGTATCAGGCTGCTGTCTGAGCTCGTGCTAGAATGATTTTATGGAGGAAATCTTGGGCGGCCAACTGGCTGTTTTTGTATTGGCAGTAATTTGCGGAGTTTTGTTCAGATACATTGGATTGCCATCTTTGGTGGGACAGGTGGGAGCAGGTCTTTTGGTAGGAGCTTCTGGATTGTTGGGAAGTAGGGATGTGGAAGTACTAAGAATGATGGGGGATTTGGGAATTACCCTGCTTTTATTCCTGGTGGGTTTGGAGATGAACTGGAAAGAGCTGCACAAGGTTGGAAAAAATGCGGTATTAATCTTTTTAGGACAGACTGTTTTGACAATATTACTTTTTGTGGGATTAAGTCTTGCTGGGTTAAGGCTCGATGTTCTCAGGGCAATATTATTGGCGATAGCTCTGACCTTCAGCAGCACAATCGTAGTAGTTAAGATGCTGTCAGAAAAGAAGAATCTGAATAGCTTCTCCGGGAAACTAAGTTTGGCGATCTTGTTACTTCAGGACATGTTGGCAATCTTCCTTCTAGCCGTTCTACCGAGCTTTAGTGAAGGGATTCACATGAGTGTACTCTGGTGGCTAGGGATCAAATTGATCGCCTTGTTTGTAGTTGTGAATATCATAGGACATGCGGTCATTGCTAAACTACTAAAAGAAGTGATTAAGAACGGGGATGATTTGATCCTGTTCAGTTTAGCTTGGTTTTTCGTGGTAGTGCTTATGGCCGAAAAAGTGTTTGGAGTTTCGGCAGAAGTAGCCAGCTTCCTTGCCGGTTTAAGTCTTTCAACTACTTGGGGACATTTCCAGATAATAAATAAGGTGAAGACACTAAGAGATGTCTTCTTGACCTTATTCTTTGTAGTCTTGGGAATGCAAGTAGGTATCGGAAAAGTTAATTGGCCAATGGTGCTGCTGTTGACCATGGCGGTTATCTTCGGTAAATTCTTAATCACATATTTATGGTCAGGAATTCTGGGGATAGGGAGTAGGGCAGCTTTTTTACTGGCCATAAATCTGACCCAAATATCCGAGTTCAGTTTGGTGATAATGGGTTTGGGTATAACCTCCGGTTTGTGGAGCGATGAGGTAGCAAGGACAGTAATGGTGACCGGACTTTTGACGATGACCATCTCAACTATATTAATCGGGGAATCTGAAAAAATATATTCTGCGGCAAAACGAAAATTTAAGTTAGGATTTAATTTTGGCAGGGGAGGGGATTACAAAGTTTCCGATATTAAGAATCATATAGTATTGTTGGGTTGCGACAGAACCGGTAAAAGTGTGGTGAATTTTCTAGAAAAGAACGGTGTGCCATTTTTGGTAGTAGATTTTAATCCGGATGTGGTACAAAAAATTAAAGAAAGGGGTGGTGAAGTTATTTATGCCGATGCAACTGATCCTGACCTGATTGATATTGCGAATATGAAGGAGGCAAAATTGATCATTTCAACGATTAAGGATAAAAATGATAGTTTAGCTTTATTGTCAGAACTTTCAAGAAAAAATATTGGTGTCCCGGTGATCGTGGATGCCGAGACGGCATTGGAGGCGAAAGAACTTTACGCAGCCGGTGCTGCTTATGTCCTTTTGCCGCATTTTGTTTCTGGATGGCACATGAGTCAGTTGGTCAAGAAGAGTATTAAGGACAGTGAAGTGTTTGACAAATTTAGAAAAAAACAAAACACTGCGCTGAAGACGATATATGAAGGATAGTAAGGTCAGGACATTTGTTAACATTTTCGGAGTATTGTTTTTGGTGGTGATAATAGCATCACTGGCTTTAACTCTGTTAAGAAAAGGTATTTGGAATGAGGAGATGGGTCTTAATCTTTTAGTAATTGGTGACGATTCGGCTGGTGTATTAGTTTTAAGGCCGAAAGAAGGGTTGGGGAGTTGGGTCAGTTTACCGAATGAGTTGAAAATAAAAATATCAGGCAGTCAGGCTAACTATCCCATTAATTCGGTTTGGAAGTTTGGTCTGGGGGAAAAAAGAGCCTACGAGATCAGTGAAAGAAGTATTGGTGAGGCAATGGGTGTTATCCTTCCTCGGATGATCAAGGTAGGCGGAGAAGCCAGTGTGGAGACTGTCTTGGGTAATATGTTGTCAATTCCGGTAAAGACTGACCTGAGTCTTTTGGATAGGTTGGCTATGAGAAAATACTTGTCTGCGATAGTGACATCCAAAAGGCTGCTGGAGTTGACCATACCCGGGCAGGTCTATGAGGAAGTCGAAGAGCCTGACGGAAAAATATTCCTGGAATTTTCTCAGGTGATGACTGCCTGGTCCAAGGACAAATTTCTTTTTGATGCTGTTCTGGCAGAAAGTGTCGAGCTAATCGTTAACAACCTGTCAGGTCTGGGCGGTGCGGGTTTGATCATGTCCAGACAAGCCGAAACCGCCGGGATGCGAGTGGTGGAGGTGAAGAATGACATAGAAGATGTAGTTTCAGGGACGGGATGCGTGTTTGAGTCTTCGGATTCCAGTCCAAGGTCGAGTGAGTTACTGGAAAATCATTTCGGATGCAAAGAGATTGAAAGAGAAGGGGAGGAAGGGGGAGAGTTGAAGCTTTGGTTGCTTTAGACTTATTCTTCACTTCCCATTTCCGGATCATAAATCTCCAGTGGTGGGGTTTCGGAAGATTCTCCAGCAGAAAGATTCGGAAGCATCTCAGAGTCATCAAGGGGGAAGGACTGAAGGCCTTTAAGTTTTTTAGAGGTGTGCGTTTCCTGGATGAATACAAAAGGAGTTTTTGGATTGATCGACTTCATGAACCCGCGATATTTGTATCCCCCTCTGATAAGTTGAAGTAGGCGGTGGGAAATATTATCAGGGAGATATCCGATAAATTGATTGTGGACACTGGAGATCTTTACCTTATGTTTGTTGGGAGTAATTTCAATTGGCTCACCGATGTTAAGTGCTGATAATACGGTGGGTTCTCCAATGCTTACGAGAGGTATGACCTTTGACTTTCCGGGTTCCTCAACAAAGAATATGTTTGTGATTTGAGGGTTGATCAGTCCATGCTCTTTGACGACTTTAAGCCGGGTAATGTTGTTCTTGGCGATCTGGTTCTTTGGATCCAGGACGAGAACTTTTTTGAATGAGGCAGCTGCTTTGGTCTGTTTACCGATCATGGAGTAGGCAATGCCTAATCGGTTAAGAGTTGGGGTGTCATCAGGAATGATTTCGAGAATTTTTTCGTTGATTTCGACTGCTTCTTGCCATTTTTTGGCAACTGCGGCCTTGATAGCGTTCTGGGTAAGATTTTGTGCGTCGTCGCTATTGTTCATGCTGCAATGCAATATATAGAATTATGGTAGCTTAGTCAAGCGGTAGTATGCAATTGAGTAAAATGCCAACAGGTATGTGGTGGTAAAATGTTCATATGTCGGGACACTCTAAATGGTCAACTATCAGGCACCAAAAAGCGATTGATGATGCCAAGAAAGGTGCTTCTTTCACAAAAATTGCAAAAAAGATTCACGTAGCCGTTAAAAAAGGTGGTTCAGGTGACCCCAATGCCAATCCATATCTAAGGACTGCATTGGATGAGGCAAGGACGGTAAACATGCCGGGTGAAAATGTTAAGAGGGCGATCGATAAGGCTGTTGGAGCTGCTGGTGGTGAGGGAAGTGTAGAGATTGTTTATGAGGCTTACGGACATGGTGGTGTTGGAATATTAATTACTGCCGTTACCGATAATAGAAATAGGACCGCTGGAGAGATCAATGCGATTTTGAATCGTTACGAAGCTAAGCTTGGCGGACCGGGATCAGTTTCTTATATGAGAAACTTAAATCCGCTTCCAACAATCAGTTTGTCCGAAGAGGATGAGAATAAGGTGGGTGCTTTGTTGTCTGCTTTAGAGGATAATGATGATGTAGTAGAAGTTTGGAGTAACCTCGTTTAA
Source organism: uncultured Pseudomonadales bacterium (assembly GCA_964648275.1). Lineage (GTDB taxonomy): Bacteria > Patescibacteriota > Microgenomatia > UBA1400 > MFAQ01 > CAIQPO01. Next base: position 46,019 of record CAZYOB010000004.1, read on the forward strand.
GAAATATGTCAAAAAGAGCAAAGTTCGTCCTAGTTGCCATTATCAGCGGACTATCGCTATGGTTAACGACTTTTGCTTCGGTGGACTTCAGGTTTGGACTGGTGATGGCGGTATCCGCGGTTGTTTATATCTTGTCAGTATGGGTGCTGTTCGACGACCTTAAGGGTATAGAATGGTTCACCTTAATGGTATTGCCGGTGTCCTTTTCCTTAGGTAGCGGGATTTTTGCTAATTTTCTGCCAGCCGCTATTCCAAGTATGTTCGGGAGGACTATTGGTTACGAATCGTCTCTGTTTTTGGCGAGTGTCCTGAAAGTAGTCTACTTCTTGTTCTATATGGTAGGTATTTACGGAATTTTACTGGTGGAGAATATCTTTTCAGTGGCATCGATACGGACTATCCAGCTTTTTAGAGCTGCCAGATCAGCCAACTTCGTGTTTTCCCTGGTGACATTACTGTTTTTCTACACCATGGCTTTGAGCTTAAAAGTTCCTTTCTGGTCAGTGATGGGACTTTCATTCGTTGCCTCCTTTATCATCTCTTACGTTAATTTTTGGAGTGTCGATCTTAAAAGTACTCAATACGAACAGGTTATCAGATATGCTGTGGGGGTTTCTTGGATAGTGGCTCTTGTTGGTGCCGTGCTCAGTTTTTGGCCGGTAAAGCCTTTTATGGGTGGTTTGATGATGACGAGCGCCATTTACGCACTGATGGGCGTGCTGGAACAGAGATTATCAAATAGGGTATACCTGGAGGGGTTGATGGAGTACCTGGTTTCGGTAGTGATAATTTTTATTATTGGATTCCTGACGACGTCGTGGCTGGGTTAGGCATAAATTCATAAATAATTTCGAGCGTAAAATATTTTTTTCTTGTTGGCCGGTGACAGGGGAGTAGTATCCTATAACAAGTAGCCTATAATAACATATCCTATAACACTGTTTTCACTAAACAGGGGAGTTTTCACGATTCTTTAGCATTTTTTGTGGATAACTGCTAAGAAAAGGCGAATGATATCGATTGATATAGTAAATTGAACTCATTAGTCCGAGCGAGAAGAGTAGGCTTCGATCGCCGATTAATGAATTAATTAATTATTTTATCCAGTTACTTAGTTGAGGATACTGTTGAAGATAAAGCAGTGATACTTCTACACTACCCCGCTTTTACTTCTACCCGACCCGGAGAAGAATGATATTAATAGTGTCGTGTAATGTAACTTTCACGACGTTAGTTAAAATCATAAGCATGGACGTAGTGCATTTAGCTTCCCATTCATTTATGTATATAATCCCGAATACTTGTTGGCACTGCCTCCCACTCACCTGTTAATGCGTTATTTATTCCGTTTTCTAACGGTCAGGCTCATTTTTCGGTTTTCCATAGATTAACCCGAAAATTCGTGCCTATATCCCGTGATTAAGTACCCGCAAAAGTTTCCAGGAGCCGTTCTAGGGGCATTCTACGGTCTCGTTATTTGAGGCTAAACAGGGGTTTTTAAGCACGGATACTATGAGCAGGTACTTTGATCCTTTAGGCACGGATGAAGTAACTAGATGACTTAAGGTGAACAATTATTTGATTTTTGGATAATTCCCTCCGATGTTTATTGAAAAATATTATTTAATATTCTTTTAGAAAAATATCAATCGTTAAAAGTTATTTACAAAACAAATTTTTCTGTTGCCGATTTATATTAACAATTTATCGACAATCTCAGATGACGGTTCTGAAAACGGTCTTTATAATATAGGATAAATGCCGTTTTTGAAACCTTACCTCCCTCCCCTGTCCGATTCCAGGTCATTAAAAAACCCACCGTACTTGACGGTGGGTATAGATTAAAACTAAAGAAGATCGAGGGGGTCGTTATCGTCTTGCCAGGGATCCCAATCTTCAGGCAAGGCATCGATTTGGGCCTGGATAGCCTTTGCTTCTTCGCTGACCTCGAATTCATCGAGGTGGTTTCCAGTGACTTCAAAATAAACGTTGCCTTTACAGGTGAGAATATGACCTGAGGCAGTTAGGGCGGCAAAGCCGTCTTTATTCCAGATGTAGGTAGTGATGTCTTCCTTGTTCTCGTGAATAATGACTTCATCGCCAACTTTCAGTGATGCGATCAAGTAGCCTAAACTATTGGGTAACGATCCTCCAAAGCACATATGCGCCTCCTTTTTGAACGTGCGGATGTGGATATTATATAGGGTGTTTGGTGGCTATGTCAAGATTTCGGTAATAGTGTCGTGTAATCTAATTTGCTAAGATGGATGTGGGGATGCTCCCCCACCCTATGGCCAAAAAAACTGCAGACTTGACACTGAGAATTTTAATAAAAAGATACTTGAACTTTATTGAGATAGAGAAGAACTATAGTTCCTGGACAATCGTTAAATACAGTCACTATCTGAAGGTCTTCCGTCAATGGTTTGAGAAACATTATGCCCAGGAATATATTGAGAAGTTGACGCCTGAGATGGTGCGCAGATACAGACTATTTTTGTCTAGATTTGCGGATGACAAGGGACATAAGTTATCTACATCCACTCAAAGTTACTACGTGATATCGCTAAGAGCTTTTTTAAAGTACTGTCGAAAAAAAAGAATTAAGACGCTGGCTCCAGATATGATCGACCTACCCAAGTCCGAGGACAAGCGAATCAAATTTATGGACAGAGAGCAAGTTGAGCGTTTGCTCATGGCTCCAGATGTAACTAAACTTTCCGGGATACGAGACAGAACCTTACTTGAGGTGCTATTCAGTACCGGTTTGCGTGTTTCTGAATTGGCCAAGCTGGACGTTGATAGGATAGATTTGAAGACCCAAGAGTTTGGAGTTGTAGGAAAAGGCCGTAAAGCGAGAGTGGTCTTTCTTTCTAAAAGAGCCTGCTTTTGGTTAGATAGATACCTATCGGCAAGAACCGACATGTATCGACCGCTATGGGTGAGGATAATGAAAAACGATGAGTATGACCCGGCACTTTCGCAGGAAAAGCTGCGTCTTAGCGTAAGAACGATACAGCGTATTGTGGAGAAATACAGACGGTTGGCCGGATTGCCGATAAGGATCAGCCCTCATGTATTGAGACATTCTTTTGCTACCACCCTACTTCAAAATGGTGCCGATTTAAGGAGTGTACAGGAGATGTTGGGACACAAAAATGTCTCGACCACACAAATATATACCCATGTGACCAATCCCCACTTGAAAGAAATCCACGGAAAGTTTTTGAAGTAAACTTACATCCAGTCTTTTTTGATAAAGAGGAAGGCTAAAGCGCCGCTGGTTATTAGGGCAAAGAGAATGATAAATCCAAAAGCCAGAGGATGTTGAGCAAACGGAAGCAGGACGTTCATGCCAAAGAATGAACCAATTATGTTAGGAATGGTGATAATAACTGTGAGGGCGGTAAAGAACTTAATCACCCGGTTAAGGTTGTTGGTAAGAATTGTATTGTAAGCTTCTCTAAAGTTAACCACCGTGCGAATATTGTCTTTGCAAATTTGCATCAGTTGACCTGCTTCTAGCCTAAGGTCGTCAATGGCATCTGCTTCAGGCTCTTTAAATCTGATACCGGTTTGTTTGGTAAAGTTTGTGTAACCGGCTTCGATCCTGGTTAGGGATGAGATGAAGTCGTAAAGCATATTTTCGAGGTTTATAAATTGGATAATGTCCTTGTTGGTAATCTTGATGGTGTCAGTTAAAACCGTGCGAAGGCTTTTGCTAATACTGATTAGTCTTTGGCTATATGTGAGATTAACTTGAGAAAAAATGTAAATCATCAATCTGATCTGCTGTACAGTTGTTTGACGTTTACTGGAGAGTATGTTGCCCATAAAAGGAAGGGGCTGTGGGGAAAGAGTGACTAGATACCCCTTCTTGTTGATCAGTAAAAAAGGTACGCTTTGGAACAACCCAGGTTCTTTCTCAACGGCAAAGCGGGTGTAAATATAGACGTCGTGATCTTCTATCTCAATACGAGGGACTTCGTATTGGTCAAGTGCGTCCGTAAGGAGGGTTAGATCTAGTTTGAGGCTTTCAGCAAGATATGCCAGTTCGTTGGCTGACGGATTTGTAAGGTGTACCCAGCTGTTCTTTTTGAATTCCTGGATCTCTTCAAAAGACTTTGAGGAAGAGTTTTTGTAGTATATACTGGTCATTTTTGAGGATAAATTGTACTGACTCATTATATCCCAGATCGTGGCTAAGATGTCCAAAAAAAGTCATCGTGATAAAATATCGGATAACTGCACATTAAGGAGGTTATCTTGAATAAAACCCCGAAGAATCTGACCTTGCTTGAGTCTTTGTATGGCACACTAGAGCCGGGTGACGTTTTTATGCTATTGAACGATAAAACAGAGCATGTGGTGGTGATCATCTTTGAAGATGGTGTTATTGATCAGGAAGGTGATTTCATCCGAAGATATCGTCCGGTTCGATATCCGGTGAAGAAGGTTAGAAAACTTAAACTTGATTATCGGTTTTTCGAGTCAGAAAATATGGAAATTGACCTCGACGGTGATCCGGTGAAATTAGAGCTTGGATCAGTGATCGTTAGATTTGATAGGAAGGCTATCGATGACGATAGTGAGACAATCTCTGCCGAATTTTTTGTGATTGGTGCCGTTGATGAAGAAGAAAAATTCTATTTAACCACAAATGGCGAAATAGTTTTATTCAACGACAACAACTTTCTCTTCACCGGCTTGGTCTACACCGATGACGATGTCACTTGGACTCGAAGAGGTCTTAGGAAGCTGGCAAAATTGGAAGCAGCCGATGCCGAAAAGGCCAAGGAAACAACTCGGGAAAACTGGGATGATTTCGGTCTTTGCGGTGAACAGGATTAACAGATCGCCCCGCATAAAAGCGGGGCCTTTTTGAGTCAAAAGGTTATTCTTCGTCTTCTGATTCGGACACTGCAGTGACTGCTGCGACTGAATCGGCTCCTTTGGCAAAACGCATGAGGATGACTCCTTGTGTGGCTCTGCCGAGTCTGGGAATGTTACGGATTGGAAGCTTAATAGCCTGTCCTTGTGAGGTGGTTATGAGGAGGACCTCACTGTCCTGATCGACGAGAAGGGCACCTGAGACATTGCCGGTCTTATCTGTTGTTTCTGAAACTTTAAGACCCTGACCGGAGCGGTTTTGTAGTGGGTACTCCGGAAGAGGTGTGCGTTTACCCATACCTTTTTCGGTAACAATGAGAAGATCTCTGAACAACTTAACGCGTTTATCTTTAGACACAGGTTCTTCCGGGAAGAAGGATTCCATGGAGATGACAAAGTCCTCGTTCCTTAGGAGTATTCCGCGAACTCCCATGGTGTCGCGATCAGTTGGTCTAACATCACCTTCCTTGAACCGGATCGACTTTCCCTCTCTGGAAACTAGGAGAATATGATCGGAGCCGGAGGTCTTGTTTGCCCAAACCAGGCTATCCCCATCGATCAATTTAAGTGCAATAAGTCCGTTTGATTTAATATTCTCGTATTTGCCAAGAGCTGTACGTTTGACAACTCCTTTTTTGGTGGTGAAGAAAAGGAATGATCCTTTCTCTGCCTGAGCGCCCATGGGAAGAATTGACTGGATGGTTTCATCCGTATCAATATTGATGAGGTTGATGATTGCCTGACCTTTAGAGACTCTACTTCCCTCGGGAAGTTCCCACACTTTTAGTGCAAAGACCTTTCCCTTTGATGTAAACACAAGAAGTCTGTCGTGGGTGTTAGCGTTAGTCAAAAGATGAATTTCATCGGTTTCTTTTATGGTCATGCCGGCTACTCCTTTCCCTCCCCTCTTCTGTGTCCTGAAAGTCGATAATGGCATACGTTTGATATATCCTGATTTAGTTAGAGTGACGATTGTTTCCTCTGCAGGGATGAGATCTTCTTCCGAAAATGTGCCCGGAGCATTGGCGATTATCTGGGTTCGTCGTTTTTCAGGATAAGTGGATGCCAAATATGTGAGCTCTGTCTTGATGATTTCCAAGACTTTTTTGGGGTCTTTTAGAGTGGCGACCAACTGATCAATTGTTTTCATCAATTCATCATATTCTGTTTGAAGCTTCTGCCTTTCCAGCGCCGCCAGTTTTCTGAGTTGCATGTCGAGGATGGCCACACTTTGGATTTCCGATAATCCGAATTTTTCCATCAGGTTTTTCTTAGCAGTATCAGTGTCCGGACTCTTTTTGATAGTTTCAATAACTTCATCAATACTGGCTAGAGCGATCAGTAAACCTTGTAGAATATGGGCGCGGTCCTTCGCGGTCTTTAGTTCGAACTGTGAACGGCGGACTACTACCATTTGACGATGTGAAGTCCACTCTACAAGAATCTGCTTGAGGTTTAAAAGATGGGGAGTGCCTTCAGAGGTAAGGGCGACGACATTTGCCGGGAAACTGGATTGTAGCTCTGTGAATTTGTATAGCTGATTAAGTATGTTCTTGGGCTTGGCGTCTTTTTTTAGATCGATGGCAACAGTGAGTCCCTTTCTGTCTGATTCGTCACGAAGATCGGCGATTCCTTCAATTCTCTTCTTCTTAACCAGCTCGGCAATGTTGGTGATAAGTTTTGCTTTGTTGACTTGGTATGGAAGTTCGCTGATGAGGATCTGGAAACGGCCTGATTTTTTCTCAACAATCTCGGCCACTCCCCTATTGATGATGTTTGCTTTTCCGGTAGCGTAAAGTTTTTTAATTTCCTGGGTGTCGTAAATAATGCCTTTGGTGGGAAAATCAGGACCTTTGATGTGTTCACACAGTTCGTCAATTTCTATGTCGGCGTTTAGTGTCCCCGTCAATAGTTTGTGACTGATCTTTTCAATATCTACGTCGGCTATTTCGGTTTCAAGACTAACGGTGGATTTATCAATCAGAGCTTTAAGAGCGGATACGACCTCAATTAAATTATGGGGAGGGATCTTGGTGGCCATACCGACAGCAATACCATCTGATCCCATGAGAAGAAGATTGGGAAGCTTGGCCGGAAGGACTACAGGCTCCTGTTGTGAGCCGTCAAAGTTGTCTATGAAATCAACGGTATTTTTATCAATGTCTTCAAGGAGCTCACTGGCAATTTTGCTTAATCTAGCTTCTGTATAACGCATAGCAGCGGCGGAGTCACCATCAATACTTCCAAAGTTACCCTGACCATCTACCAGTGGATAGCGCATAGAAAAGTCCTGAGCCAGACGGACCATGGTTTGGTAAACGGCAGTATCACCATGGGGATGGTATTTACCCAAAACTTCTCCGACAATTCTGGCAGATTTTTTGTAGGCACTTTTGTGAGTAATGCCCATGTCTCTCATGGCGTAAAGAACGCGACGGTGAACAGGTTTGAGACCGTCCCGAATATCGGGAAGAGCACGGGAGACGATAACCGACATAGCGTAGTCGAGATAAGATCTCTCCATCTCTTCAACAATGGGTGTGGATCTTATCATCCCCCACTCTGTTTGTTCGTCTTTTTGGTTGGTTTTTGTTGTAGAGTCCTGTGTGTTTTCCATGTTAACGATTGCACGACTAACAAAATTATTGATCTTGTTAAACGCCTAGATTATTATTTGCCGACTAAAGTAATCACGAGAGGAGCGATGAGGAGGGCAACTATTTGCACAATCTTCATCATCGGATTAAGTGCCGGACCCGCAGTGTCTTTTAAGGGATCACCAACTGTATCTCCAACGATGGCTGCCTTGTGGGTATCGGAACCTTTACCCCCCATGTTACCGTCTTCAACGTATTTTTTAGCATTATCCCAGGCTCCACCGGTGTTACACATAAAGAAGGCCAGCATTAAGCCGACAACGACCACTCCGGCCAAAAATCCTCCGAGTGACTCAGCACCAAGAATACTGGCTAAGATGGGGAAAATAATTACAATAGCGGCGGGAATGACAAGTTCTCTTTGGGCGGCGGCAGTCACAATCTCGATTGCTTTTGAATAATCGGGTAGTGCCGTGCCTTCCATGATTCCCTTGATTTCTCTAAATTGTCGACGTACTTCCTCAACTACTTCAAAAGCCGCTCGACCAACCGAGCCGATTAAACGTGAGCTAAACAGGAAAGGTAGGGAGCCTCCTAGAAGGACGCCAATGAAGACCTTGGGGTTGGCAATATTAATAACACTTAACCCGGTTACTTCAAAATAAGTGGCGAAAAGAGAGCTGGCAGCGACGGCTGCAGAACCAACGGCAAAACCTTTTGTAAGAGCTTTGGTTGTGTTACCCACAGCGTCCAGACTACCTGTAACGATGGCCGCCTTACCTTTTAGTCCTGCCATCTCAACCATGCCTTGGGCATTGTCTGCGATGGGCCCAAAAGTATCTAGAGCCATAATAATACCGGTGGTGGCTAACATACCCATACCTGCGAGGGAGATGCCATAGAAGCCCAAGAGCAAGTAGCCTGCGAGAATGGTAGCAGCGACAACGATGACGGAGATAAATGTTGATTCCATTCCGTAACTAAGACCGGCGATTAGATTGGTACCGGCTCCTGTTTGTGAAGCTTTGGCGATGCCGATGATGGGTTTCTCACCAGGCCCCGTGTAATATTTGGTGATGTAGAGAAGAGCAAGCATAGCGAGAATACCGACGACAGAGGCTAATCCGGCTTTAGGTTCACCCAAGAGGAAGATTGAAAGACCCATGAAAATAATTACGGCTGCGACGGCTGATACCATGAAACCACGGATAAGAGGCTTGAGCGGATCTTCTTTATCGTTTTTCGCTTTGACAAAAAATGTTCCGAGAATGGAAGTGAGGATGGAACCTGATCGTGCAAGAAGAGGGAAAACAACACCCTTGAGACCAAAGAGAGAGCCTCCCAAGATCATCGCGGCAACTATCGTAAGAGCGTAAGACTCGAATACATCGGCAGCCATACCTGCACAGTCGCCCACATTATCACCAACATTGTCGGCGATGGTGGCAGGGTTTCTAGGGTCATCTTCAGGGATCCCCTTTTCTACTTTACCGACCAGGTCGGCTCCAACATCGGCGGCTTTGGTAAAAATACCACCACCTAAACGCATAAATAAAGCAAGAAGAGCGGCTCCAAAACCGTAACCAACAAGAACTTCGGTGGCGTTTTTGGCTACAGCGTCAGCTCCTTGTGAGATAAAGGCAAAGTAGGAATACATATAGATGAGGGAAACACCCAGAAGACCAAGTCCGACGACGAGCATACCGTTGACGGTACCGGCGCCGAAAGAAGTTTGTAGAGCAGCGTTAAGACTCTTGGTGGAGTTGTGGGCAGTGCGGACATTGGCTTCAA
>CAZYOB010000005.1:0-49741 GCA_964648275.1 uncultured Pseudomonadales bacterium
GGATGGATGTATTGGAAACCGGCTTTGACGATAAAACCGGTCTCTCCGAATTGTCCTTGGGCAGTTTGACCGATGGTGACTCCCAGTCCGAAAGAGGGGGATGATAGCTGTCCTCCACCGATGTTTACAGTACTGAAATTGATGTTGAAAGAGGGGGAAAAGAGAAAATCCGCATCGGAGGTATTCGGAGCAAAAATCGTGAAAATGAATACGAGGATAGGGAATAATATAAGGTATTGGAGTTTCATTTCAGGGGGTTTTTGAGGATGTCTTTGGGTTTTGTGAGGTAATCTTTATGCATGCGATCGGCTTGTCTGTGTAGTTTTGATATGGTCTGTAAAGTAAGGGTGATATAGTTGAGCTTTGTGCGGAAGAGGACTGATATAACCCGAATGAATTAGGCATATATTATCATTCTAAATCAATCTTATCGGATGTTTCTTTAATTGAGTTTTCAAAAGCGTTCGTGGATGTGTAAAGGGTAATAAGGTCCTGTTGGATCACCCTTAACTTGTCTACGAAGCCGGAAGGAACTGAGGTGATGTTGTCTCCTTTGGAGTTAAAGAAAATGACCAGGTCGGAGACCGAGTTCAAGACAGAAGAAAGGGATGGTTTGGCCGAAGTCGAGATCCAAAGGAGCGAATCAGTCTCTTCTTCCTGTATCACGTTTGAAAGGATGTGAATTCGTCCCTTTTGAGCCTGGCTTGAGAGGTAGTTGCGGCCAAAGAGGATGGCAAGAGGAGTGACGAAGCCAAGACTAAGAATGTTGATGAGTATTTCAGGAGTGAGATGAGCTTGATTCTGCCAAAGGAAGAGGCCAATGAGAAGGACAGAGACGGCTCCGGCTTGGAATGGTTGGAAAAGTAGAGCCAGTGCGAAGAGGAGGAAGTCAAGGATGAAAAAGAGTGGTGAGGTGGCTGAACCGGTAGAAAACACCAGTAGAAGGGTGATAATTGTCAGAATGATCGTAGATGACAAATTGGACTGGGTTAGTGATGCCTTTCTCGATTGGATCATTCTGGTGACGAAATAGACGAATGTAAGGGCTCCGGTGAGCTGTAAGTTGTATTGAGCCAGTGTTGGTGTGCTTGACCAAAGAAAGCTAAAAATAACCGCAAAGAAGAGAGTGATTGTATGAAGAAGATTCAAGCGATTCATACCTTAATAATACTAGAAAAATTAAGATCCAAAATATAACTTGATTGTTTTAGTCAAAAAAAATAGCCGTCATTCCGGATGGGAATAACTTATAGATGATTGTGAAAAATATAACAAAAGTATATGCCAGAGAGAATGGTAGGTGTTGCGGTGATTTGCGGAAATGATATAAGTGGGTGCGGAATATGCTGATATATTATGTTCTATAATTATCAGTTATCTTATTAGAGTGCTTGATGTTCTATGCAAGGATAAGATAATATTATTCCGTGAAAGTTATGTGTCTTATGGTGTTGATTACGAACTGGTTTACGGAAATATAAATATACCGACAATATTTAGAAAGACAAATATATGAGTGAAAACATACTTAAATAGAGGTATATAGAAAACGGAGTAAAATATATATTCATGGACATTATAAAAATTAGAGATGAAATGATGTCACGGAGATGGCTCCTTATCGCAATCATGTTATTTGGTGGCTTTCTAGTTATTACTGGCCTTTTTAGAGGTATTTTAGAGAGTCGTCAGGTTCAAGTCGAGTACATTGAAAATGATGAGGAAATATTTGAGGATAAAATTATTGTTGATGTTGAAGGAGGGGTAATTAATCCCGGCGTTTATGAGTTATCTTCCGGATCAAGAATTAAAGATGCCATAGTGGCGGCAGGGGGAATATCTTCAGATGCAAACCGAGAGACCTTTGTTAAATTATTTAATTTAGCCCAACTTTTGAAGGACGGGCAGAAAATATACGTGCCTTTAGCTTCAGAAAGTAATACTGGGGTAGGGTATGATGAGCACAAAAATGCAGATAGGGTAATTAATATTAACGAGGCAAGTGAGCAAGAGTTAGATACCCTCGAGGGTATAGGACCGGCAAGGGCAATGGCAATTATTCAGGGAAGGCCTTATTCCGAGGTAGATGAATTAGTTGGAAAAGGAGTGTTGTCGAGCTCTATTTTAGAGAAAATTAGACTTAAGATAATCGTTTATTGAACCTAAAAATGTTTTGGTTTATTAGGATTGCTGTGTTGTTATTTATTTTGGAGCTGAGGCTGTTTAATTCTCAAGTAGAAGGACTGTCGATGGTAAAAGGTAGAAAGGTGAGAGTTACAGGTAATATAGACAAAATATCTCGTAATGTATCAAACTGTAAAATCGACGTCGGGGATTTTTGGTTTGAAATTGAGGGTTGGTGTAGATTTTCACAAGGGAGCGTAATTAGTGTAATTGGCACTATTGATAGGAGTGTGACAGACATGTTTTTCGGGCAAATGAGGCTAACCAGCGCGCTAATAGACGATTCGAATATTGAGGTTGTGGTGACCCAAGAGGATGACAAAAAACCAGGGGTTTTTCAGGTTTTGCGTGAAAAAATTAGGCATAGATTTATTCGTGTTTTGCCGGTTTTTGAGGCGGGTCTAGTATCAGGAATGATTACCGGTGATAAAGAAGGATTATCAAGGAGCGCTTATCAATTAATGATTGATAGCGGAACAATCCACATTATAGTGGCAAGTGGATATAACGTGATGCTGGTGGCCGGAACTTTGATGAGTGGCCTTTTCTGGCTGCTTAAGAGGTCCAGAGCGATGATATTCACCTTGGTCAGTGTAGTTCTCTATACCTTACTGGCAGGAGGTGATCCACCAGTTGTAAGAGCGGCGATAATGGCCGGAGTGTTACTCATAGGAGGAGTGCTGGGAAGAAAGAGTGTCAGCTGGTGGTCGTTATTGTTGGCGGGGTGGGTGATGGTAATGATAGAACCGGAGATGTTGACGAACGCAAGTTTCCAGTTATCCATGGGAGCAAGTGTGGGGTTGATGATCGTTTACCCAATGATAATGAGTATGTCTGTTATGAAAAGTAATAGATTGATAGAGTTATCCGATAAGCTTGGGATAATGACGACTGTCTCCACAATGATGACTACCGCTCCGATCATCTGGTGGCATTTTGGACGATTTAGTGCGGTGGCTTTGTTGAGCAATGTTTTGATACTGCCTTTTGTGAGTGTGATCATGATCCTGGGGGTGATGACTTTGGTACTTGGTGGTTTGACCGCGCCGTTTCTTTACGCAGCTTCTCACTGGGTAGTGATGGTAATCGAGTTTTTTGCCAGAGGGTAAACTAGATAAGTGAAGAACATATTATGGATTGGGCTAATCTTGTTGATGCTTGGAGTTTGGACTTGGCAACAGTTTCCGGACGGGAAATTGAGGCTCATCTTTTGCGATGTCGGCCAGGGTGACGGTGCGGTGATTTCCTTGGGTTATTTCCAAGCGATGATAGATACGGGTGAGAGTGGAGAAAAGATACTTGACTGTTTGTCTGATCATATGCCGTATTGGGATAAGAGACTGGAGGTCGTGTTTTTGTCGCATCCGGACAGTGACCATGCCGGGGCGTTACCAGAGATTGAGCGGAGTTATGAAGTGGGTCGGGTGATAAGAAGTGCCGGTCTTGGTGATATCGTCCGTATCAGAGATTTACAGTTTGAAGTATTAAGTAGGGGGAGTTTGGGTAGTCAAACCGGTGATGATGGTTGTGAAACCACTAATGAGTGTTCAATGGTAATCAGGGTAGTCTATAAAAAATTTTCGGGGTTGTTCACCGGTGATATGGGAGAAAAGGAAGAATTGGCACTCTTGGGTCGGGGAGTGATTAAAGAATCGGATGTTTTAAAAGTTGCCCATCATGGGTCAAAATTCAGTTCAACAATTGAGTTTTTGGAGACACTACGCCCAGAATTGGCCGTGATATCAGTGGGAGCGAAAAACAGGTATGGTCATCCGACAAGTGATACTTTGAGTCGGTTGGATGCAGTCGGGGCAAAGGTGATGAGAACCGACGAAAGGGGAACTATAGAGGTAGTGACAGACGGTGAACAGTCCTGGGTGGTAAAAAAATGACCCGCCTGGTGGGCGGGTCAGATAAACTTACCGGGATGGACAGAGTTGGTACTCGGCAGAGGGTATAACGACCAAGGAATCCCTTACCCACTCGATAGTGCCATCGGTATAGATGACACTGATCATTCTATGAGTAGGAAAGAACCAGGTGGGGAGTTTGTACCATGATTGTTTGCCTTCGGGACTTGTCAGGCTGACAAAGCCGGCACGGTTCTCTTGGCAGGGCTGGCCGTCTGCAAGTATAGTTTGGCCGGATAATACGACTATGCCGTCACCAGGTTCGATGTTGGTGGGTGCGTCCAACAGGCTCACTGGAAACAGTATTCCGAACAAAAGTGCGATCATAAGGGCAAAGAAGGCGATCACGATTAAAGGGTTGTCGTTCATTGGGGCTCCTTTTTTTGAAAGTACGGGTTATCTGATGGGATTGTACCATGACTTATAATATTAAACCAGTGCCTACAAGAAGATGTTAAGTTACAATAGACGATATGAGATTCGAACCAAAAGTATTTAAATTAGGAAAATTAAGAGTAGTGCTGGTGAAAGAAGCCAGGGAAAGCGTGACGGTACGAGCGATGGTGGGGACAGGGTCAAGAGAAGAAAGTGACAAAGAGGCTGGGAGCGCTCATTTCTTGGAACACTTTGTTTTTAAGGGAACCAAAAAATATCCCGGGATGTATGACATAAATACGGCTGTAGAAGAAGTGGGAGGAGCATTCAATGCATATACCGGTCAGAATGAAATGGGATTTTGGGTAAAAATGGATAAGACACACCTTGGTAGAGCGGTACAGATAGTTGGTCAGGTAATCACGGAGCCTTTATTGCCAAAAGAACATTTTGATAAAGAAAGGGGGACAATCTTGGAGGAACTGCATATGTATGAGGACAGGCCTTCGAGTAAGGCGGCCGAGGAGATGGTGAAGTTGCTATACGGAAAAACAAACCTGGGAAGACCAATCATCGGCACCGTTGAGAGTTTGAATGGGATGACAGTTGAACATCTGAGAGCTTACCTTGAGAAGTGGTTCGTGGCAGGGAATATCATTGTGGGAGTAGTGGGAGATTACGGGAGTGATGAGAAGGTTTTGGCGATGATTAAAGAAGAGATGGCCAACCTCATTGCAGACGAAAGGAAGGTGCCCAAGAAGGATTTGTATGAATGGGATACGCAGAAGGCATTGAGGGCAAAATTGATTTCCAGAAAACTGGATCAGGCGGCCGTGTTCGTCGGATTTAGGGGAATTGAGTTAACACATAGGTTGAGATATGCGCTAGACCTGACCAACATCATCTTGGGTGATGGCTGGTTGTCCAGATTATTGAAAGAGGTACGTGAGGAAAGAGGGTGGGCATATTCGATCAGATCCGGTACGGATCAGTTCCCAGACGTTGGTGATGTGATGATCGGTGCCGGGTTGCCTAAAGACAAGTTGAATGAAGCGGTGGGATTGATCGTAGACATCTGCATGGGTCTTTCCGGACAGAATCGATGGATGATCAGGGATGAAGAATTAAAGTCTGCCAAGGATACTTTCAGAGGGAGATTCTCTCTGCAGCATGATATCCCTGAGGAGGTGCTCGGGTCTGCCCTAGAAGACCTGATGTTCGAGGGGAAGATCTACACTCCCGATGAGATATTCAAAAACATTGAAAAAGTAACCTTGGATGAAGTGAAGGAACTCTCACAGATGGTATTTAAGAAGGAAAAAATGTCAATTGCGGTAGTGGGTAACTATCGGAAGTTGGAATTACCTATTTAGTTTTTGGCTTGGATGGGTGGAGAGCCTCCGAGTTTTTGATGGCGGAGCATATTGGGCAGTAGACAGGTTCGGGAAGGTCTTTTTGGGCGTTCAATTTCTGCTCATATTCAGAGTAAACAAAGGAATTGTGGCAGTTTTGGCAGTTAAGGATTTTGTCAGGCATATTTTTTGTATTTAGTGGACCTGATCGGACTCGAACCGACCACCTCTGCAATGCGAATGCAGCGCTCTACCAGATGAGCTACAGGCCCTCAACCTATATTTTATCAGCCTTAGGGTGGGTAATCTCGGGTAATGGTTGATATAATACAAAAGTTTGCTTCGTTAGAGGCAACGGCACATTTCCAAATTTTAAAAAGGAGTGCATATGCTTGGAACAGTGTTGGTCGGCACGTTGATTTTGACTGCGATTCTTGGTCTGCCTCAGTTCTTGGTCAAAGGAGGCATTAAATACGCTCTCGGATGGCTATTGATCGGGGCGATCTTCAACTTCATCTTCCTGTGGATCTATGTATACTTTGCCCTTCCGGCGATGACCGGACCCCTGGGTGGTTATGGATTCTTGTGGCTACCAATATTAATCAACGTTTTTGCAGCCGGTGCAATGACCATGTTCAAGAGTGAGGACTACAGATCCGACGAAGATGATTCAAGAAATCACGTTGCGGCCTTTTTGAGCATGGGAAGCGCCTTGCTGGTATTGGTCATAATCTGGGTGGTAATATCTTTCTCTTCCTGGAAACAAGATTCAAGAAAGCTTGCCTTTTCCAATGTTGTGCCTGCAACCCCGGTGACCGAGATCATGGGCGACGGGACCACCAAAGTAAGAGACGCCTCTATTCCCGGGTCAGACGAAAAGCATTTGCCGATCGTCACCGACGGAAATGCCCTTAACAGGGCAGGAGGGTCTTTGACCGGAACATTGGGTTCTAACTACAGTTGGGGTAAGCAGGTGGTTCAGTCGATCAATGGACATCTGTACAGAGTCTCTCTAATGGAGTTCAAGGATTTCTGGGCATGGAAAAGGAACCCTACCAAGACCACACCTCAGTTCATCATGATCGATGCGGAGAACCCTCTGGTTGAGAGTGCTCCAACCCCATACACCATCAAATATTTTACCGGGGCCTATTTCGGTAATGACGTCTTACGCTACCTATATACCCATGGTTACTCAAGCTACCTGTTGGTCGATCCGACGATTGAGGTCTCGGATGACTTAAAAGTATACGAGACTGTGGGTCTGGGAAAGTATGTCATGGGGTGGTCGGGTATCGAGATCCAGGCCATGGCCATGGTCGATGTAACGACCGGTGCGGTCGATGTATGTCAGATAAGCAATTGCCCCGCCTGGATCGACAGAGTACTGCCAGATGACGCTACGGATACGTATGTTGACTGGTACGGACTCTACAATGATGCAGGCTGGTGGAACCTTGGTAAGGTCAACACTCTGATGGGTGCGGACGACAAGGCGGTTCCAATTTACAACGGGGAACATGTAGCCTGGCAATACATCATGACGAGCCGCAACATGAAAGATAATAGCGGTGTTGGTCTGATCCTGTATGACGCACGAGAGAGAGTGGGCACCTACTACACTTTCAATAGTCCATTCCCTGTCGGCGGTCAGGTACGCTCCACTTTTGAGAACAACAAAACCCTGAAACAGTCGTCGACTACGGTGGATCAGATGATCTTGGTCAATATCTTCGGTGAAAACACTTGGGTAGCGACGATGGTGACTCCGGCAGCCAATGGTACACAATACCAGTACACGGCCTTCGCCCGGGCTAACAAAACGACGGTGTCCGATGATGTGCAGTTTGATAAGGATCCCAAGATCGCACTGCGAAACTATGAGATGTGGTTGGCAACTCACAGGGATACAAGTGAAGCCGATCCGACCCAGGAATCCGTGACGGTGATTCTTGAAGGTTACGTCGCCAGTGTCGGAACTACTACCGTTCAGGGAAATACATATCATGTCTTTACTATGAATGACATGGATGCAAAGCCAGTGACCTACACTGATGACAATGGGGCAGAACAGACACGGTACTTTGTCGGACTTTACAGCCCGACGCAGACGATTGAACTGCCGCTAACAGCTTCCGATCATCATGTATTGGTAACTTATTTGGATACCAACCTCTCAGCGGAGGTACAGATTCAGGCGTTTGAAGATCTGGATGTACCTCCTCAGTAAGATTTTTTCCCCGCCTTAAAAGGGCGGGGATTTTTCATGGTTATGTTAAAATATATGAGTATTTTGGGCCCTTAGCTCATCTGGTAGAGCGCTTCTATGGCATAGAAGAGGTGGTCGGTTCGAGTCCGATAGGGTCCACAAAGTTGACCGGCTTGGTAGCCGGTCTTTTAATGTATTGATTACTTTGTCTCTGTGGGGGTTGGAGCGGTTTCTTTTGGAACCAGTGCCTTTAGTTCACCGATCACCTCGTCCAGCTGTTTCATCTCGTCACTATCAGTCTGGGTGTATTTTTTGGCTTCCTCCATGTACGCAAGGGCACGGGGATAATTCTTGACGCTTTTGTAAACCAGCCCGAGGTTGTAATAGGGAATGTTCCAGTTGGGTTTGAGCTCGATGGCTTGAGAAAGGACTCTTACTGCCATCTCAGCATCTTCCATTTGGAAATAGAAGGTACCTAGTTGAACTCTAAGTGTTGGGTTGGTGGGGTCCAGCGAGATAGCCCGGGTATATGTGGCCAGGGTCCAGTCTACGGATCCTTCAATGCCGTATCCTGCGAGAGTGCGGGAAATACCGGCAAGGTTTTCCCAGACGACGACGTCATTAGGAGTAAGGTCGGCTGCTGCCTTGGCTTCGTTAAGGGCTTGATTGGCAAATTCCAGGGCTTTTTGTTTATCCTCATCAGTGACAGTTTTGCCTTCTTGTCCGGTGGTGAGTAAGGACTTGGTCACCGCAAGATATGTTTGAGACAGGTTAATTTTCAGATACGGGTCGGTGGGATCAAGTTTGGAAGCCTCGATTTGTTTGTTGTATGACTTTATTTGGTTGTCTTTGACGGTTTGAGAGGCTTCGAAGATGGCCAAGTTGGCAGCATAAGTTCTCGAGGCAATGTTCCAGAAGACAGCCAAAAGGACGACTGAGGCTACCGTTAACAGCCAAGGTAATACCGGAAGGCCGGGGCGATCCTTGGCGGGTGTTTCCGAATATGCGGAGGTGACTTGTTTGGTGGAAAGATTTAGCTGGACATCTTTGACAGAATGACTGTTTTCCAGTTTAAGTTTAACTGCAGAGGCAATCAGAAGAATAATACCCATAACCTGAGCAGGGAGACTTGAAGGGACAAGTATAAAAAGAAGGAAGGTGGAGAGGACCCCCGCCATCAGAAAAGCGGTTTCCGGGTCGGATAAATATTTTTCTTTCAAGAGGGCCCTGATGGTCTTGAGATAAGAAAGGGCGAAGAAAAGTAATCCAAGAACACCTGTTGTGGTCAAAATGTTTAGCAGCTCGCTACTTGAGCTGGGGAATCTAATTGTCCAGATATTGTTGTCAAGGTTGAGGGATGAGGGTTTGAGTCGGCTATATACTTGGGTAAAAGTATCTGGTCCGGTGCCTAAAATGGCTGTTTTGGGGGTTTTTAGAGTATCGACGGCGATCGACCAGCCGGCAGAATACGGAAGGAGGAGCACACCCCGATTGTCGGAAGTGGGAAGAAGGAGCTTAAGGGAGAAGGCGGATCCGGAAGCGATGATGATGGCAGCGGCAAGCATGAGAGGCTTGATCATCCAATTGCGAGTAGTAACTCCATAACTTATCGTGGCTAACAAGACGGGTACAGCCAGAGTCAGATAGTTGTAGGGACTGCCAGCAGGATTGAATACTTTTGATTGAAGCCACTCAGGTCCGGGTATCTGGGCGATGATCCCCAGATGGGAAAAAATAGAAAAAACACTCAGGAGAACTACGGAGCTGATGGTCCCGATGATGATGCTTCTTACAACCAGGAAGGTTTTTTGGGTAGAGGTTGTTGCCAAGTAGATAATGAACAGCCCGGTGGCAACTGCGGTAGAGTTCATAAGAGAAAAGCGCGGATTGGGATGCTTGATCAGAGAGGACAAAATATAGACGACTGACAGGCCTGCCAGCGGGAGAAGTGCGGGGGAGAGGGAAATTTGGATGTGTCCTCTGGCTACCAGTCTAAGGCAGAAGAAAAGAAGAGCAACTGAGGAGACAATAAAGACCAAAAATTGTTTGTTGACGTGAAAAAATTCCGGTGTAAGGGGGACAAAGATAAGTGGAATGAGGAGAATTAGAAATGCAGGTAAGTAGCGAAGGATGTTGGTCGACAATTTATCAATCAGTTTACGCATAGGGCAATTCTAGAGACCGACAACTTGATAGTCAACTGTTCGATTTTCCGTGGAGGCCGTGTCTGTGCTGAGAATGAAGAAACCGTTGCCTTTCGACTTGACAAAGTAAATGGAACTGTCGCCCTGCTGAGGAATAATGAGTATCTGACTGTTACTGTCTATCTGCTTGTCTTCGATCATGATTTCGGTAAGACCGGCCGAGATAGTAGCAGTATGGTCAGTGCTGTTTGACTCCTGGACAGTGTCGATAGCTGATGGAGTAGAGGTGTTGTCTGCGGCGATAATGGGGAGATTGACCTCGGTGGTGGGAGTGGGAGTGACATCTTCACTGATGACTGTCTGAGGCGAGGGCGAGAGGAGGCTGCCGGTAGGTTTGTCGGAGGAGTAGTAGCCGATACCGATGAGGGTGATGGGGATAAGGATGAAGATAAAAGCAGTGAAGGCAAAAACTATCTTTCCGACGGGGGCGGATCCACGAGAATTATCGAGGTTTGAAAATTCGATTACCACTAGTTTCTTATTATAATAGATATTGTCATAATAGTTCTTATGGAATTGGAAGTAAGTGAATGGCCGAAGGGATTGGAGAAAGTAAAACCGGGTATAAAAAACATTTTTTATAAAGGGAATATCGGATTATTGAGTGACGGGCGTCCGAGGTTGGCGGTGGTGGGGAGTAGAAAAATGACCGACTATGGAAGGGAAATAATCGACCGCTGGGTACCATCACTGGTCAGGCGTGGAGTGGTGATAGTGTCCGGTTTTATGTATGGCGTCGATCAGGAAGCTCATCGTGTTTGTATAGAAGAAGGCGGAAGCACTATTGCGGTCTTGGGATGGGGTATAGACAGAAAAGTGGCGAGACTGGACGAGAATCTGTATCAGAAAATATTAGAAAGTGATGGATTGATAGTGTCAGAATACCCGGGAGTGACACCTGCCAGAATTTGGACTTTTCCTCAAAGAGATAGGATCGTAGTGGGTATTTCCGACGCAGTTTGGGTAGTTGAGGGTGCGCTTAAATCGGGAAGTATGATCACTGCTAATCAAGCGACAGCACAGGGGAAGCCACTATTGGCTTTGCCGGGAAGGGTGGGAGTGAATGTGGCCGAGGGTGTGAATGGACTGATAAAGATGGGAAGAGCAGAAATGGTAACGGGGGTTGGAGATCTCTTCGAGGTGTTGGGTTTGGTTCCGGGTCAGTTGAGTTTGGGTTGATCTAGTTTGATATATAATATGGGTTGTACTTTCCAAACCTACGTTTAAGGAGTCAATATGGCAACTTTTGCTACTTCCGTGCCTGTCGCATACGCTCTTTGGCCTACCTCCACCCAGTATTTAGGGTCAGAAATTCCTTGGGGAGCCGACCCCAACAATTCCCTGCAGAGACTAATGATCACATTGAAGGATCCATCTCTGGCTTTGGCCTCGACGATGGATAATTCTGTCTTGCGGGCCTGCGCTTCGAATAGCGCCGCTGTGGTCAATAAGTTCCTGAGAGACGAAAAATTCACGATCCAACTGACCGACGCCGGTTCTTTGAATATGCTGTACTGCGCTGCAGTGATGAAGCTATTGGGAAAATTTTTGGTTCCAGGCACAAGCGGTTATTACCTGAGCAAAATCGGTAAAAAAGCGTTCCGTCTAGGACGTGACTCAGGGATAAAGCATTATATGTTCAGGCCGCAGATCGGTGAATCTTTCAGGATAGTGGAAGTGCCGACCATGGCAGGTTTTTCATTATTGGTCGCCAGGCCGACAGGGGTAACCGGTTGGGATATGTTGATCGACTGGTCGCAAATGACCTTCTTTATGAAAGAAGTAGAAGGAAACGGCGTGATTCTCCCGAGTGCACAGATCGACGAAGCGAAGGTGGATGTTAAGGCGCTCGTTGGTATGACAGGTGGAGAATGGATGATACAGGAAGCATTGATGGCCGCCAAGTTCGGGTTGACTCGTAAAGAGGTCAAGTTCGAAGCTGCCTTTGCCTTTTCGGCCAAACGAGCTGTTGATCCGCGACATGATCCTGAGCCGGATGATTACGTTGCCGATCACGATCTTTACTTCGCTCTGGTCCGTCAAGGACATATATTGCCGATCGCGGTTGGTCTGATACCTTCAGAAGAGTTGTCGGACGCAAGCGACGTAGAGTAGTTTTTCTTAAGGAGAGGTAACCCCTCTCCTTTTTTGTGGTTATCAGAAAGGTGGTCGTTGGGTTAAAATACAGCTATGAAAGAAAATGAAAGTCCACTTCAACGATCGTTAGTACTGATTAAACCCGATGCTGTACAAAGGTCTCTGGTAGGGGAGATAATTTCCAGATTTGAGAAGAAAGGTTTTAAGTTAGTAGGAATGAAGATGATGCAGTTGGATGATGAAACTCTGAAGGAGTGGTATCACCAGTATAAAGATGCTCCTTTTTTCCCGAAAATCGCTTCTTATATGAAATGGACCCCGGTAATTGCTATGGTTTGGGAAGGGTATATGGCTGTCGACCTGATCAGGCGAATTATTGGAACACGTAAAGGCTATGAAGCCGAGGCAGGATCTATCAGGGGAGACTTGGGAATGAGTGGGGGGAACAACTTGGTGCATGCGTCCGATTCATTAGAGAATGCTGCAAGAGAGATTGGAATCCTATTTAAGAAGAATGAGATGCATAAGTACAACTCTTTGACCGAACAGCTTATCTACAGTGAGGATGAGATCGGTGGGGTATTCAGATAAGGTAAAATATTGAGGACCGGGGTGTAGTGAATCGGTATCACGCTTCGTTCGGGAC
This sequence comes from uncultured Pseudomonadales bacterium, assembly GCA_964648275.1. Lineage (GTDB taxonomy): Bacteria > Patescibacteriota > Microgenomatia > UBA1400 > MFAQ01 > CAIQPO01. The sequence goes on from CAZYOB010000005.1 coordinate 12,978, forward strand.
GAAGAGACAGGCGGTCCAATTCCGCCCACCCCGACATTGACCTATATAATGCATTGTGGTATATTGCTGGGATCGTAGTTCTTTGAATTTTCGAATCAGGAGGATATGGTATGAGGACAGTGTTTTCCGCGACCTTGATGGCAGTTGGTGCAGTGCTATGGTTCACAGCCTGGGGATGGATATCCGCATTGGCGGTCTTTGGGGGTATGAACTTTTTTGGTATTCTAACCAAACAAGTAAGAGAAGGCAGTGGAGCATTTTATATTGTTGGCTTGGTGACGATCTTGTTGATGGTTGTTTTCTATGTCGGGGCACCTGTGGCTGCCTGGTTAGTTTGGGGACATTTAGAGGGTATAGCGTACGCCATGATCTCAATTATCGGATTAGTGTTTCTTGTTCGAGATGCCAATCAGATACAACCTGAGTCGATCGAAAATTAAGATAGTTGCCGGGGTTAACACCCCGGTTTTTTAGCGTAAAAAAAGCGGAGCATATAGCTCCGCTGTCGTAAAAAAATTATAAATCTATCTGTGGCTATTCTGTGAGTGAGTTCGTAACCAGGAATAGTACTCACGTAATAACGAATCTCGAGTGCTTTTTGGCGTGCAATTTAGGGTACAGACTTCTTCGCCTACGGTAATTTCGCCGGTGGCTGCTTTCTTAGTCCGGTCTCTAGTTTCTAGGAGTCGTTCAACTAAAATCTCTACATCATCTTCATCTCGGGCAAGTATGGTTGTCATATTCAACTCCTGTGTAAAGGTTCTTGACCCATATTATATCAGAGAGTGCTGATGCCCAGAGTCGAACTGGGGACCTGCTCGTTAGGAGTGAGCTGCTCTATCCATCTGAGCTACATCAGCATGAGGATATTTTACTACTTTTAGGTTTAAAATAGGCGCATGAAGAAGGAGTTTGATCTAACTAAGGAGCTGGGAAGAAGAAATTGGCTTGATAATGCTTCCGGAGAAGCATATTTACTGGGCAGTCTGGCAAATGAGCCTGAATTGGCCATGCAGGGAACGGTGTTAGCCGGTTTAATAAGGGAAATCCCGTACGACAGCGAGGAGTTTGCATGGGTAATCGCGGCGGGGAAGGATCTAATAAAAAAGATCGATGAGGCCAAGAGAAGGTCCTCTGCGGTTGTTTTTATCGATGAGGTGGCAGTGTATGAGGAGGGAAATAGGAGGACTACGCTGGATTGGGAATACGATTTGATCTTTGTAGAAGGTGGATATCAGATCAAGATGGTGATGCCCGAGTATTATGGTAAAAAGCCGAGTGATGATAGAGTAGAAAAAATTTGTGAACTGGCCAGAGCGTCCTATGGCAGATTTGACACATTCAGGCGAAGTGAGAAATCACAGATGATGGAGACGCAGAAGATGGACTCGATTGAGGTGTGGGACGGAGTAAAACAGGTCTACAGGCAGTTGGATTTTAACCATGAATGTGGGTACAAGCGGGGGCAGTTGAGAATATTCTATTTTGACGATTATTCCCAGGTAATGAATGTTTGGCAGCAGGTAAGGGCTATTTCAGGTCGAAAGACATCAGGTTAAAGGTGTCGATCCTTTGGTTGATGTTGGTGAGAAGTATGAGTTTGCTGGCATCGGGAGAGGGGACAATGAAGTTGGAACTGATCTGGGCATTAGTGACGGTAACAGGATTAATGGCATCATAATCGGTGATTTGAACCCCTTCATTAGAGGTGGTAATCAGCTGGCGACTACCGTACCAGGAAGTGTTGGTAGTGTAGCGGCTCTCGGTTTGGGCCTTCAGTTGTTTAATCAAGGGCAGACTTGCAGATGGGGTGGAATCACTTGCAGTGATAATTACTTTAGCCGATTCAGTTGTATCTTGAGATAGTCTGAACTGATAGTTGGTGCCTTCCTTCAAGTCGTAGACATAATAAGCGTCCTTGGTAAGATTTCTGGTTTCCGGAGTCGAGTTGATATTAGGCAGGGTTTTCCCGACAGTGTTCTCAGGAAGCGAAATATCTTCGAGGGGGCTATAGAAGACTCTCTCTTTGTCGGGGGAGAAGTAGACGTTGACTGCCTTTTGGATAAAGATATCTGTCATGAACTTGGGATATAAAGTGAGGGAAGATTGATTGATCTTGGCCAGTTGGTTCTGCCATTCGGAGATGATCAAAGGTAGGCGATAGGTAACATCGGTGAAATTTCTCGATTGATTCATCGACCTGGTGGAAAGGAGGTGCGAAGAAATAATTCTTTCAGAGGTTTTGGTGGTCTCAAAGAAAACGGCCAGAATCTGGGAGCTATCAGGTGACCAGATGAGAAGTGCTTTTGAATAATCACGCTCGGAATCAGTGATCTGAAGATTTTGGCTTCCGAGGAGATTGCCGGTGAGAGAATAGACGTAAAGGCCACTATCGGCACTTACGGGTGTGTGACTGAGGACGTAGGCGATCTTGGTTCCCTCCGGATTAACCGAGGCATTGTCAGCTTGATAAAAAGTGATTGGTGATGTGGCCGGAATGATAGGAAATAGGCGGGTGTCGACAGAGGAGACAAGTTCGGATCTGACGGGAACTGACTTTGTCCATGGATGGAAGCCGTCCTTCTCAATTTTAATGGTGTAATTTCCGGGAGTAAGGTAGAGTTTGTCGTCGGTGACCGTTGTTAACCGATCATTGATGATGACTCTGGAGTCTTTGGGGTAGGATGTGAGGGAAAGAAGGCCAGTACCCTGGATGGCTCGATCTTGGATGTTGGGTCTATACCCTTTGGCGAACTGGATGGCCACGGCGGTACCGATGACCAGAACAAGTACTATTAGAAGATTGATGACAAGCCTTTTTGTTTTGGGATTCACAGGTACTATTATATAGTCTTTTTGATAATATTACCTTTATTGGGCATATACATAATTGTATAAATGAGGTCTAATGTAATACTTTGATATATTAGGATTGGGTTTGGCGTTAGTGTACAATTACACCAAAATGGGATTCAGTTTTTCAAAAAAAGTAGCTATAGATTTAGGAACCGCCAACAGCTTGGTTTATGTGGTGGGTCAGGGAATCGTATTGGAAGAACCGACTGTGGTGGCTGTATCGGTAAATGACGGAAAAGTGCTGGCAGTCGGGAAAGAAGCACAAAGTATGTTGGGAAGAACCCCCGGTAATATCAAAGCCAGTAAACCAATGAGAGACGGGGTAATCGCCGATTATGCGGTGACCGAGGCAATGTTGAAGTATTTTCTAAGAAGAGTAGGTGGTCAGGGAATTTTCAAGCCGGAGGTAATGATCTGTGTTCCCGCAGGAGTAACTCAAGTGGAGAGAAGGGCCGTATTGGGGGCGACAATCGCAGCCGGAGCCAGGAATGCCTATCTTATCGAAGAACCCCTGGCAGCGGCAATAGGGGCAGGGGTGCCGATCGCCGAAGCAAGTGGAAATATGATATTGGACATGGGTGGCGGTGCCAGTGAAGCAGCGGTAATATCATTAGGTGGTGTCGTGACATTTAAAAGCGTCAGGGTGGCAGGGAATAGGATTGACGAGGCTATATCTAAATATGTCAGAAGAAAACATAACTTGGTCATTGGAGAAACGACGGCTGAGGGGGTGAAGGTAAAGATAGGGTCGGCAATGGCTTCAAGTAAAGAAGAGAGAATGGAGGTCACGGGACGTGACAGTATCACCGGTTTGCCTAGACAGATAGAGATAAGCTCTTACGAGGTTTTTGAGGCCATTAGAGAGCCTCTGGGAAAAATCATCGCTATGTTAAAGACGGTGATGGAAGAAGTTCCTCCAGAATTAAGCTCTGACATTATTGATAAAGGTATAGTAATGACTGGGGGGACAGCACTGTTGAGGGGATTTGATAGACTGATCACTCAAGAAACAGGTGTTCCAGCTTTTGTAGCAGAGGATCCTCATAAGTGTGTAATAAAAGGAATTGGGATAGCGATAGAGAACTTGGATGTCTACAGTAGAAGTTTAGGTAAGTAACTAGATAATTCCCTTAGAATCAATCAATAATTGTGGTTATATCAGAAGAGTGTGTTTAGTGCTAATTATTAAATTAAGTTTGATTTCATAATTTTCCAAATATCTATATAAGATGAAGTGTTTTTTGTTAGTTGTGAAAATATTGAATGGTTATTGTGAAAATATAAGCATTTTGACATGATAGTTGATCATTAATTTATACATATATTTTTAAACTATTCTTTTATCCGATAGTACTTAATTATTTATAATCCGATTGGTAGTTGTTGATGAGAAGTTAAAAGTAACCGGTGATTTTAGTGGATATTTTTATCGGATTTTCATTTTTTGGAGATAATAATCTTTAGATATACCGGTATAGGTTGTGGTATTTCAGTTTAAACATGACATAGGGGGTATCGGTTCTTATCATGTGCTCTCCGACCTGTTCATCTCTAGTATCTGTGGATAGGGGTAGGGGTATATATATTTTTGGTTGTTTATGCTTAACCCTAACTGAGGGTATGGTATCCGGGTAAAGTCAGGGGATAGGACAATTTTTATTCAAAAATTGATGTCTAATTAGGTCGATTATCGATCTAGTTGGTCATGTGGAAGGTCGACATTACTAATATAAGACTAGATTTCTTGGAAGTGGGTATGTAATCTAAAATACAGATTAATGCCTATTGCCTGTAATATTAGTATTATTTACTTATAGTGATAATTATGTTATGGGCATGATTATTTACGGTGCTTTTGTGCCTAGATTATGATTATTTTGTAGCGCTACTATAGAAATCGATCTATTTCAGATAAATCTTAGTATTTTGAAAATATTTGTAGTCATTCACCGGTGATCAAACGATTGGCTAGTAATATTTAGGTCCCGTCGATGTGTCTTAAGGGTTAATGAGATATGTCAGTTAAGTGTAATAAATATTGGCAATTTTTTTGTACAGAAGGCAGGGATAAAAAATATAATTGTTGGCAATTTTTACTACTATTTGCGTGATTAGGGGATTACCCAGTTTATAAATTATGAGGACAAAAATAGATTTATCAGACTATATCAGTGATATTCGATGTATAGGATACCAATTGCGACTTTTTAACGAGGTCTTTATTTTGATCAGCGTTATCCATAAGTTTATATCTAGCATATATATAATGATATCAAAATATCCGACATATTTATGCATATTTATTATATTTGCGTTTATTTACTGAGGGTATAATGTACTCAAAAGTATTAAAATATTTTAGTATTGTTAATGGTATTTTATATATATAGCAAATACATCTGGGCATATATATAGAATCTTTGGGAGTGATATTACCGTAAATCTTATAATACGCGCAAATTCTGCAAAAAGATGATAAAAATTTGCGTTTGAGTGAAAAAATGACCCAAAAAAGTGACTAAAACGACGGTGTTTGATCCCTAAAACATACGATAAAGCTCGCTACACCGATTAAATGATTATAAATACCCTGTTGGCAGTCAGGCAATGTTAGTGATAGATTCGTGCGTAAAATTGGAAGTCGACTTGGCCCGAGGTAGTAAAGGGCGTAAAATTAGTCTATGAGAGAGAAAGTGCTTGGTGTTAATGTAGATGTTCTTGGAAAAGAAGAAGTACTAAATATTATATTATCATGGGTCAATGACAGATCTTCGGGGTTAAAGCATGTGGTGACGGCGTACAGTGAGTTTTTTGTTAAGGCAAAAACCGATGTTGAGTTTAAACAGGTATTGAATTCTTCCGACCTAGTGACGCCAGACGGCGTGTCCGTCTTGGCGGCTGTTAATTACGGAGGAAGGGTAAAAGGAGCCAAGACCCTACCGGGAAAGATCCTAGCTGGCTTAAAGACCGGCATGGAGGTTATTGGTGGAAGAGTGGGAGAAACGGTTACCGGTGTATGGCTATTTGAGGCACTATGTGAAGCTGCCGGCAAGAAAGGATTAAAAATATTCTTATTGGGTGGCTGGGATGGGGTTGCTGGTCGAGCTGCCAGGCTGGCTCAAAAACGGTATCCGGGGATAAAGATTGAGTTTGATGAGGGAGAAAAAAGAGTGGGTACAGATCCGGAGCGAAATAGGGAGGTTGTCGAGAGGATAAACAAGTTCAGACCCGACGTCTTGTTCGTATCCTACAACCCCGTGAAGCAGGAGAAGTGGATAGCCAAACACAGAAAATCACTAAAGGTTGTTGTGGCTATTGGGGTGGGTGGGACGTACAACGAGTTCGTGGGTGACTTGCTTGGGGCACCTAAATGGATGGCCAAGAGTGGACTAAAGTGGCTGTGGAGGTTATGGTTGGAGCCTAAAAGGCTGGGGAGGATATTGAGCGCAGTTATCGTTTTTCCTTGGTTGGTTTTTAGAGAGAGTTTGGGCTGAATTTGTCAACTGCCAGAGGTGGGAATATGATTGATTCATGGCAGAAATCCGATGTGGCTATCTAATAACATCGGAAGGGGTATTTTGAGGTTTCGTGCCTAAAACCGGCTCTCCGGAGTAGGTTTTTGTTGACTATAAGATAAAAGTGTGATATATTGCTTTTCGTACATTCAAATCCTATATCCAGTTTTTTCAAGGAGGTTATCATGCGTCGACTCTTTCCAGCTCTGTCATTCTTGGTAGGTTTGGCATTGGTCTTTGCGTCTTTCTACCCTGTAAGTGCGAATGGGCTCAAAAATATCAGCGCTAAGGCTTTGGACGATCATGAATGTGACTCAACAGAGTGGCATTTTGTGATTACTCAGATAGACAATGAAGATCATGCCCCCGGTTCAATAAACGTTTTTTGGGCCAATGGTGCTAGCGAGTCAGTCCCCCTGTGGAAATTCACAGGTGGAACAGCTCACTATGTCACTACCAGCAACCTTGATTCGGTTGTGACAAGTGCTACAGCTCAAATCTATGAAGAGTGGAGTGGCCAATTCAATCTCAGCCACGGACCGTGCGGGTCAATCCCGACGGCAACCCTGACTGAAGTCATTCCGACCTTGACACCAACGGAGATAATCGTCACCCTGACGGCTACACCCACAGAGGATAACCCAACGCCCACCCCTACCGAGGTGATCGTCACCGTGACGGCCACCCCGACGGGAGAAGTGACAGTTACGGCTACTCCGGTTGGCAGTCAGACTCCTACAGCCACGGTCACTGTGTCACCAACATCTACGCCCACGGTTGAAATCACCGAGACCCCTGGGGTCACGGTAACGCCGACTGCTACTCCTGTGACTGAGGATACGCCCACCCCGACCATTACGGTTGTGATTACGGCTACCCCAACAGGAGAGATAACTATCACGGCCACACCGACCGAACCTCCAACAGAAGTCAAGTTCTGGTGCGCTTATGCCGACTACGAAATTGTCGGTGATATTCTACGCGTCACCGGGTCAGCCAACCGAAAAACCGAGTCACTCAAAGAGGTGACTGTACAGCAGGACCATGTTGTCCTGGCTAGCGGTCAGACACGGTCGACCGGTGAGTTCACTATTGATTTGACTCAGCCATGGCCCTCTGGCCTCATTGAAGTCTACGTTGCAGGCCGGACGAGTGATGACTGCCAATTTTCGCTGAATGGTCCGAAGACGACCTCAACGCCAAAACCTCCTAAGACGGGGTTCATGGAAGCCACTGATTTGCCGAGCACGCTTCCGTTCGCAGGACTGCGTCTGCCCGGTTTCGGCCTGATGGTCTTAAGCATGGTAGCTTTCGCTTTCCTTAGGCGCAAGTAGGATTAGTTTAGTTTTGGGTGGACGGCTTAGGCCGCCCACCCAATTTTTTTATTTCCGGAGGTTCAAATGAAAAAATCCTTAAAGCTGCTGATTTCGCTCGGATTCACTCTGTCATTGGGGCTGGCTTGGTTTACCACAGCACCGGAAGAGGCAGCTATAGGTGAGGTAGTGGTTTATGAGGCTACTACAGAAGCTGTTTTTGCAAATGCAGGAACAGAGGCTTCACCTCAGGCTACCCTTGACCTTCCGGAACCGACTATTGATCAAACGGCAACAAGTGTTCCCACAATGACTCCTACGCCAACTGAGATGCCCACGCAGACCCCACCCGCGCCCATAGTCAGTTATTCCATCCTGGGAAAGGTATACATGGGTGGAGGATTGCCGGTGGCTATGTCCATCCGGACAGTCGACGGGAAGGAGATCTCAAGCAACTGGGCCGGCGCTATCGGATACCAAGACGGGGATGATAAAGATACCGTCTTCAGCCCATACGCAGGCACAGTTTACTCTCACATTGATAATGGTTTCTTAGCCACCTGGATACATTCAGGAAGGCTCAAAAAAGCCGACTTGTTTGCTTGGGGACTGGAGAAGTTCGTTTACATGAATGAGCTGGGAGGACCGCTGACTTTTCCCGAAGGCCAAGATATGATGTCTCAGTTGTTAGGTGCAAGGGTTACCTTGTGCCAAGCCACTGACGGTTCAGTCGAGCCGTTTGATGATTTTGACCACAACCAGCCATGCCCGGGCAACCAACTGCAGTTAAATATAACTGCAGCCGCATTGATCGAGAGAGAGAACGTAGATGCCTATGAGGCGGCCACCGGAAAAGTAATTGATTGGTTACTGGAGAACGACCAGGGATCTGGTTTTGACCAGCTCGCGTCGGGGCAGACATTATTGCTTCAGACGTGCGTTGGAAAGTATAGTGACCAGGTTTCGGACGGGACGAAGGATTATTTATATAACCGTCTGATACTAGGTTTGAGTGTTATTGAGGAGCCCTAAGGGGCTCCTTTTTTTTTGACTAAAAAAGGGGAGAACTGTATGATGAAATCAGGACAGATAGTGTTGGTGTGGCTTCTAATAATACTGACATTGGTTTTTTGGATAAGGACAGTCATTCTGGATTATCTCAGAGGTTTTTGGGATTCGGTAATCATTAACACTGTATGTAGAAGTCGCGAAAAATGTTATCTAATCGTTGAGATGTTGACCTGAAAGTTGGGGACCCCACGAGGACGCTCTTTTCTGTGGATTAGCTATTCTGGGAAGAGGGATTGATGCCAAGCATCCAGAGGACTGACTCTTTTTTGTAGCGACGATCGCCACGTGAGTTGATACGAATGGCGGGGAGTTTGCCGCGTTTGCCCCAGCGTTTAATGGTAAGGGTAGAAACACGGAGAAGTTGGGCAACCTCGGAGACAGTGAGAAGATCGGGAAGGTTATTGAGGTCTAATTCCTTTTTAACTATTTTGTTAATTGGTGTTAGGTTTTGGTTGTCCATGTCTGATATATAAGTTATCAGTGAGGTAGTAGAGAGTCAAGGGGTAATTTCATTGCTTGAAAACCCATAGTATTGAAGGTATACTATGCGAGTACATATTCTGTTGCACTTTCAAATAGGAGCCTAAATGAAGCACATAACCTTGCTTGTATCTGCTCTGGTTGGAGCACTGATAGGCGTGGGTGGAATGGCATTGTTGTCATCCTTCCTTGAGCCGATCGGAGTTTTGCTTGTTGCCGGATTGGTCGGTGTGGTCTTGGGAGTGATCCTGATCACATCCATGCGTTTAGCGGGATTCTCGTGGGGGCTGATTGTGCTGGGATTTGTGACCATGCTGATCGTAGCCATACTAGCAGTCCTTGCGGGTAGCTTGCCTGGAGTGCTGGGAGTGTCGATGCCTTTTGTCATCAACGTTATCGGCAATACACTGAATGTTATCAACCTAGTTTTTTTGAGAGATGTTGAAGCCCGTAAAAATTAAGGAGACACATATGCGATTTGATATCAATAATATTAATATTAAGTCCGGTTCACCCTATTCGAAGATCGTTGATCTTCTTAACAAGGGGAACAGGTTCGTGGTGGTATTCTCACAACCTCTCTCGGTTGATGATGAAAGACATCAAACGAGGGTATTTATCGACGATCTGTTCACAGCTCGGGCCGATCTTGGGAGCGAGAATTCCCTACCGTTGTTATCCCTGATGGACCTGTCGGGTATGGATCTGGCAATTACCGGGAACGGTGTCGACCTGGTCGATTTTGCGTCTTGGATGGCTGCCGTGTACGGAAGACAATTCTCCGGTGTGGTCGAATCAGTCTTCGGCGGTGAAGTGGTGGAAGTAGGGATCGGTCGGTTACTTGAGTCAAAGGACTCTCCCGATCTTTGGCTAATGGGTTATGGTGATCTCTATGTTTCCCTGCTCGTTTTTGACTTTGTCGACCTCGCATACCGAGTCGTCAATACATGGGTAAGCGGCTTTGATAAAGAGATCCCCGATGACATCGACGATGCTGTGGGCATACTTAGGGATTCACGGCTTCGAAAAATGATCGACGAATACCGAATTGCCAACAATGACCAAAGGGTCAGATTGGGAATGAGGATGTTCTCGTATTTGAGGCAATGAATATATCCGGACCCGCTTTATAAGTGGGTCCTTTTTTGTGCAACAAAAACCCGCCTTGCAGCGGGTTTCGTAGGTTTCAAGAGAAGTTGAAATTATTTCAATTCTACTTTGGCACCAGCCTCTTCGAGTTTCTTCTTAGCGGCTTCGGCGTCCTCTTTCTTAGCACCTTCGAGAACAACTGCGGGAGCTTTCTCTACAAGGTTCTTGGCTTCGACCAAACCTAGGTCGGTTTTGATCTCACGGACGGCCTTGATAACACCGATTTTGTTGGCACCGGCATCAGCGATGACGACGTCAAATTCGGTCTTTTCCTCTGCGGGAGCGGCGGCTGCAGCTACGGTGGCACCGGCGACGGCGACGGGAGCGGCGGATACACCGAATTTCTCTTCGAGGGCTTTGACTAATTCAGCAACTTCCAAAACGGAGAGTTCACTGACTTGGTCGACGAGTTTTTGGACTTTGTCGGACATGTTTTTTTATTTATTAATTACTAATTAGCTATTAAGCGGATAATTTGTTCCTGAGGGCATCCAGACCGTAGACGAGATTTTGGATGGGAGCACTGAGCTGTCTGACCAGAGCTTGGGCGGGAGCTTGGAGTTGAGCCAAGAGACTGGAGAGGAGCTGCTCGCGGCTGGGGAGCTTGGATAGAGAGGTGATCTCGACCGGGGTGATGGCTTTGCCATCCATGATGCCGGATTTGATCTTAAGCTTGTCATGATCATCGGCAAAGTTCATGACGACCTTGGCACCGGCAACTGCGTCTTTTTTGGAGAAGAGGACTGCTGTAGGGCCATTGAGGAAGCTGTCAAGGGTATCGACGAGGTCGGCATTGGTCTCTTTAAGAGCTAGGCGGAGGAGGTTGTTTTTGGTGACTACAAAGACGGCATCGTTCTTGGAAGCTTCATTCCTGAGCTGGTTTTGTTCCGAAACGGAGAGACCGGCGTATTCGGTAAGGATGACGGCTTTAGAGTCGGAGAGACCTTTGATGAGTTCGGCCAGTTGATGTATATTTTTTTGGTTTGGCATCTGGATTTGATTAGTTTATATTTTTTACCCAATAAAAAGGCGCGTATCCAAGACGTGCCTATTAGGGTGTTCTACTCGGGGCTTAGTGATCGCCCGAGGTCTTGGAACAAGTGTTATTCTAACACGGGAGGGGGTAATTGCAAGTCTTAGGATTGCGAATTGACATAATAAGTGCAAATGGAATAAAATATGGGGTGTGAACAGGCAATGCCTGTTGAACCTTAAAAAGCTCTAAGTTTTAATCTAAAATTTTCCTTTGAGTGGAGGTTACTATGAAGAATGGTGATAAGTTTGGAGAATGGGCCGCTGGCCAGGGTGTTTCGGATCAACACAAGACGCTTCTTTTGAATGCGCTTGGGAAGATCCCCCCGGATCAAGCCGATGCTTTAATTGATGAGATTTCAAGTCAGAATTTGCCGATGAAGGATGCACTGCCCAGAATCATGCGGGCAGCTCTGCCCAGTGCTGCAAAAGTCCAACAGGCCCCTCAGTTCGAACCCGCTCCTCACGAGAAACCAGTGATTGCTAAGGTTGAAGAGAAAAAGAAGGGGTTTCCCGGTTTGAGCGTGTTTTCCGGCGGTGGTAAAAAGCCTGCCCCTGCTTCCAAGCAGGGCGGTGGTAAAAAGCCCGGCGGAAAAATGATCTTGATTGGTGTAGCTGTTGTGGTCATCTTGGCCCTCGCGTTCGTGATGGTGCCCAAACTTATGGGTGGTGGCGAGGTTGAGGGTAACGAAGCCTATCCGGCGATGGAAGGTTACTTTGTTCAAGGTGAACCAGCACTGCCTACAGAGATAGTTCCCAGTGCGGTGCCGGATCAAGGATTGACTGGATTGTCCGCTGAGGATAAGAGCGAATGGGCCGCCAGTGTGCTTAAGAGCACTCTGGGCGATCCGGCGCTCAATCGTCCGGTCAGTTGGTCAGCTGCTTTTTCGAATTTCCCCTGGCTTTGGTTGGTTTATATCCTGGGAGCCCCCGTCCTACTCTTCATGGTTTATCGTGATCGGAGTCAGGCACAGGAACTATCAGATATCAAGCTTGCCAATAGGGGATTCTGGTTCATGTTCCTGGCTACCGTACTGAGTGAATTCATCGCGAAGATCTTCATCGCTCAAGGAATGAACCCCACGTCATCTGTTTTCACTGTGTTGGCGATCGGCGCTATTGGTGCCGTCATCTTCCAGTGGTCGGCGGTGACGTCAGGGAAACGTGATTACAGCGTTTTGGCGGTTGGCGTATTCTCCACCGGCTTGTTGATCAAGTGGTGGTTGTCCGCTAATGCCACGCTGGCTGCTGTGGCGATGGTCTTGATGGTGGTTGGAATGTTCCTTCTGCTGATCGAGATTCGCAGGAATGCGAACGAAGCCGAGTCTGATACGGTGATGGTGAAGTCCTTGTTGGGGACTCTGTTGATGGCTATAGTTTTTGTAGCTGTCTTCGGATTTATCTTTATCACTATCGATCGCGCTGTCGGTAATATGCCCATTCCTGTTGACATCGAGGGACAAGCAAGGATAGCTACACAGGTAGCCCTTTATACCAAAGGCCAAATGCCGATTTCGCTCGTACTGGGCGCATTCGCCGCTTTAGGTGCAGGTCTGGTCTGGGGTGCTATAGCACTTCGACCGGCCAACTCCAAGAGCACCGGCAAAATGGTCGATGGCAACATCCTTGGTCTGATCTCACTAGACGCCGATATGATGGCGCTTTTTGTGATGATCCTCTGGTTCCTCATGCCGTGGATGAGCTTGCTTCCAACGTTGCTGCGTCTATTTATTTAAATGCTTAGAACTACTTTACCGTAGTGGAGTAACCCTCCACTACGGGATTTGTTCAAGATAATTGCTCAGATGAGTAGTTGTTTTGATCAAGTCTGAGCAATTATGCTCTGCTTGTGTAGAACATTAAAATCCATTCTTATTGCACATACAGGAGGTTTGTTATGGCTAAAAATAATCATGCTCAAACTGGCGAGATGATCGTGCGGGATATGTCCAAAAGGAACCCCGCGCTCTTTAGAGAGGCTAATAGAGTCGCCGCGGCTGTTGCGCGTCAACTGAACCTAGCCACCGAGAAGTTTTCTGAAGCGGGTCGAATTGGTGGGACAGTGAATGCTGTCGCACCCGGCTTGCTGAAGAATCCGGGAGCAGTGCTTCCTCAGATCACCACGCTCAATGCAGCAGACACGGCCGTTAGCCGGATGATGATTCTCAATACTCTGCTGTCTCCCGAGTTTGACGGTGTGCTGGAGGACTTTCAGTTTCGTCTGGCAAATGCCAGTGCTCAGCAACAAGTTGATTTACTGCGATCCTTTTCAGCGGTCGACTGGGCGGCTTTGTCCCGTCCTGCTTTTGAAAAGAATGCGCCGGCTTTGGCGAAGCTTCAGGGTTTTCTTCATCACCATTCCCAGATGCGCGGAGTCGAGCATGCTGGTTTGCAGGATTTGTTGGTGTTGACCCGGATTCCGCAGTTTACTCAAATGCTGGTTTTGGCTTCAGGCTATGGAGAGATCATGCTCATGGCATGGGAAATCTTCCAGCAAAATCGAGCCAGTTTGCTTAAGGACAACGAGGAAAATAAGACCCTCGTGTCACGACTAGATGGTATTCTGTCTGAGTTTACCGAAGCAGAAATGCGCCGGTTGCAGAGTGCGGTCAACGTGGTTGACCTGACCGAGCAACTTGACCACGCACTACAGGTAGCAGAGATGCTTGCCGGTATGGAAAACCGGACTGCCGACATGCTATCCCGTATCGATATCGATAAGATGCTGGTGAAGGAAATGGATACCCACACCGAAGCCAGTGTCGCGTCACAATTGAAACTCTTGGAAGAGTTTGTTACGAGCATGCATCTGCTGACCAAGAACAAGACCCGTTTGGCCAAGATCAATAAAGCCATCGGTTCCCTTGATCTTTACATCAAGTGCTACATCGTATTCGAGCTCAATCTGGCCATGCTTCAGGTTTATATTCTCTCCGGGTCAGCGGCTATCCAGACTGTTCTGGGTAACCAGCTGCGGCTGGTAGGCGAGCGAACTGCCATGACGTTCTTCGAAGAGCAAATCGCGCCTTTCCAGAAGTTGACAGGGAACTTTGAGAACAATTTCCTTCTGCCTCAGCTAATTGATGATGACGGCGATATCAGCCTGGTGCAGAAGTAAGAGTGACGATTTAACCATGCCGGTTGCCAAGCGCAGCCGGCTTTTTATTGACAAAAAGAGGCTAATGTGATATAATATGGGATAGTTTGAGGCACTTTAACCCATTCCTTTTTGTCGGAGGGATCTGATGGAAACTTCCTATAAAGTGATCTTTGGGACACATAAAGGTAATTTAATCCAGAGACTATTGAAGTTTTGGATTATGCCCAGAATGCCCCGCTTGGAGATCCTTGTCTACACTCTGCTGGGTGTTGGTATCTTCAAAAGAGTTTTGATGAATACCGTTGGAAGGATTGACAAGTATTCATCTCACCAGACCAACTACAATATTGGTAAGCTCAATTTAAAGAATTTACTTACCTTTGCCACCAGTCAGACAATGTTCAATGAAGGTTGGCACCTGTTCGCATTTCTTGCCACCAATCTTCCCTATCTTATTACCTGGTGGAACGATGGTCGTCCTCTGAGCGCCACCACCGTTTTCTTTCTGGTCCTGTCGGTCATAACCATTTACTGCGTGATGCTGCAGAGGTATAACAGGGCTAGAATCTGCCTAGTAGTCGAAAGATTGGTCTCAAAAGGCCATACAGTCGACAGCAGTTACAGAAATTGGTTGGCATTGGATCTGCCCGATCCAGTTGATGAGAATGAGCGTTTGATGAAAGAGTACGGGCTGACACATATATACGTAGGTCGTTCCCCGCAGTGATGCGGGGATTTTTTTGTCACAAAAATCCCCGGCTGGCGGCCGGGGAGGAGAAAATTCTTTGAAAGTTTAGAAGCCTGTATTGCCGATTACGTAGAATGCGACAACCAGGAAACTGCAGGAAAGCAGGATTAGCCCGATAAGGAGAGGGATGATGATTTTTTTCACAGTGACCTCCTTTAGGGGATTGAGAACAGCTTCTGAACAAGGGTGGCGTAGTTGACACCGGATTCAAGGCTGTCGGGGTCGATGGTGATGGCCATGTTAGCGAGTGCGTCAGATCCAATCCCAGTGGCTGCGAAAGTGTAGCTGCAGTATTGCTGAGGCAGAACCTTGGTGGTCATATCATCGGCGTAGACATAATCGCACGGTGATCCCGGTTTGGCGGGAACTACTACAGTCAGACTTTCCAGCCCGGCGTAGTTATGATCAACACAGGTTGCGTCCTGAGCAGGACAACGAAATCCCGCAACCAGTTGCGCCGTATCCATGAGGGAGTTGTAGACGTGTTGCTCACCAGGGGTGGTGAGGCTGTCTACAAAGGTCTGATAGAGTTGGTCCGAGTAGATCGAACTTCGGCTGCCATCTGGCATTAAGGGGGCAAAGCTATCAGCGAGAGCCAGGTCAGGAGCGTCAGCGGTGAGCTCATTAGCCTGCTCTCGGAGATTGTCCCCGAAGAAGATCTGTTTGAGGTCGATGACCAGATTCCAGCCACCCTTAAGATCTTTGTAGAAATCGTAGCGCTGATCGAACCTGGTACCCGGGCTATTGAGACCAATCTCCTTGATGGTGATTGTCACTTTGGCCAGGGCGAGCTCCTGGAAATAGTCATTTCCGGAGGCGTCGACCGCAGGGATTTGAACATGCTGACCCTCCTCTACCTTTACCTCAAAATCTTCCGGATTGACTAAGATTTGCCAGTCAGTCCAGGTGAGGCTAATGCGGCAGAAGGTATCACCCATGATTGTATAGAGGCCTAAGATGTCGCTTTGAACCTGAACACAAACCCAGCCGGCTCCCGGAGCTCCAAGTTCACTGCTGATGAGCAGGTTTCTGGTCTCCGTGTAAGCTTTTGGGCGCATAGCAGCGATGAAAACCTGGGCGTCGGCAGGAGTCCACTCCACATAAGGGGTGGGCTTGGCCAGCACGACGGCTGTGGCGTTCTGAGCTGAGCTATGGCCGGGTGTAGGTGTGTACCGAGCAAGAGCCGTGGTGTTAACTGTCGGCGCAGGGCCGGATGGAAGGTGGGGCTGATTCTTGAGCTGAAGGTAAGAGAGTGCAAAAATTACTATTACTGCGAGCGATCCTAGCAGAATCAGAATACCAATTGTCTTTTTAAAAAAATTAGGCATTTTATGCCTCCTTTTTACTTACAAACGAAGTAGATGTCATACTTTGTTCCCGTACCAACAGTCATTTTCATGGCACCGGAGTTGTCTATCTGAGCAAGTGAAATGGTAAGACTAGTACCGGTGCTGCAGGATTCCGGAAGGGGTGAGCTGATCGCATTGTAAACAACGTAGTCCTCAACACCCTCGGAAACCTGGTAGTATAGTGCCCATTTGATTCGGTCCTGAGGAGTCGTGCTTTTGTTCTCACCGGACACAGTTGTGATATTGTGCTCGGTCATAACCAGAGCAAGCTCTTCAAGGGAAAATCCTCTTTCTTTCTCTGGCCAGGGAACGGCGACTACCTGAGGGATGGACGTGGCTACCGGTGTCGGAGTGACTTTGGGAGTTGGTTCAACCGGGACCTCAGTTGGAGCTTGTACCTCTACGACCTGAGTGGTCGCGGGGTCAGCTACTGTTGGCTTAGGAGGGTCCTGGACCTGAGAAGATCTCAGATCCAGGATCCAGGTGGTCGTGCTTTGGGTCAGACGTTCCGAAATTACATCTACCGGTAGGCTTTTGTCATCGCTTGTGTTGGATATATGTTGGGCAAAGGCTTGGTAGTCCCGCTCAACAATTTTTTTCCATTCATCGCGATACCCTTCCGAAATGTTGTAACACTTACCAACGAATACCGGCGAGACAGTGATCTTATCTTCTTCACCCGGTTTGGTCGATGGTTTGATGACGATCATTCCATCGCAAGTAACAATAGGAGCGGATGGTTCCGGAATAGCATTTGAAACTACTCCGGCTACACCGCTCGCCTTTTGCTGAATGAAGCCGACGATTTCAGTCTGATTGCTGTAGCCGAAATAGCCACCAACGAGAAGAATGATAACCAGAAGCAGGGCGTAGAAGGTTTGGTTGATAAACTTGTCCTGCCTGATCTTCTTCTGTTGCTTTTTAATTTCCCTTAATCTTGCGAGTTGTGATTCTGCTCTGTGGAGATTCTGCTCCATAGTAGAAAGACCATTATTATCGGACATTGCACACCTCCTAACGGTGATTTTCGTAGATGGCCATGACTTTGTCGACGTATGAATAGCCGATATCTGATGGCCCGTAGTGCATAAGACCGTCACGCTGTGAACCCCAGTAGTCGATGAGCCCGCGGAGCATTTCGGTTGCATACATGATGTTGAACTCCGGATCTTTGAGCTCTTCGATTGAAGGTCTGTTAGCGAAACATGGGCCGTTTTTGCATTGGAAACCGGCAGAAATGCCATCTCGTGGCATAACCTGCAGAAGTCCGACAGCTCCGGCCTTAGACATGATGACCGGGTCACCGCCTGATTCTTGAACCATGATGGCGGCGACAAATCTCGGCTCCAGGTCGTTTAGTACAGCGTATTTCTCTATGTACTCACACCAGCGCCTGATCTCTTCAGGATATGAGGGTGGTAGAGAACATTCTCTCGGTACCGCTGAGACGGTCATCTGGACCGATCCCTGACTGGTAACGGAAGTAGTTTCTAAGCTGGTCACGAATCCGACGCCACCTTCGTTGCTCGTATAGGTGACGAATGAGTTGGCCTCCCTTGGGGGAGTCAGACGAGTGATCGAGGATGCCTTAACTTTTTCGAGACCGACAAAGAAGAACACACCGACAATGACGAGAGCGATGACGAAGGGGAGTGTTGAGCTCCTGAATTCATCCGAGTAGATGACACCGACCATAAAAACGATGAGGAGAGCTGCGGCGAGGATGATCGCAATGTTTCTGAAGGGGAGTATCTGGACGATGATCTTTTCGAGCAGGCTGGTCTTGACGACCGGAGCCACATCTGGCAGATCAGCATCGGTGACAAATCCCTCCATAGGAGTATTAAGGCTTTCCGGAGACTCGGTGCTTATAGCAGTCCAAGCTTGAGCTGATTGAGCGGGAGCAGAACCTTCCACCCGACTGGGGTGGATCCACCAATAACCACTAACAGCCACAGGTGAGGTGACGTCTTCAAAGCTGAAGACGTTGGACCAGAAACCCAAGGTGCTATGGTTATGGGGTGGAATGGTGCCGTTCTTCGCAGTAAGAGTACAACTGCCTTCGAATCCGGAACAGCCAGGCTTGCCAACAACCTCGTCGGGCCCAATTTCTTGGCCGACTTGATAGACATTGACCGGGTTGTAGGAAAGATGGCCCATAAATTGACGCCAGCCCTGACAAGGGCCCTGACCGTCAATAATGATGCTGTTTCCGCCACCGGCTCTATCGTACCCAACCCAGGACACCACGCCACCATTTTTGAAGGCGACGGTAGTATCAACCAGGTAATCCACGGCCGGCCACTGCTTTGCATTCCAGCGGTGGAGGCCGAGATAGGTATTGTCCCAGGTGATGTTGCTGTTGCCAGTGCCACCTTCGATGAGACGAATCACATCCATGGTGGGGCGGCGATCAGCGGCCGGGGGTTGAAATTCACAAGCTGTGGGGTTCTCAGATATCTGTGAACCTTGGGCCGAAACAGGTATGGGAATGGTTACCGATAAGAACAGCGATAGGACCACGCCCAACAAAAGCAGTAAAGAGATGCTGCGGTACTTTGACCGGGGCATGGTAGCCTCCTTGTAAACTTTCTTGAATTTTCAAGGTGCCCTAGGTACGAGGGACCTGAAGAACTAGGTATGTCTATATTTTATCTCATATTATGTAAAGCCGCAATTATTTATCATAAAAAAGCACCTCCTATAGGAGTGCTAGTTAGAATATTATGGTTTGGATGCGTAGATACCGAAGACAATGTGATCCGTGTTCATGTAAATCACCTCCAAGATAAGGTGCAAGTTGCGAGCGTTGTAGGTTAATAAGACAAAGATCCGCCTAAAGCGGATCTTTGAAAAAAAGGGTAAATAATTTCTCCTTTTATATGGAACTAAGATTGAGCCTGACTGAAGGAGTGTGAGTGCAAGAGAGGAAGGCGGACTTAATCCTTGTAGAACCGATAGCTCTTAGAGTCTCGTTTACATTGTCAATGAGATCCTGTTCGTTCTGGGTGATGGGTCCAAGCGCAAGGTGGATGATGGGGGACTTGGATTCAGTCTTGTAAGGGAGTGTGCCTCCGGCAGCCAGATCTTTAGCACGTTTCTCAGGGTTATCAGTGATGGTGCCATTTCTAGGGTTGGGCATTATGCCTTTGGGGCCTAGGACCTTGGCGAAACGGGCGAGTTTAGGCATGTCTGCGGGTGTAGCAAGAAGCATATCAAAGTCCAGAGATCCGGAATTGATCTTAGCCTCTACTTCAGGACCGAAGATGGCGATACGGAGTTCCTTACCGGTGGAGTGTGGAAGTTTGATCTCACCTCTGACTCCAGCCTCGCGGGTATTGATGGTCAGTTCGACGGTTTTGAGTTTGGAGGATTTGGCAAGGCGGCTCAAGATTTCAACTGCCTCTTTGATTTCATGAGTATTTTCGCGATCGAGTCCTTTGGCCATCATCGAATATTTTTTCGAGCGGGTGCGGGGCTTGATTACTTTTTTGACCTTTTCTGTTTGCGCAACTTCTTTTTCCTCGACAGTGGCTTTTGCCAGAACTTCCTTGACCTGTTCGATATTGTCGGTGTTGTAGATGGTCCTGATGGAGTTCACGTCCTCTTCTTTGATGCCTTCTATGGCCATGAGTTCACCATCGGTCTTGGCGATGACTTGTTCAGGTTGAAGACGGGCGGTGCGAAGAGCTTCTGCCACATGGACGGGTAAGTCGTTGTAAAGATTTTCCCAAATTATTTTTGTCATAGTCTTTATTTGTCTGAGATGTTAATACCCATTGATTTGGCGGTGCCCTTGATCATTTCCATAGCGGATTCGACGTTGGTGGTGTTCATGTCGGCCATTTTCTTTTCGGCAATGGCTCTGACCTGATCAAGAGTGATGGTGCCAACCTTTAGTTTATGGGGTTCTGCGGAGCCAAGTTTGAGATTAAGGGCTTGTTTAATAAGGGCGGATACCGGAGGGGTTTTAAGCTCGAACTTGAATGAGCGGTCTTCGAAGATGGTAACCAGAGCAGGGATGATCTGGCCGCGCATCTCGGCGGTCTTTGCATTGTATTGAGTAATGAACTCCATGATGTTGACACCGTGCTGACCTAGTGCAGGTCCAACAGGAGGAGCGGGATTGGCGGAGCCGGCCGGAAGGTTAAGCTTCAGGATGGCTTTGACTTTTTTTGCCATGTTTTATTTTGTTTTTTGTAATGGCTGATCGAAAAGTGGAAGTAAACCGGAGATGGTTTGATGTAGAAATGAGTAGATCGTACCGGTTCGCTGTTCCTTTTCGGAAAGCTGCCTCACGTAAAAGCGAGGTAGGAGTATTTTAACACAGAGAGATCATTCAGTGGTAGTGGGGAGAGTATTGGGGGCACATTCACCTGTGATGTAGACAAACATTCCGGCGAGACCGGCTTCACATGAGTTGATGTAGGTTATGTTATCCCGGCCACAGACAGGTTCGTAAATCTCGGAACAGACTACCTCCGGACGTTGAAGGACGACAGGGGTGACAACGGGGGCGGGTTGATCGGCCCGAGTGCGAATCTCACCCCCCCGGGTCTGGAAGATGACCAAGGCAGCCGCAAGGCCGAGTAAAACGATCAGAATTGGTAGGGCAAGCCAAAGTGACTCTTCCGCCGAAAAAGCCTTCATTTGATTTCAGTATGCCAGAGGTTTAAGTAACAGTCAAGAAACCATGAAAAACCCGCCTTTTTGAGGCGGGTAGTGGTGCCAATCCTGACTTTTGAGATTTAAGAAACACATATTGACCAGAAACTTGACATGTTTTCCAAAAGCAGCATTGACTCAGTGCGAATATACGTAGACGGCCTGAGGGATCAATCTCTCGCTGTATCTAAGAACTTGTTCGGAACCACTGATACGGCAGGACAGCTGAGTGGATCCACCACCGTCCAACATCATGATGACTTCGGCACCCAGAGACTTCAGAGTAGATTCCATCTGACGTTGATTGGAAGAGGGAGAGACAAGAACCATCAGGGTAGATTCACCATGTGTACCAACAAAAGTACGGCCGACGACACTCTTGGGCTTCTTATTTGCGAGCGCAGTAAGGCCGGTAATGATATCAACGGCGTCTGAGTTCTCGAAACGGTTTTTATCCAAAGGTGTAATCCGCGTTCTGTCCGGCCAAACTTCCAACATAAGCTTTTCGCCTTTGTGGAACTTTGTTTCCCAACCGTAGGTAATGATCTCGCCGTTAGCTTTGAGAGGGGCCGCCAAACCGGTGGGGTATTTAACCATTTTGAAGAACTGACCGTTAAAGGCGCAGGCAAAATTTTCGTTGCCACCCTGGCTGAGGTAGTCGCCGAGGGCTTTGCTTTTGAAGGCAGTATCGTTTCCATCCCAGATTCCGGGACCAAGAACGTCTCCGGTCGCATTATGAAGAGCTCTGATGCCTGCTTGATTAAGATCAATTACCAGGAGATAAGTAGCTTCTTGAGAGTAGATAGTGATACCTGGACTGGTAGCGTAGACCGAAAATCCCTGAGATGCCGGGTCGACGTTGGGAAGACTGACCACAGAAGGTATCTCGACCGAAGCAGATGATTCTTCACTGATTGGAAGTATGGCTTGGATGATCTGTGGATCGAAGACATAGTTGTCTTCGTCCTCTAATTCCAAGGTTGTCACAGAAGAGACGAAGGAGTCGGATGAATTTGACGCCGGTGAGATCCAGGCGATGAACAACACTAAAAGGATTATCAATAAAATGACCAGCTTTTTCACGGCGTCACCTCCTTATTTAATGTGCGAACGTATGAGCGTGATTTTACATCAGAAGAGCTCTAAGAACAACTTATAGCTTTTTGAGGAGAGATTAGATCTTGGAGATCTGGAGGAAGTCAAGTTCGACGGGTGTCTCGCGGCCGAAGATGGAGACGAGAACCGTGACTTTTCCCTTGGCTTCATCGATGGCAGATACCGTACCGAGAAGATCGGTGAAGGGACCTTCGATGATGCGGACGGCTTCACCAATGGTGAAGGCGGCTTGGAACTTGGGAGCGGACTGTTCACCGAAAGCGGCGATGGCTTTGACCTCGTTTTCAGGAAGGGGAGTGGGTTGATCGGCGGTGCCGACAAAGCCGGTGACCCCTTGAGTAGTGCGGACAGCCAACCAGGAGTCGTCGGTGACGATCATCTTAACAAGCATGTATCCCGGGAAAAGTTTTTCTTTGACAGTGGTCTTCTTGCCTTTGGTGATCTTGATCTTTTCTTGGGTAGGGATGAGTACCTCGAAGATCCAAGGAGTGAGCCCCATGGCTTCAACACGAGTCCTGAGGGTAACGGCGACACGGTTTTCGTGGCCGGACTGGGTGTGAACGACGTACCATTTGGCAGACTCAGGGGCCTCGGCCGTGATGACGATGTGGTTTTGGTCAGACAACTTGGTGCTGACCGGTTTGATTTCTTTTTCGTCGACTATTTTTTTCATTTTATCTATTTAGTACTGACTGCAGGAGACGGGTGAATAATACATCAAGTCCGCCTGCATAAGCTGCCACGACTGCCGAGACGATGACGACCATAGCGGTCATCCTGACTGTCTCTTGATGACTGGGCCATTTTACTTGCACCAGCTCAAGTTTCACGGAACGAATAAACTCGAATAGTCGAGGCATGGGGATATTTTAGCACAAGGGTGCCTCGAATGGTAAAATGCAGATTGAGAATGCCGATAATAGAATACGGACATGATGACGATGGGGAAAAAACAATGACTTGGGTGGAAAATGGTGGTCAAAGAGAGAGAATAAGCTGCAAACAAGTAGAGGAGATTTTTTCAAAGAGGCCATGGGTAGATGGAACGATCATCCAGACAATCACAAATAGCGATGAGGATGTGGCAGGTATCGATATGTATGTGCCTGTGGGCGATGAAATGTTGGCGATGTTGGGGATTTGGAGCGTTGAAGGGTTGGGAATCCCGATTCAGATCAAGTCATCGTTGAAGGAGGCAAAGAGTTTTTTGAATAAGAAAAAAATGACGAAAGAAGGAAGGCCAATATTCAGGAATGGCCGTTACACGATCACATTGAACGGAACAGACTCGAAAATGCTGATCCTGACCGACATAGTAGGTCAGATGATCGTCTTGGCCAGACAGTCTGGAATGGTGAAGAGTGAGGAGGAGTTTTTGGATATACTGGAAAATATTTTTGAAGATTCGGAGGCAGCGGAGACATGGAGGGAGCAGAGAGAAGTAGTGCTGGACTCAGCCTGGTACGGTCGGCTATTTGACGGTTCTTGAATTCCAGAATAGAATGTAATTGGCCCAAGAGATCGGTGCTAGAGGAGGGAGGTTTTTCCTCTACAAGTCTCGTTAAGGGAGGCGGAGTGCTTAAGGGCATGCCTGCTTTTGAGCCAGCCTACCCACCCTAAAATAATTGGGGAAAGATCCTTTCTTTTCACCGGTCCGGGCCAAGCCTGTCAAACCGGAAACACTGCCCGGAGTTTCAGGTAAACAAAAAAAGAGCCGCGGTTTAGGCGGCTCAGAAGGGGGACAGCTGTGGGCGATTAGCTTTGGTGAAATTGTTCTTGGCTGCGGATACAAAAGTACATAAACGCTGAAGCGAGAGCATAGCCAAGCAAAGGCCAGTTGATTCCGGACCCGACCGCGAAGTATTCGAAGGCGGCGATCGAGAGGAAAAGTGCGGTTGCGGCCATGGAGATGATCTTCAAGTAATAAAGCAACTTAAGACGCTGCTCGAGTGAGAGTTTCATGATTTCCTCCAGAAAGAACGAATGTTAAGGTTAAGTTAGGCGAATTATACCTTATAGGATTCTTAAGTCAATTAATTTGGTATGATTTATTCATGGAACATAATCGAGAGGACGGGATCACTTTCCAAGGTTTAGACATTGATGATCTGGATTTTCAGGAAGCGGAGGAGCCGGAAATTAGTGTGAGTGAAACAGGTCTTGAGAGGATTGCACGGGAGGCAGAAGAAGAGTTCGAGCCGAAGGCAGGGAGATCAGGTGGTAAGAAACAGAAAAGGCAAGGTAAGGTGACTCTTGAGCAGAAGATGCATGAGGCAATCGAAGGTTCAAGGGAAAATGCCAGGAAGGCTTTATTGGAACACCCTGAGGTAAAGGCCGAGCTTAACACCGGGATAGAGGAAACGATTGAGAGGCTGATAAAGTTAGATGATAAGGAAGTCGGACTGCCCAACCTTGATCGATATTCCCGCTGGATATTGGATATATTGGAGGAAAAAGACCCCGACAGAACTGTCTCGAGCGAGAGCGAAATGATCAATTTCAGACGAGGGTCAGGAGCAGGAGGGCAGAACGTAAACAAGGTCCAGACATCGGTGAGAATGCAGCACATGCCCACAGGCATGAAGCTTGAAGAGACCCAGGAGCGAGAACAGTCGAAAAACAGGGCAAGGGCAGAGGAGAGGATGGAGGGCATGGTGAATGATCACCTGGATAAGTGGCTGGAGATAGTGACAGGCAGTGATGCAGGTTCAGTTAAGGATGACGTTTTAAGGGTTTTGAGGGGGGTAGTCAGGGACAGATTTGATCCAGGAAGGGTGAGGGATAACAAGGTGCAAGCGTATCAGAGGATCAGGAGGCTATTTGAAGCCAAAAAATAACCCTCCCGGTTAGGGGAGGGTTTGGTGCTAAGGTAGCGCAGGTTATTTGCCGGCGAGCATTTCGACGGCGGCTTGGAAGTCGGCATGTTCCGCGATTTCGACGTCCAATTCGGCGACTTTCTCGAGCAGGGCAGCCCGTTCTGCGGCTTTGGCCGCGGCGGCTTTGGCATTGGCAGCTTGGCGCTCGGAAATCAGCTTTGCGAATTCGGGGAAAACGTGGCTCAGGGCGGAAAGGCGGGCATTGATAGCCTCTTCAATCTCGGCCGAGGCCAGCCAAATCTTGAACTGCTTCCAATAGTTTTTCATGAGAGTCTCCTTAGAAGGAATGGTAGGGATTTGAGTGTGCGCACACTGATCTCTCAGTATGTGAGCAGTATACCATATTATCCTATATTGTCAATAGTCGGATAGTATATTAGGCAAAAATAGCCTCAATCGACCTCATCAAATTGTCATGGCAGGTTGCATTGGTTAAAAATGATGACCAGGAGAGGAATCTTAATTACGGACGAGATCATTCCTAGATCAACGCGCCCGTCAGGAGAGGCACAGGTTTCGATAGCGGCGAAGAGCGACTCTTTTCCCTGGAGGGAGGTACTCGTTTCGGAGAGATGTGTGACATAAAATGACGGTCTTTCTGTTTTTTGGCGGTCCATTTGTATTGCGAAGACGGCCTTTGGCAGGTGGGCTTGGAGAAGAAGATTCGTGTCCAAGGTATCACCAAGGTAGGATTCTTCAATGGCAGCCTTAATGCGGGAGATCTCAGGGGTCTTGGCCGTGAGCATGACTGCCTCTTCATCAGACACTCCTTCAATCAAGACGTTTTGTTTCGGATCGGCGACCCAAACACGGTGAAAGTGGCCCTTGTCGTTGTAAGTAGTCCAGGTGCGAATACCTGCGAAGCCACCAGCTTCTTGAGTGTACTCAAAAACCACATTGTACATAAAGCCCTCCTAAGGGTGAGATAGTTGGGGATACCGTTTGACCGGAACCCAGTTGGAAAGGTGCTTTGACAGGGTATTTTACCAAATAAAGGGCAGATCCTTTGAGGATGGCCGGTCGGAACTTGATTTCTCAGATAGTTTTCGAGATAGATTCTGCAATCGAAGGCCACATTATATCTTTTTCAGCTTATAGATTTTGATTAGTAGATGGGCTTTTCTGATGTCTTGTCGAAGGTAAGTCTGGTATATTAAAAATGAGTATGGACCTGCCCGAGATAAAGCGAAAAGCTATCATTAGATTTTTTGACGAGGATAATGCCGAGGATATAAGACGTCTTAAGATTATTGTCAGAAGTAAGGGGGTAAGAGGGTGGATGGAGGATCTGAAGGGAATGAGAAAAATGGATTTTGAGGATTGGGCAGCCGAGCGAGGTGAGACGGGGTATTTTCTTTTTGCCGTGTGTGCGCCAAGCCGGAATGAAGCAGGAATGACGCTACCTCAGGGGTTTATTTACCTATATCCCAGAGAGGGAAAAAGGGGTGTCTTAGAGGTAAGTTATGCAAAAAAACGTTTTGGTAAAAGGGGTTTAATGGGTTCGGCATTACGTCAGGCGAGTCTGAAAGCTAGGAGGATAAGGAAGAGATTGGGTTACAAAACAAGTTTGCATATAGTGGCTGAAATTGATCCCGAAAACATACCTTCGGAGAGAGTTATCAGAGGGGCCGGTTTCGAGAATACCGGTGAGCGTATTGGCAGGAGAGATGTGCGTTACGTCTGGGAGTTGAACTGGAGAAGATTGATGAAAAAGATGAGGGAAAAGGGAGAGTTGGCATAAGTAAATTACGCTCATATTGCTTGCAAAATCTGAGGGTATTTTTTGTTCAGAAGCTTTAATATCGCAATCTTAGCCTTGTGGTAGCCGATTTCCTACTTAAGCTGGTAAAATATGGGTGTCTAGGGGTGTCGTTCAGTGGTAGGACCGCGGTCTCCAAAACCGCAGACGGGAGTTCGATCCTCTCCACCCCTGCTAAACCCATCGCCCCCAAAAGGGGCGCTTTTTTTATATCTTGTTATACTAAAGTCATGAAAGAGTCATGGTGGATGGGATTGCTTCAGGCGTTGGGATTGGGCTTGTATATTCTGGCCGTCGCAGGATTCATGCAGAACGCCGAGTCATGGATAGGGAATATTGACCAATTTATCGGCCCCGTATTGTTTTTGACACTTTTTGCTTTTTCGGCTCTGGTGTGCGGATTGATTACTTTCTATTATCCGGTGAAGCTTTTTATGGACAAGAAGCCTAAAAAGGCTGTTCAGGTGGTATTTTACACAGCCGTTTTCCTGTTTTTATTCCTGGTGGGGGTACTGGTCTTTGCCACAGGAGGATGAGGTTTTTTACAATACTTTCTTTTTTACATTAGATAATGGGCAGAGTTTTCCTCTTCGCTGATTTTTGTGGTTGAGCAAGGGTCATTATTTAGTAATCAATGTAACAATGCAGGTTTGAGAAATACTGGCTTGCCAGCGAAGCTAATTTAAGATAAGCTGAAAGAATGGGAATCAAGGAATTGTTGGGTCTAAACAAAAAGGTTACTGAAAAAGCGGAAGAAAAGAAGGATCAGGCTGCCGAGATAAAAGCTGAGGAGAAACAAGAGTCCATTACGCCTAAGGTAGTTAAAAAAGCCAAACTGAGGATCGATAGACAGGCACTTAAGAAGTTGGGTTTGGTCGTTGTAGCTTATTCGCACGTAGAGAGAGAGTGGTTCCCGACCGAGGAATCATATTATGCCGAGGTGGAGGTTGAGGACAGAGCCAAAGAGGTGGCAGAGCGAGTCAAGGGATTGGGTGTGAACGTGAAGACCTTGCCCGGAGACCCGTACTTTCTTACCAACCTGTTGGTAGACAAGCCGGACCTGGTGCTTAATTTAGTGGATACACTCAAAGGTAAGGATAAACTTCAGACTTCGGTGCCCGCGGCTTTGGAGTTGTCCAATATTCCCTACACCGGAGCAGGTATGGAAGGATTGGTCATCGGAAACAACAGAAATTTAACGAAGAGGTTGCTTTTGGCTTATGGGATCCCGACCCCGGCCTTCCAGTTCATCCGCAGGGCAAAGACAGCCGTGCAGGAGGACTTGGGACTGCCTTTAATCGTCAAACTAAATGAAAGTGGTGGAAGTGTAGGAATTGATGATCATGCAGTCAAAGAGACTGTCAAGGATGCCCAAAAGAAGGTAAACAAGATGGTGAGTACCTACAAGATCCCGGTGATCGTAGAACAGTTCATTGACGGTCCCGAGGTAACGGTGGTAGTGTTCGATGACGGTTCAAAGAAGCACGTATACATGGGGCAGAAGATCTTCAGAAAGAAACCGGACGGCAAGCACTATTTCACCAGTTTCGAGTCATATGATGACATCCGTGCATACACTTACAAGCATGTAGAGGAGCCTCTGGCCAGCAAGATCTCACAATTGGCTATCCGGGCTTTCCGCGGACTTCACCACAAAGACTGGGCTAAGTTCGACGTTAGAGTGCAAGATGACACCGGTATCCCGTATTTCACGGATTCCAATCCCAACACCGCCTTCGGTCCCGATGCCGGACTGCCTATGACCGAGGTATTAGCTTTACACGGGATAAGCTTTGACGAAGTACTGGCAAGTTTGCTATCCAACTACGCCCGGGGACAGAAGTAGGTAGTAAAATACCTCTATGCGTCGATATTTTTATATCAATGATCGGAAGTTCGTGGTGCGTTTTTTTGATGAGAACAGCGCTCAGGATCTGTCGGATCTGTCGGACATCATCAGGAGCCCCGGAGCACAAAGGTGGATGGACGAGGTGGATGATGACAGCGTCAATGGGCTCAGGTCATGGATGATGGAGAAGGGGCAAGGGAATCGCTTCCTTTTTGCCATAGCGGATATTGAGACTAGGGAGGGTGAAGGTAGAGTTCACGGATTCGTCTATATCTACCCACGTCAGGCGGACAAGGCTTTGGAGATCAGCTACGCCAGGAGACCTGATGGGGTGTCAGGTTTGACCGCAGATGGAATTCATTTGGCTTTGGAGATAGTACAGGCATATATTGCCTTGAATCGACCATGGATGAGTGAAAGATTGAAGTTTATGGCCGAGATCGAGAGAGGGAATCTGCTTTCGATCAGGGTGATCGAGAAGGCAGGTTTTATAAAGGTCACTGATTTTGATCGAAGCAACAATGCCCTCTGGGTGTTGACCATCAAAGACAGGAAGCTCGAGTACAGACCGAGGAAGGTCGGTAGAGTCCGTCAGGTTACCGGTGCGTATTGCGGACCGGCGGTGGTGCAGATACTGGCGGCCCATTTTGGAGTGGCACTGGATCAGGAGGCGATAGTGGATGCGGCCGGGGTAAGAGACAAGATAGAACTCAGGGGGATTTCGGTGGAGCAGATGGCTAAGGCAGTTGGGGTCTTGATGCCGGACTATACTCTCTGGATCAAGATGGAGTCTTCATTGGACGATATTGAAAAGATGGTCAGGGTCTACAACTACCCTGTGGCCGTAAATTGGCAAGGGATATTCGAGAAAAATGAATATGCGAACAGATTAACACCGGCACAAATGGAGGCGTATGAAGATGAGGAGGAGTGTAAAGGTGAGGAGGGGCATTACTCGGTGGTAGTGGATATCGACAAGACGATGAACTATGTGCGGATTATGGATCCTTACGGTCACTATTCAGAGGAGGATCGTTTTATCGCACTGGGCGAATTCGAGCAGCGATGGTGGGACGACAGAATGGATTATCCGGAAGACGGCACAAAGCAATACTTTTATGCAAAGCAGTTGATGTTCGCACTTGTCCCAAGAGGAATTAGTTTGCCGGAAAATATCGGTATGAAAGAGATTATTTGAGCTTGGAAACTTCCTTGTGCTCGGTGTGGTCTCTGCAGGTACGACAATATTTAGAGATAGCAAGCTTCTCGGGTGTGTTGGTTTTATTCCTTTCGGAGATATAGTTGAAATGTCCACATTTGGTGCATTTCAAACCTACGTGTTGTCTGGGTCCTTTTTTAGCCATAGCGGTGATATTTTAGCACAAAAGTTGATTTATTAGTGTGGGGTAAAGATTGTGAACAAATATCCGGGAAGAGTTTGAGCTTGGGCAATTAAAAAAAGAGTGTTTGGGTTCTTACAAATCATTTTATTGGATATTCTATAAAAGTGCGTGCGTGAATTGGGCATAATTCTAAGTTGACAAGACTTTTAAAACAGTTTACAGTTATTTGTAGATACTTGTAAAAATAGTTACAAATGAAAGAAAAAGACTACACAGTCAAAGAGGCGGCCAAGTTCCTGGGTTATTCCACCAACACCGTTTACGGGTATTTAAAGTCCGGAGAGATCAAATCGGTGAGAGTCGGTAAAGGAAAGATACGAATACCTGCCAGTGAGTTGGAAAAATTCGAGGGAGTAGCCGAAGAGGGGGCTTCCGAAAAGGAAGCGGTCGTCAGTGAGGTAGTGAAAGGACCATTGGTATTACCGACACCGCGTCCGGGAAGAAGTCTGGAGGCCTTAAGTGGAGAGACACCTTGGCATATAACTAAACTTTGGCTGGAAGAGAGAGTTGGCTTACCACGATTGTTCGATTGGTTGGTGGCGCTGGCATCCATAGTGTTGGGACTGTCCATGTTCCTCTACAACAGACAACTGGATGTGTTTGTGGCAGGTAATCTGGCCGAGTGGTTCTTGCCCATCAGATTGACTCTTATAATCGCCGGTATCGGATTGATACTGGCCAACATGATCCAGGAGGAATTCTCGATGTATTCTCACTTGAATAATGTTTTCAGGGTGATATTGGTAATTGTTTATTTCGTATTGGCTTATTTACAGATGAGGAGTGGGGATCTGGATGGGTTATTGATCAATGGATTATTTGCATTGACCATTTTATTGGAGGCGGTCTTTGGGGTGGTGTCGTCGGCGGCTTACGCCTTTTTTATCGGCGGCTTAATGATCGGAATTGTCCTAGCTTTCAGATATTATCCGGAGACCAGCGGGCTGTCCTCGATATCTACTGCGATATACAGAGTTATAGATGGATATAGTGTGTTGTTAAGTGGACTGGCGTTGATATTGCTAATCTCCCTGGTCTGGGGTTATTTGGTAAACAAGAAATTATTTAAGATAATTTTAGGACTATGCGGGTTGCTGTTGGTGGCCTTGTCGATACACTACGCGACCGAGAGTTACTGGGCAAGATCATTCTTTATTTTAATCGCGGCGATGATTGGAATGTTACTGCCATTTTGGGAAGAGTTTAAACGAAGGACCGATGTCGATAGGACATTGGTATTCAGAATGTTCGGAGCTATCCTGATGTCATTTTCTTTGGCGATAGTTTTGATCGGGGTGGTCCAGTCGATATTGATGAGGAACGCCAGAGTTAATCTGACAGAGAAGGTGGAGTACGGGAAGATCATTGTAGACAGGGCGGTTGAGAATTCCCTGTCCGCACTTGACGGTCTATCCGGGAACGAATTATTCAGAGAGGCTTTGACAAAAGAAAATGAGGCTGATTTAACAAGTTTTTCCAAAGCTTTATTCAAGAATTACAAAGATTTTGAAAACATTGCGATCGTTAATTTGGAGGGCATGGTGATCGCCGCGTATCCATTAACTTCTCAGACAGGGGTGAGTTTAAGCAGATACGGATATTTTAGCGACGTGGTCAAGGGAAGTGCGAATTATTTTTCTAATACTCCAGAAGCATATCCATATGGGGATGAAAAAACCGTCGTGTTGGGCATCCCGGTCAGACAAGCGGATGGTGTAGTGATCGGTGGAGTTTTCGCTTCTTACAGCATGGAAGTATTGGGAGACAGAATACAGGAGATAGCTTCCGAGCAGACGGGCCAACATTTTGGATTACTGGATATTGACGGTAGGTGGTTGAGCAATACAAATTTCGACCTGGTGGGGACAAAAGTGACCGAAACCGATGTTACTTATTTGTCATGGTTAGGAGGAAAAAATATCAACATGGGTTACAACGGATCGGGAAGGTATTCCGTAGTGGTAATTTCCAGCCCCAAGAATGTCGATTGGACGGTGACTTTAGCCCAACCGGTATTTTCGGTATTGGATATCAGTAACAGTGGATTGACGACGGTGATGTTCCTATTGTTCGTTATTGCACTTGTGGTGGCCAGCTCATATGCATTAGTTAGAGAAGAAGAGGAATTGCTTTAAATATGGAGAGAGTATTAGTAACCGGAAAGAAATATCACCCAAGTGTCAGGCGATTATTAGCCGTGATGATTTTTGGTCTGGGTTTGTTGTTGATGTACTTCGTCGGTTGGAGATGGATGCCTTTGCTGGATATTCCCGAACAGGGAGTAGAGCGAGTACTGATAACCCAGGTGGATGAGCAAACTATCAGTGAGAGTAATTTTGACAAGCCGGTACTAATGGGAGTGCTGAGAAGCGATCAGTCTTTTTCTTTTGCGACTATTGAGAACGCCAGGATCCGAGGGGAGAAGTATGAAGGATCGGTAGAGCTCAACTATCAGAACGGTGACTCAGGACAAGTGGAAGAAGTGAACGGTGTGGTGAACGTTTTCTTGACCAGAAGCGGGAAGCGAGAAGAGGTAAAAGTGGTGGAGAGGGGCCTCATCGGAGTGGAATTGACCGACACGCAGATATTACCGGTGAAAATAATCAATGGGTCGATAGTCCGGGGTAGGCTGATCGGAGAGTTTGATTTAATCACCCTGACAGATAATCGAGTGATCAAGGGACGATTCGATACCAGAGGAAAACTGTTGAATGTGAGTATCGAACCGTCTCTCAAAGAGCCCGACGCAACGTTAACTTTGATATCAAAAGAATTATTGAGACTCTCTTTGTTCTTGCAGGGTGGAACGGATGACAAAAGAGTGCTGGGAGTAAGGACGAGCGTTCTCGACAAACGAGTCGAGCAGATATCGGAGGCTACACAGCAGGTCTCAATTCCTCTTAATATTGGATTGGTTAGTTCTTTCTATCAAGTAGTGAGAGATGCGACCGAGGGCTCTTTCATTATTGCGCAAACAGGAGGACCGGGATTCCCGGCAACAGGTCTACCCTCGACCGCCATAACAGTCGGTCCTATCGGACCCGCTGGTCCTCAGGGACTTCAAGGACCAAAGGGAGACAAAGGGGATCAGGGAATTGCGGGTGCTCAGGGGCCTGCAGGGGCAGATGGGGTCACGGGACCGGCTGGTGCAGATGGCACCGGAAGCGGATCATCCTTTGACGCTATTACCACCGGTACAAACACAACAGCAGCCATGACGGTTGGGGCGGGTGCTTCTCTTACATATTCGGGTGGAACTGCAACCTCAGGAGTTATTAATGTCAACCAATTACTCGGTGGCACATGGGCTATTCCCGGAACAATTGGATCCACGACTCCAAACTCTGGTGCTTTCACAACACTTTCATCTACAGGATTGACGACTTTAGGTGACAACTCTGCGACTGTGACAATCAACTCCTCTGATTGGGATATCAGTGCGACAGGAGATATGACTAATATTGGTGGAATCTCGATGGATGGAGCTATTACAGGAGCTACAGGATTTAACGGGTTAGTGATCACTGCCAACACCGGTGTGATCACGACTGGTGCTTGGAATGGATCTTTGGTCGGCCTAGCATATGGAGG
The DNA here is from genome assembly GCA_964648275.1 of uncultured Pseudomonadales bacterium. Classification (GTDB taxonomy): domain Bacteria; phylum Patescibacteriota; class Microgenomatia; order UBA1400; family MFAQ01; genus CAIQPO01. The sequence goes on from CAZYOB010000005.1 coordinate 46,850, forward strand.
AACAAACAAGAACATGACTGCGGTCAATGGTGGAGTTGTGTGGACGGATGCGGATTCGATGGAGGTGACTGTTGCAGGTAGCGCCGGTCAATTCCTAGTCTCGAACGGAGCGGCTGCTCCGTCTTGGACGAGTACTGTGACCGCAACATCCGTTCCATTCTCGGGAATTACGTCAGGAACCAACACAACTGCGGCCATGGTAGTCGATACCGGAGCCTCTCTGACCTTTGCCAATTCCGGGACCATCAATGCCTCTACCTTACTCGGTGGCACATGGGCTATTCCCGGAACAATTGGATCCACGACTCCAAACTCTGGTGCTTTCACAACACTTTCATCTACAGGATTGACGACGCTGGGAAATAATACGGCCACGGTAGCGATTGATGGTACGAATTTTGATTTGACCAGTGGTGGTCTGGTGACATTGTTTGGAGGTTTGCCAGTGGATCTGACAACTCCGGTCGCGACCTCACTCACCATTGACTCAGGAACGACCGGGACGTTAACTTTAGGAGGCGATTCGAGTGCCGAGTCAATCAATTTAGGAACCGGAGCAGCGGCGAAGACGGTGGTCTTAGGATCGACCGATACCGCATCTACAACAACAATCCAATCCGGGACCGGGAATGTCAACTTCTTGGTGGGACCAACGTCATCGAGTGGCAGCGTTCGGATAGGGAACAGTGCCTCATCAACTCCCGATCTGTTGGTACTAGATAATGGAACAGCCGACCCAACCGGAGTGAATGGGGGGATGTATTACAACACCTCAACATCCAAGTTCAGATGTTATCAAAATGGCTCGTGGACAAATTGCATTGGAGGTGACACGGTTACTGTTTTAAAGACAGCCGATCAGTCGGTGATTAGTAGCACAGTTTTAGTTGACGATACTCAACTACAGTTCAGTATTGGGGCAGGAGAGTCTTGGGTTTTTGATATTAGTTTAATCGTCTCAAATAGTAGTCTTAATACGCCGGATTGGAAGTCGGCCATGTTGGCACCGGTTGGTTCAACATGTAGTGTCATACTATTCGGACATGAGGGCAGGGGTGAGAATTTCCCCCAGGCTAACACGACCGACTGCACTACTCCGGGGGAAATGATTAACTTGGCCGTGCAAGACGATGATGGTTTTGGATTTAATGTCGAGATGCAGGGAATAGTGACTGCCGGAGTTACCGGTGGGACGGTCAAGTTGCAATGGGCTCAGGGGACTTCAATCGCAAACAATCTGACTGTTAAGTCTGGAAGTATTTTGACTGCTTATAAAGTAGGTGGAGCCGACTTGGCTGAAGCATATGGCACTAGTGATCCAACAATCATAGCAGGAGATGTAGTGGTAGTTGATAATTTAATGCAGAATGGGGTTAAGAAATCCGCCAGACCTTATGACTCCTCAGTATTGGGAATCGTGTCTACCCAACCGGGAATGGTTTTGGGCGACGCTAATATTACGGGAAGTCCGGTTCTGGTGGCACTTTCGGGAAGAGTGCCTGTAAAGGTGAATACCGAGAATGGAGAAATCAAATCAGGGGATTATCTAACCACTTCTTCTACCCCGGGAGTAGCTATGAAAGCGATTAAGGCAGGAGCTGTTATCGGTACAGCAATGACTGAATATGATGGAGAGGGAATCGGTACCGTTGTAGTCTTCGTGAAGAATGGCAATAGTACCGGAGCCAAGTTAGCAGATGTAATGAGCGGATTGGATACAACCAATAGTACGTTTAACTCGGAGGTTTTGGCTAACTTAATCCAAAATATGGCACAGATCGAGACATCGTCAATAGATATGTCGGAGATAATGACAGATAGGGTAGTGGCAGGGCTGGAAATGATCACTCCAAAATTGATCACTCAGGATATCTTAGCCACAGGAATGTTCGTGATGCAGGACAGCGAGGGGAACGAGAGCGTTAAGATTACCTCCGACGGCAATGCAATATTCATGGGAACAATTAAAGCCGACAAGATAGAGGCGAACGAAATAAAGGGATTTAAGTTGCTCACAGACAGTATTTCAACTTTAACAGATAAGGTCGCGGGGATCGCTACCGCATCAGCTGAACCAGAGATGGTGCTTGAAAAGGAAAAACCGGTTTCGGTCCAGGTGGCTGACCTGATCAGCGGATTGTTTAGACAGGAGGTCGAGTTTTTTGGCAAGGTGATATTCCATTCGGATGTGTATTTTGCCGGCAGACCGACGTTTAACAAGGATACGGCAGGATTTGCGATCGTGAAGTCCGGTGGTAATGAGGTAGAGGTGAAGTTTGAGAAAGAATACAAGGACGAGCCGGTAGTGACGGTTTCCATGAATATAGTAGGGGAGACAGATTTAGGAAATTTGCCTACCTATGCAATCTTAGATCTGAGTAAGCAAGGATTTAAGATCAGACTATCGCGCAATACATCAATGGATATCAGATTTGCCTGGACGGCGATGGCAGTGGCGGACTTGAATACGAGTGAGGGAGCCGGGTCGGCATCTGTGCCGACTGCTCAACCTACGGTGGCGATTACTCCCGAACTACAGGTAACACCAAACCCAACACCAAGTCCAACACCGGAGTTGAGTCCTTCGCCAACACCTGAGACAACTCCTATATTAGTCGAGCCAATACCCGAGGCGACCCCAACACCTGAAGTGACACAAGAGGCAACAGCAAGCGGTTCACTGTAATCGCAGGATATTTGAGAGGAAGGGGAAATTATTTTTCGAGATAGATGTCGCTTATCCACCAGTTCTTGGACTGGTCGTCATTACTGAGTCCAATTTGTACCCAGTGATCAATTGACTTAAAGACTAAGACAGTAGAAGTATCTGTTAGGAGTGTAACTTGAGGTGATGTCAGGAGAGGTGCGGTGTGGACGGTAATATATCCCGAA